>JALGTG010000007.1 GCA_029821495.1 Candidatus Hebobacteria bacterium
AAAAGCTACCCCGGGGATAACAGGCTTATAGCCCCCGCGCGCTCACAGCTACGGGGCTGTTTGGCACCTCGATGTCGGCTCGTCGCATCCTGGGGCTGGATAAGGTCCCAAGGGTTGGACTGTTCGTCCATTAAAGCGGTACGCGAGCTGGGTTCAGAACGTCGTGAGACAGTTCGGTCCCTATCCGTCGCGGGCGTAAGAGGTCTGAGGGGAGCTGCCACCAGTATGAGAAGACCGTGGTGGACGGACCTAGGGTGTACCAGTTGTCCCGCCAGGGGCAAACGCTGGGTAGCCATGTCCGGCCGGGATAAGCGCTGAAAGCATCTAAGCGCGAAGCCCTCCCCAAGATTAGACCTCTCACCGGGTTAACCGGGTAAGGCCGCAGGAAGACTACCTGCTTGATAGGCCGGGGGTGTAAGCACGGTAACGTGTTTAGCTGACCGGTACTAATAGGCCGAGGGCTTGCCCCCTTCCAGAGGGCAGATCGGGTGGCATAGAAGAGTGTCGCCAGACGTCTCCGTCGCTCTCACGACTATTGCACGTTTTGCTTCCGGTGACCAGAGCGGAGGGGAAACGCCTCTTCCCATTCCGAACAGAGAAGCTAAGCCCTCCCGCGCCGATGGTACTGCAGGGGAAACTCTGTGGGAGAGTAGGTCGTTGCCGGGAGCTTTTTCTTATAGGGCCGCCCGTAGGAGCGACATTCCTGTCGCGATCAAAGAGGGGATCGGCACGAGAATGTGCCTCCTATGCCAACGAACGCCTCCGGGGCAGGAGACAAGCTCCTGCCCGACGAACTCAAGCACGTTGAGTGGCACACAAAGGGCATCGCATGAACCGAGGGAAGCTGCTGAAGCGGCTCGCCGACGGAGCCCTGCAGAATGTCTCCTTCGCAGACATGGTGAACCTAGCCGAGGGATTCGGCTTTCGACTACAACGCGTCAGCGGCAGCCATCACATCTTCGCTCATCCTGACCTGACGCAGCTTCTCAACCTCCAAGAAGTGAAAGGTGAAGCCAAGCCCTATCAGATCAAGCAGCTCCTTCGCCTGGTCGAGCGGTATAATCTGACGCTGGAGGACTAGAGATGGCTGACTATCACATCAACATCTTCTACAGCGAAGAGGATGGCGGCTACATCGCCGACATTCCTGATCTGGAAGCCTGCTCTGCCTTCGGCGACACTGCCGAACAGGCCCTGGCCGAAGTCGAGCGGGCCAAGCGGGCGTGGCTGGAAGCTGCCCTGGATGCAGGCAAGCCTATCCCTCCACCGCGCTACCGACCGCTTATCTACCAGCTTGTGCGCTGACAGGGGCAGCCCTGTGGGAGAGTAGGTCGTTGCCGGGAGCTTTGCTTTTCGTAGGGCCCGCTTGCCATAACATGGCAAGCGGGCTTTGCGCGTCTGAGGCGCGATCGCTATAATGCCCGCGCTGGCTGTAACTCGTGCCGCGGAGGGTCAATACCGATGAGCGAGAGTACCAGGAGACCGACGGCGCGACAGACTAGGGATGTAGCCAAGTGGATCGAGGCCGCGAAGCGGCTTGGCGCGGCGGAGGCGAAGGTGATCTCGCCCGAGACCGTCGTCACCGCGCCCTGGGTGCGCCTCAAGTGCCAGTTCGGCTGCGGCGGATGGGGGCAGCGGCTTACCTGCCCGCCGCACTCTCCGACTCCCGAGCAGACGCGAGCTGTGCTGGACTGCTATGAAGTCGCACTGCTAGTCCACTGCCCGGGTGAAGGGAACTGGCGCTCCATCAAGAAGATCGTCGCCGACCTCGAGCGCGAGGCCTTCCTCGCCGGGCACTACAAGGCCCTCGCCTTCGGCTCCGGCCCCTGCGACCTATGCGACGAGTGCAACTTCGAGCACTGCGAACATCCCTATGAGGCCCGCCCCTCCATGGAGGCCGCCGGGATTGACGTCTTCGCCACCGCCCGCGGCAACGGCTTCCCCATCGAGGTCGTCAAGGACCACGCCTGCCCGCAGAACTACTATGGGTTGGTGTTGATTGAGTAGCCGGGCACAACAGGCAGCAGGCGAGCTCCGGCACTACAGATGATCCGCTAGTACCCCGCCTTCTTGTCCACTACGTTCAGGAACGGCTCGCCCGCGACATACCTCCGCAGGTTCTCGCGGAACAGCTCCATCAGGCGCTCGTGGGAGCGAGGGGAGCTGCCGGCGTTGTGGGGGGTGACCATGACGTTGGGCATGTCCCAGAACGGGCTGTCGGCAGACAGGGGCTCTTGCTCGAACACGTCGAGGCCGGCGCCCGCGATCGCGCCTTGCCTGAGCGCGGCGGTGAGCGCCTGCTCGTCTATCAGTCCTCCCCGGCCGATGTTCATCAGACAGGCGGTCGGCTTCATCAACTTCAGCTCGTCCTCGCCGATCAGGTGGCGGGACTTCGGGGTGAGGGCGAGGCAGAGCGCGACGAAGTCGGACTCCCGCAGCAACCAGGGCAGCTCTTTGTCGCTGCGGACTTCGTCGGCACAGTCGGAAGGTCGGTCGGTGCGGCGCCGGGTAGCGATGACGCGCATCCCGAATGCCTTTGCTCGCTTTGCCACTTCGGAGCCGATCCCGCCCAGGCCCACGATGCCGAGCGTCTTGCCCGCAAGCTCGTCCGGGTCGCATTCGCCCCAATTCGCCCACGCGTGTCCGGCCTGCTTGCGGGCCAGTAAGTTGAAGCGCCGCGAGAAGTGCAGCACGAAGGCCATCACATGGTCGGCGATGGGTACAGCATAGACGCCCTGCGCATTGGTCAGGGTAATCGGGCTGGAGACGAAGTCCGGCGTGAGGAACCGCTCCACGCCTGCACCCCCGGACTGCACCCACTTCAGCCGCGGTGCGGACTTCCACAACTCGTCGGACCAGCGGCCCGCGTGGATCACCTCTGCGTCAAGGGCTTTGCCAAGCGCCTCCTCCATGCTCGTCGCTTTCTCGATCACGAGCGAGCCGGCGGCCTGCCGGAGCATTTCAGCGTCTTTCTCCGCCAAGTCGTAGGTGACGAGCACTCTGACTGCCATCTAGTATGCCCTCTCCATCAGGTAGCTCGCCAGTGTCCGCAGATCGCGCGCGGGCTGCTCCTGGAGGGGGATGGCATCGAGCGCTGCGAGGGCGCGCTCGAGCGATTCCCGCGCCGTCTGCTTGCAGAAGGTCCTCGATCCCACCTCGGCCAACTCGGCGGCGATCGCGGCCGCCTCTTCATCCGTCTCGATTCCCTGCGATAGACTGTCCGACAGGTGCTTACTCCTGTCCTCTGAAGCTGTTGCCAGGGCGTGGAGAATGGGAAGCGACCTCTTGTTGCGGCGCAGGTCGCTGCCTACCGGCTTGCCAAGGCGAGCGGGGTCTCCCCAGATACCGAGCAGGTCGTCTCTGATCTGGTACGCTATCCCCAGATGGAGGCCGAAGGCGCGGAGACCATCAACCACGCTGCCCGACGCGTCAGCGACCCTAGCCCCGATAGCGGCGGCCGCGGCGAGAAGAGCGGCCGTCTTACGTCCGATCATGCTCATGTAGTTCTCGACGCTCACGTTGGTGCGGCCCTCGTAGGCCAGGTCCATCTGCTGCCCCTCACAGACTGCAAGGGCCGTCTCGTTGAGCTCGCGGGAGACCTGGGCAGCCACGTCTCCGGACACGCCCGCCCCAGCCAATCGGCTCACCGCGACATTTGCGAGCGCGAACAGCGCATCACCCGCCAGCATTGCCTCTCCGACACCCCACCGATGCCAGACTGTCTGTCTGCCTCTCCGCGTCTCGTCTCGATCCGCGATGTCGTCGTGCAGCAGCGTGAAGCTGTGGAAGAGCTCGACTGCCGCGGCGGCTGGAGCGGCCGCTTCCGCCCTTCCGCCTCCGGCCTCACAGGACAGTGAGCAGAGCGTGGCACGAACCCGCTTGCCGCCGACACTGGCCCCATCAGCCCGGCCGCCGGCGTCGATGCCCAGGTGGTAGTGGATCATGCCATAGAGCGCGGGATTGTCCCTCCCGCCCAGGACATGCGCGATCTCGGCGTCCACGAGGGGTCGGTAACGGTCCAGAAGCTGTAGCCCGCGCGCGTTAAGATCCATTACCTATGCCGTTCGCTCCGTGTGGGCGATTTCCTCGCTGGCGGTTGATGGAAGACCGGCCAGCCTGGTGGCCCGTAGCTTGACACTCCACCGATATGATGCTATGTTGGCGCCGTCGGGTAACACCCGTACGCAGAGACAGGTCTGAGCGTGGCGGGAAGATTTGCCAGTGATCCTGTCTGTCGTCTTCCCTTGGCGTTCAGACTTCAGGATGCCGGAAAGGAGTTGACAGTGGCCACTGGCAGAGTCAAGTGGTTTGACGACGCCAAGGGGTACGGGTTCATTGAGACCGAAGAGGGTGACGTGTTCGTGCACTACTCGGTTATCGTCAGCAACGTACCCGGCCGCAGGACCCTGTACGAGGGGCAGGAAGTCGAACTCGACGTCACGCCCGGGCCGAAGGGTAATAAGGCCGCTAACGTTCGGGTTCGGTAAGCCGTGGAAGGGCGAGCGGTTCGTTTGCCTCCCACCCGACACAGAGGGCTTAGTGCTACATGGGGAGCACGCCTGTCTGTACCGCGCTCACGCGCGGGGCGTGCGCCCTGACAGCGGAAAGTGGGAATCGGACAGGAGGGCTCCCGACCAGCAGCATCCGCAACCGGGTAGTTAAAGGCAGCCGGCACTCGTGAGACCTTGCTGGCACACCTCTCGTCGCTTGCCTACACCCTCGGGGCTGCCGCTTCGTCGTCTGTTGCTGGACAGAACGCGACAGGCGAGCAGGTCTCAACCCATCTGGGGGAAAGTGCCGTGCCGAGGGACGCAGCCACAGTCTATGTCGGGAATCTTCCCTGGGAGAGCACAGAGGACGACCTCGCGGCCCTCTTCGGGGAGTTCGGCCGAGTAGTCGACGCTCGGGTGATACAGGATCCCGCGACGGGCCGGTCACGTGGGTATGGGTTTGTGGAGCTGTCCGACCCGAAAGAGGTGCCCGGAGTGATTGCCGCCTTGAATGGGCGAGAGCTTGATGGTCGCGCGCTTATAGTTGGCCTCGCTCGCCCGAAGCCGCCCCGGCACTAACTCCGTCGGCTCGCTTCCCTACGTCGTTACGATTCCGGCCAGTATGTCCGGCCTGGCCGGCGCGCTGTCTGCCATTCTGAACGCGCCCCGCAGCCGAGCAGTTGCCCACTCGCGCGGAGGGTCCATCTCCTTAGGAGCCAAGACAGTTGCCAGGGGCTCCCCCCTGACGAAGTCTCCGGCCTTCTTGTGCAGCACCACACCACACTCCCACTTCCGCTCTCCGGCCTCGGCCTTCAGGTCGCGCACGAGCAGGCCGATGCTCCGAGCGTCGATCGCCGCTACGCAGCCATCCCGCGCCGCCTGCACAGCAACACGTTGTGCCTTGGCGGTCAGCGCCTCAGGATTGTCGACCGTCTCGACCCGTCCGCCCTGAGCTACGACCATTTCCCGCAGCTTCGCGACTCCCGCGCCCGCTGCGAGCGCACGGCGGACACGCTCGCGGCCGTCATCCGGGTTGGCGGCTGCGCCGCCGAGACTGAGCATATGGCCGCCGAGGATCTCGCACAGCTCTACGAGGTCCGCCGGCCCCGCGCCGCCGAGCGTCTGTACGGCCTCGATCAACTCCGGCCCGTCTCCCACAGCCGTCCCCAGGGGATCATCCATGCGAGTTATCAGTGCAACCACCTGCTTACCGGCACGGCGGCCTATGTCCACCATTGCTCTGGCCAGCTCGTGCGCGCTTTGGAGGTCGGGCATGAAGGCACCCCCGCCCGCCTTAACATCAATGACGATGGCGTCCGCGCCGACCGCGAGCTTCTTGCTCATCACGGAACTCGCGATCAAGGGAACGCTATCCACCGTGGCGGTTGCGTCTCTCAGCGCGTAGATCTGCTTGTCGGCGGGGACCATATCATCGGTCTGGGCGGCGATCGCCACCCCGATCTCCGCCACTTGCGAGCGGAAGCGCTCGGGGGACATTTCAGTCGTCAGACCGGGTATGGCCTCCAGCTTGTCTATGGTTCCACCCGTATGTCCGAGGGCACGGCCGGACATCTTGGGCACAGGGACGCCGAGCGCGGCGACTAAGGGCGCAACCACGAGCGTGGTCTTGTCGCCTACGCCGCCCGTGGAGTGCTTATCCACCTTGGTGCCAGGGATGGCTGACAGGTCCAGGCGTTCCCCGGACGCGACCATCGCCAGCGTCAGGTCAGCCGTCTCCCTGGCGGTCATGCCGCGCAGGGCCACTGCCATAAGCAGCGCCGCCATCTGCGAATCTGCGACTCTCCCGCTCGCGTATGCCTCGATCAGTTTCCCGATCTCGTCGCTCGACAGCTCGCCGCCGTCGCGCTTCCTTGCGATCAGCTCTCGTACTGACACTATCCCGCTCCGGCGTCGTATACCGAATCAGGGGGATTATAGCACGACGGCTTGCCTCCGGAGTGCACTCTCCCGAGAGTTGTCAGTCTGCACGGGAGGAGAAGCGGACCGGCTCATCACAGAGCCACGCGTCGACGTCGTCCGGGTCCCCTTCGCCGATAAGAGCAGCGGCCGACGTGAACGCTATGGGAGAGACGCTCTCAGAGGCACTCCGGACTTGGCTGGTGTCCACTATTCGCTCCAAGTCTTTGGTCAGTCTCTGTGTATCCATCCGAATCTCCATCACGGCCGTGTCCTTCTTGGCGACCGCGAGTGCTATCAAGTCTCTACCTATAGCGACGTAGAGGAGCGGACATGCCAGTACGAGCAGGAGCCGACGCACCAACATGGATCGGCGTCGCGCCCTGTCGGCACGCGCGGCCGCCGCTCGGTGGCGGAGATAAGCCGGAGGCGGGTTGATCGGCACGACGGGCGAGCCCAGGTACAGCCGCCTGCCGGTGCGCCGTACTCGCGAAGCAGACATAGCGCCCTCCACGCGCTGCTATGGCGGTGGCTGGCCCTTGCTTCGCGCCTTCATGACCGTCTAGGTTATTCCATAGTCACGCCGGCAGCACGCGTACTCGAACGCCCGGCATGGCCCTTCCGCGTGAGTATCGCGTGGATTCCCCTCGACGCTTCGTTACTTCTTGGGTGCTGTCCGTCGCCTCCGGCCGAGCTCAAAGGCGCGCAGGTTGACCTCCACGAGGTCGGGTCGGAGACACGCTCGAAGCGCCTGCTGCCAGGCCTCCAGCGGCAAGTCGAGGTGCCGCGAGAGGACCCCTAGCAGCACGGTATTCGCCGCGCGTGCATTGCCGGCGCGCCTCGCTAGCTTGGCGGCCGGCACGGTGACCACCGCCCCACCGGTGCGCCGCAGCCGAGCCAGGACGTCTCTTGGATAGGCCTGTGCTCCCGGGGGTCGAACGGCCGGAGCCACCCGCAGCTCGTTGGCGACGACGAGGCCGTCTGCACGGAGTCGGTGGACGTGACGAAGGCCCTCCAGGAGTTCGAGTGCCAGTAATACGTCCACCTCGCCGTCGGGGACCATCGGAGAGTGAACCAGCGACCCGAACCGTATCTCGCTGACGACGGCCCCGCCTCGCTGTGCCATCCCATGGACTTCATTCTTCTTGACGTCGTGGGCACAGCCAGCCGCAGCCTGCGCGATGATGTCGCTCGCCAGGATCACTCCCTGTCCGCCGACGCCTGCCACCGCGATGTTCGTCACTCTACTCACTGTCGGCGACCTCCGTGATGGCGTCCGCGGGACATACTTGGGCGCAGAGTGAGCATCCGGCGCAGAGCTCCGCAGCAATCTCCACTCGCTTCTTCTTCGCGCCGGCCGGCGTGACGTCAGATATGGCCGGGCACCCGACCCCCAGGCAGAGGCCGCAGCCGATACACCGCTCCGCGTCGACCCGGAGGGGACGGCGCGGTCGTTCTCTGTCCAAGATCACACATCGCCGCCTAGCGATGACTACCGTGGGCTCGTCCCGCTCCAGACCGGACCGGATTGCGTCCTGGGTCGTCTTCAGGTCGTAGGGATCGACAACAGAGACGTGCCGGACGCCGGCAGCCCGGCATATCTCCTCCAGACTGAGCGGATGCGTCTCCTCCCCGCGCGCTGTCCGGCCAGTGCCCGGGTGTTCCTGGTGGCCGGTCATGGCTACGGTCTCATTGTCGAGGATTATGATGGTCGTAGGGCTCTGGTTGTAGACGACATCTATCAGGGGCGTGATTCCGGAGTGGATGAACGTGGAATCACCGATGACAGCGACCATGTTATTCGACCGACCGGTTGCCTTTTCCACGCCGTGCGCGACACCGATCGATGCCCCCATACAGACACAGGTGTCCATCGTCTGAAGCGGGGGCTGGACCCCAAGCGTGTAGCAGCCGATGTCCCCCGAGACGAAGGCTTTCAGCCGCTTCACCGCCGTTAGAAGGGCCCGATGGCCGCACCCGGGACAGAGGGCCGGTGGACGCGGCGGAAGTCCCTGCACCGGACCGCGGACGCGGCGCCGGCGGACCCCGAGGAAGCGCGCCACTGCGTCTGGCGAGAGTTCCCCCGTTCGCGGAGTTGAAGGCGGGTGAGACAGCTTGACTCCCATCGCCCGGATCTGCTCCTCCAGATAGGGGTCGAGCTCCTCCACTACGTAGAGGCGGTCGACGCTTCGCGCGAATCTACGGATCAACTCCGGAGACAACGGATGAGTCAGGCCGAGCTTCAGGATGGAGGCCCGAGGTCGCACCTCCTTGACATACTGGTACGCCACCCCTGAGACAACAACCCCGACCCGACGGTCGCCCTTCTCGATGCGGTTGAACGAGCATGTCTCGGCATAGTCCCGAAGCGCCAGCGCGCGGGTCTCGACAAGCTCGTGCCGGCGTCGCGCATGGGCCGGCACCATGACCGTCTTTGCCGGATCGCGGACGAAGCCCTCCGGCGGGTGATCGGCTCGCTCGCTCAGCTCCACCAGCGATTTGGAGTGCGCGATCCGGGTCGTGATGCGCAGGAGCACCGGCGTGTCAAACCGCTCGCTGAGGTCGAAGGCTGCAACTGCGTAGTCCTTCGCTTCCTGGCCGTCCGATGGTTCCAGCATGGGTATCTTCGCGAGCCGCGCGTAGTGACGGTTGTCCTGCTCGTTCTGGGAGCTGAACATGCCGGGATCGTCCGCGCTCACGACCACGAGGCCTCCTCGCACACCGGTGTACGAGGCCGTCATGAGGGGATCAGATGCCACGTTCAGCCCGACGTGCTTCATGGAAGCCATTGCCCGCGCGCCGGCCAGAGATGCGCCAAGCGCCACTTCCAGGGCCACCTTCTCGTTCGGAGCCCATTGTGCGCGAACACCGGGGCACGCCGCGAGGGCCTCCAGGATCTCGGTCGACGGCGTACCCGGATAGGCGGTGGCGACGGTGACTCCGCTCTCAAAGGCCCCCCTCGCAATCGCTTCGTCGCCGGAGAGGAGAACGCGCTCCGCGCCTTCAGCAATGGTGACAGTCATTCTCATTCCCGCGTTGACGTTTTGGAGCACAGGATAGCACAGCGATGGCCATACGACAAACTACGCCGTCGGCCGAGCACAAGTGGCAGCGGCACGCTCCCGCAGGAACGGCAGCGGGAAACGTCTAAGCAATGCCCCGCAGACTGGCGAACAGGAGGCATGAAGTGCTGGAGGGACTATCCACGTTGCGCGGCGGCAAGTCCAAGCGCGCATCGAGCTTCGACGTCCGCGGGGGCAACCACGACTACTGGCAGATCGGAGGAGGCGAAGCTCGAGAACTCGCACACATCAAGGGCCCTGGATGCATCCGTCACATCTGGGTGACGGCGCACTCGGAGGACCAGTGGTATCTCCGCAAGGCCCTGTTGCGCGCCTACTGGGATGGTGAGAGATCTCCCAGCATCGACGTGCCCCTCGGCGATTTCTTCGGAGTGGGCCACGGGACAGTCAACTCATACTCGTGCGCCGTGCTGAACATGTCCGCCTGGCCGGGCGAGGAGAAGCGCGCCGCCATGAATTGCTACTTCCCGATGCCCTTCTCCGAAGAGGCGCGGATCGAGCTGGTCAACGAGTCCGATATCCCCATCCGATCATTCTACTTCTACATAGACTACGAGCTGCTGCCGGAGCCGCCGGATGGCGACGGCCGGCTCCACGCCAAGTGGCGACGAGAGAATCCGACCGACGGCTGGGTGCCGGTGCGCCCCCAGCAGCAGACGGATGTGGGCGAGGAGATCGGCCGGACCCCGAACCTGACCGATCGGGAGAACTACCTGTTCCTCGAAGCGCGTGGACGAGGGCACTTCGTGGGTGCCAGTCTGAGCGTGCACAACCTATGTGGCGGTTGGTGGGGCGAGGGCGACGATATGTTCATGATCGACGGAGAGAAATGGCCGCCAGACATGCACGGAACCGGCTCCGAGGACTATTTCTGCCATGCGTGGGGCATGCAGCCCCGCAACGCGTATCTGTACAACGGTGTCTCATATCACAAGCCGGGAGCACCCTTCAACTACAATGAGCGGATAACGGTGTACCGGTACCACGTGACCGATCCGGTGATCTTTCACGAATCGCTGCGTGTCTCCATCGAGCACGGGCACGCAAACGCCCACAGCAACGACTACTCCTCCACCGCCTACTGGTACCAGACAGAACCGCATCACGAGTTCTGTGAGATGCTGCCTCCGGACGAGCGGGTGCCTCGTCCCGACTTCGTGCTCGGCCACGCAGAGCCGCCCGGGCCGAGCCGGCCCAAAACGGCGATCCGCAACCGGATGAACCGCAAGCCTAGCAGGCGCGCGGTCGCCAAGAGGCGCCGCCGGCGCTGATATGTCCGCGACAGACGCGCGCTCGGATTCCCACGCGCGAGCGACGGACTGTGAGGTGTAGAGTGGTCTGCCGTCACTTCCCGGGACGGAAGCAAGGAAGACGAACGGTCCGCAACTTGCTCCTGCTGCTGGTCTGCGCCCTGGTCCTGCAGGGATGCGGCTCGCCGTCAGCTCCCGGACCGGAGCCACAGCCTAGGTTGGAGCCCATTGTAGAGTCCGGGCCGCTGCTCGATCTCCTGCCGGGGCAGGCTTTCCACTTCGTAGACCACTTCGAGGGAGACGGCTCCTTTGCAGCCCTTCGGCGGGGTGGCGACGGTCGCGCTCGCCTCCGGCTGGGAGACGCCGGCCAGCCGGTCCTGTGCGTCCCGGCTCCCTACACGATCAGGCAGAGAGTTCGGCTTCCGAGGGATGCGAAGCTCCGCACGGCCTTCGGCCTCACCCGCAAGAGCTGGGACAAGGTTGGCGGAGGAGTGCGCTTCATCGTTCGCGTGCATGGCGAGGACGGGACGACCGATCTCCTGTCCGAAGAGGTGAAGCGGTGGAGCGCCGAGGAGACGCCGAACTGGTCTCCCGTAATGCTGGACCTCTCCAGTGTGTCCGGCGAAGAGGTCGAGATCGAGCTTGCCACGGAGATCATCGGGGAGCCACGTCCTGGGCTTCCGGACACCTTCAGCCATGCCTACTCCGTGTGGGTGAACCCCGCCCTGATCGCGCCCAGTCCGCAGGCGGGGCCCAACATCGTGCTCGTCATCGTGGACGCTCTTCGCCCCGATCACCTAGGGTGCTACGGGTACCACAGGGAAACGAGCCCATTTCTCGACCGCTTGGCGGCCTCGGGGGTGCTCTTCGAGGACGCCTCTTCGCAGGCCACATGGACGCTGCCATCAGTGCTCGGTCTGCTGACCTCCAGCTACCGGTTCGTGCGCGGCTCCCGCGCGGGGTTTTCTACCGGCGCAGCCGCCGAAGACGGAGATGCCGCCTGCTACTTGCCGCCCGCGGCGATGGAGGGGTCTCTACAGGGAGAGCTTCGCAGAGCCGGGTACACGAGTCTGGCGTGCGTGGGGGGAGGATTCCTGAATCCTGCCCTTGGCTGGGACTCGGGATTCGACTGGTACTGGTCGCCGGACCACGAGCCCATGCTGCCGGACCAAGTGGGCGTGCTGAAGCGCCGCCTCAGCGAAGCCCCTGACACTCCGTTCTTCTTGCTCTTTCACACATACGAGGTGCACAACTACTTCCTGGCATCCGCGCACTGCGTTGAGCACTTCGATCAGGGCTACCTGGGTCCTCTCACCGACCCTCGGCGATTGGCGGAGGCCGACCTGTACGGCTCACCGGACGATCTGTCCCCCGACGACATGCAGTACATCATCGATCTATACGACGGGGAGACTCGCCACACCGATCGCTACTTGCGGTTCTTCTTCCAGTGGCTTCTCGGCCAACCATGGGGGGAGAACACAGTCGTTGTCGTAACGGCCGATCACGGCGAGTCTCTGGGAGCACACGGGGCGATGTCGCACGGGGGCGTTCCCTATCAGGACGTGGTGCGGGTGCCGCTGATTCTCCGCCTGCCGGACGGTCGCTGGGCGGGGAGCAGAATCGATAAACCCGTGGCACTCGTGGATCTGGCGCCGACTCTCCTCGAGCTGGCCGGCGCAGAGGTCCCGAAGGCCTTCGTCGGGCGGTCGCTGATTCCGCTCTTGGATGGGAAAGAGGAAGCGACTGACCGGCACTTTCTCTCAGAGAGCCGCGGTGACGCAATGCTCGTGCGCCAAGGTCGGTGGTCCTACATCTCCTGGCGAGGCCAGGAGGAAGAGGAGCTGTACGACCTTTCCGCCGACCCCGAACAGAGGACGAATCTCGCCGCTGTCGATGAGATGACGCTGCACCGTATGCGGCACATGCTGGCCGAACTGGCGATGGGGGCGGCTCGCGGCTATCGCTTAGTAGTGGCCGGTCGCCGAAGCGAGGCCGTTGTCATTGAGTTAGAGTGCGATGGCCGCTTCGCCTATCTGGATGTGCCGACGCTTCAGCAGTCGGACGGAGCGGACTTGGCCGCGCCGGGCGAGGGGGGACAGCAGGGATCGCGACTGCGTCACCGAGCGCGCATCACGCTGTCCGCCGGCGACGATCCGCATGTGATTCTGTTCCAGCCGGGTGACGCCGAATACAGCACCGCGATCTCGGCCAGCGCGGACGGTCGACCTGTGGGGGCAGAGCGCTACCACCTGGGGACGAATGGAACAGCCGCCGACGCCGCCCCGGTGAGAATCGGCCCTGCCTCTGCTCGGGTCTTGCGGGCGGATGAGCCTCCCGTGCCCACCAAGCCCAAGGACTGGGGGATATGGATCTGGCTGCCCACCGCTGCTGCCGCGGGCCCGCGGGGCGCGACATCAGCTTCAGAGGCCGTGCCGCCGAGCGTGCGGGAGCAACTCCGCTCGCTCGGCTACCTGAAGTAGCCCGGTCACACCGGCATGGCCCGGCTAGAGAGCGGGGTCGAGCACGACGATCTCGGTCGGATCGGGCAAGGTTCCCTTCGTGACTTCCAGTTCTGAGCCGCCCATCCGCTGAACACGCGGCTTACCAGCTAGGAAGCCGTCGACCGGGGCGATGTCCAAAGTGACCTTCGGCGTCTGGAAGTGCATAGGGATGGCGATACCAGGGCGGAGAAGTTCGACCACCGCCGTGGCGCCTTCGGAGTCGATGGTAAAGGTCCCCCCGACCGGGATCAGCAGCACATCGATGGCGCCCAGCGCAGTCGCATCCTCCGGGCCCAGAGTATGACCGAGATCTCCGAGATGGCAGACCGCCATCTCGTCGGCATCGATCACCCGTACGACGTTCTCTCCGCGCTCGGCGCCACGGCTGGTGTCGTGGTGTGTAGAAAGGGCTCGGAATGTGATCTCGCCGTGCTTCTGCTCGCCCGGCCCTCGCACTACGACCGGATCGCCCGGAACCATCCTCACGTAGTTGTGATCCCCATGTTCATGGCTAACCATCACGAAGTCTGCTGGCTCCTCCAGCGGTCCGTGTGCGATCGCGCCCCCGAACCCGCCCGGCTCGTAGGGGTCGGTGACGATCTTCGTGCCGTTGGCGGTGGTGATCAGGAACGTTGCGTGGCCCAGGAACTTGATCTTCATCGCTCCCCTCCCTTGCTGGTTGGCGTGGCTTCCCCCCCGAGATCGGCGATAGTCGAGCGCAGGACTTCTGCGCTGCGCAGCAGTCCCGCCTGCTCCTCTTCCGACAGCTCAGTGTGCACCAGTTCTTGAGCCCCACTCCGCGCGACGCGCGTCGGCAAGCTGAAGGCGACTCCCCCGAACTCGCCTGGGGGCTGGAGCGTCGAGACCGGCAGCACCGCTCCCTCATCCTGCAGCACCGAGCTAACCACCTCGCGTATGGCCAGCCCGACCGCGTAGCCCGCGCCTCCCTTTAGCCGGATGCACTCCGCGCCGGCAGTGCGCGTCGATTCGAAGGCATCGCGTACCGCCTTCTCGGAATACTGCGACAGCGACGGCATCGGCCGCCCGTCGTATCGAAGCGCGGAGAAGATGGGGACCATCGAGTCGCCGTGCTCCCCGAGCACCAGCGCATCCACACGAGACGGATCGAGGCCGAGCACCTCTCCGAGCAGCGAACGGAATCTGAGCGTGTCGAGCATTGTCCCCAGACCCACCACGCGTCTGGCCGGCCATCCTAACCCGGTGGCCGCCAGGTAGACCAGGACGTCCACCGGGTTTGCCACCACCAGCAGGACGGCGTCCGGCGCCAGTTGCACTTCGGCTACCGAGGCCAGAATCTCGCGGAACAGAGCGGCATTGCGCTCGACCAACTGGAGCCGTGACTCCTCAGGGCGACGCCGCAAGCCGGCTGTCACCATCACGACGTCCGATCCTTCTACTGCATCGTAGCCCCCCGCTCGCACCCGTGGGTGACCCACCGCAGCGCGGCCGTGGGTCAAGTCCAAGGCTTCGCCCCGCGCGGCCTCCGCCGCCACATCCACCAAGACGATCTCCTCGCACGTGCGCCCGAGCTGAAGAGCGTATGCCGCATTGGAGCCAACTCGGCCGGCGCCCCCAACAACGGCGACCTTACCCTTCACGAGGTGGCATCTCCGCCGCGGGTTGTGCATCGCCCTCTCTTGGCGCCCCTCTGCCTTCTTCGTGGAAGGCGTACACAGTGTGATTGTGGATCGATTCCAGACTCTCACAGGAGACCCGGAACCACTCAATCTTCGAGTCCGCCCGGAACGCGCCTACAACGTCGCGCACCACATCCTCGACGAACTTCGGATTCTCATAGGCCGCCTCGGTGACTACCTTCTCGTCCTCCCGCTTCAGCAGGGCGAATATCTCGGCGCTGCCTTGGCACTCGATCATACTCACCAGGTCCTCGATCCATACGATGGCATCGGGGCGCGATCCGATTCGCACACTGATGATCGCCCGCTGGTTGTGCGCTCCATGGCGAGATATCTCCTTGCTGCATGGGCACAGGATGGTGACCGGTACCTCCACACCCATGGTGAGATCGTAGTTGCCGCTGTCGAGCGTGCCCTCGAACCTGCAGTCATAGTCGAGAGCGCTCTCGCTCAGGGAGGCGGGTGCTTTCTTGTTGATGAAGTACTTGAAAGCGACTTCCACCCGTGCTCGCCTTGCCCCCAGACGCTCGCAGGCCTCTTCGAGCATCTGCTGTATCTCAGGCTTGCTGATGGGCTTCTGGGTCCACTGGAACAAGATGTCCACGAATCGGCTCATATGGGTGCCGCGGAACTGGTGGGAGAGCTCCACTCCCAGGTCTATCCGCGCAAGGACGCTGTCGAATCCGCCGCTCTTCCGCCGCACGCGAATGGGAAGGTGCACGTGCTTGACGCCGACTCGTTTGACCGTGATGCCGCGGTTGTCTGTACTCGCGGCCACATCTTTCATCTGCCGTTCTCCAAACCGAGGTCCTCTCCCCGCACCTCCCTGGCTCCAGACCCCATGATCGCCATTGGATGCCTCTCGCGGCCGCACCCATACAGGCGCGTGAGCGGCCGGCCAGCCGCGCGGCCCGCCGCCGGTCAGTCCTCGCCTTCCGGGAAGAAGAGCAGACGACCGCAGTTCTCACACGTCAGGGCTTGCCGGCCTGCTCCCAACCTCTTCAGGAGTTCCGAGGGGAGCGCCACCTGGCACCCCGGACAGGTGGTACCAGAGACCTTTACCAGGCCGAGGTTGCCCGACCGTTCTCGGATGCGCTCGTAGCGCTTCAGGAGTTCCGGCCCCACCTGGCCAGCCTTTGCCGAGCGCTTCTCCTCGAGCTCAGCTATCTCTTGGCGCAGGCGACTGCCCGCGCTCTCGTGCTTGGCCCGCACCGCCGCAAGGCGCTCCTGCATGTCCGCCAGCTCGCCTTCTCGTCTCTGGGTTCCCGCGCTTTCCGCCTCCAGCGCCTCCATCAGCTCCAAAAGGCGGTCCTCCACCTTGCCGATCTCGCGGGACAGCAGTTGGACCTCCCTCTGGAGGTCTGAGAGCTGGCGCGGATTCCGCACTGCACCACCGTAGAGCTGGCCCTCGAATTTCGACTTCTTCTCCTGCAGCGTCTTCAACTCGAGGTCGCTGTCCATCGAGTCCTTCTCGGTGCCGCGATGCTGCTCGCGCAGATCTCCCAGCTCCTGCTGAGCCTGCTCCACCTGAGCCGCCAGTTCGTCCCCGGTGTCGAGTCCGACGAGTGCCTTTCGCAGCCGCGCTAGCTCCGCATCGGCCTGCTGCACTTCGTGCAGTATTGCCAGCTCTTCGCTCAACATCATCTCCCCATACTGTGCTGTCCCAGGTTCGTCGCTGTCCCGGGTCACTCCTGCCGCAGGGCAGGCCGGGCCCGCCGCAGAAAGCAGATGGACGATGGGCCTGCTACCGATTGGCATCACCGCGGACGACTTGACGGGGGCGGCCGACACTGCAGCCGCCTTTGCCGGCCCCGCTGAGCCGGTGGGCGTATCGCTCGACGAGCGGCCCCGTTCCCATGAGGGACGGCGTGCCTCCGCGGTGACAACGGAGTCGCGCTCTCGCCCCCCAGGGGAGGCCTATGAGCTTGTGGCCGCCAGTCTGCAGGAACTCACGGCGGTGGGCGCTGAACTTCTCTTCAAGAAGGTTGACTCCAACCTCCGCGGCAACTTGGGTGCGGAGCTGGCGGCCGTACAGAACACCCTCGACGCACCTATCGTGTTGGCGCCGGCATTCCCTGCACGCAAGAGGGCTACAGTCGGCGGAGTCGCGTTTGTGGACGGGACTCCGGTTGCAGACACCGAGATGGCGGCGGATCCGGAAGCCCCTGTGCACCACTCGGATATTGGGAAGATCATCCGCGCGCAGCGGGCGGAACTGGTGCCATGTCACTGCCCTCTCGCGACTGTCCGCGCTGGCGCCCACGCCATTGCCGCGCACATTGAGCGCCGCACAGTCCTAGTCGCGGACGCTGAAACCGACGCCGACCTGGACGCCATTGCCCAGGCCGCGCTGTCTCTCACGCCGCCGCCCGTCCTCGCAGGCTCGGCCGGACTCGCGGCCGCAGTTGCCCGATCCCTCCTTCCGGCTCGCCCCCCGTCGAGCTGGCCGGATGGGCGGTCTGGCCCGGCACTCGCCGTTCTCGCGAGCTCCAGCGACACGATGGAGCGGCAGGTGTCAGTGGCCGCGTCGCGCGGTCACATAGCCACGGTGCGACTCCCATGTGAGAAGCTCACCCGCAGAGACGAGCCGGTCCCAGAGCTCTCACTCGCCATCGCGGAAGCTGGACGCGAGCTGGATGCCGGGCGCGATACTCTGGTGTACGCCGTCGGCCCGCTTCCCAACGTCGAAGAGCCTGTGGCCCTGGTCGTCGAGCACCTGGCCCATCTGGCCTTCGTGCTGGCAAGGCGCTCGCGGCCGCGTGGGCTCGTGGTTGGCGGTGGCAGTACCGCGCATGCTGTACTTGCCGCGCTCGGCACCAAGGCCATCGACGTAGATGATGAGCCCCTCGCGGGCGTTGCCGCAGGCGTTGCACTCGGAGGGGAGTTGGATGGGTGTCCTGTCGCCCTGAAGCCCGGTGCGGCCGGGGACGAAGAAGCGGTTGTATGCCTGCTGTCCTATCTCGCAAGGCGCGCCGCTGCGCTGGAGGCTACCAGATGACGGCCGGTTCGAAGCCACTGCTGGCGATCACCATCGGTGACCCGGCGGGTGTTGGCCCCGAAGTCGTGGTGTCCGCGCTCGGGAAACGCCGCGCGCGAGCCGTCTGTCGCCCGCTCGTCGTCGGAGACGGTCGCATCCTACACCGGGCGGCGGACGCGCTCGGCCGCAGATTCTCAGCGCGCATCGTCGAGACCGCGCGGGAGGCCGAACGGCATCCCCAAGGGATATGCCTGCTCGACATCCGCAATGCGGAGCCGTCTGTCGTTGGCATCGGACGCGTCAGTGCCGCCGCCGGAAGAGCAGCGGCGGAATACATAACTCAGGCGGCCGGGCTCGCCCGTGCGGGCGATGTCGCCGCGGTGGTGACCGCGCCCATCAACAAGGAAGCACTCCGGCTTGCGGCTGTGCCGCACCCGGGCCACACCGAGATGCTCGCCAGTCTCTGCGGGGTGCGCGAGGTCGCCATGATGCTCGTCCACGATGAGATGCGCGTGTCACACGTCACCACACACGTGGCACTTCGCGAGGCCTGCGGCCTAGTTACCAGATCGCGCGTCCTCTCAGTTATTCGCCTGACCGACGACGCGCTCAAGCGGATGGGGGTGACGCGGAGGCGCATCGCCGTGGCGGGCCTCAATCCCCACGCAGGTGAGTCGGGGCTCTTCGGCGATGAAGAGGAGCGGGAAGTGGCCCCGGCAGTCGCGGACGCGAGGGGAGAGGGCATTGATGCAGCCGGCCCACTTCCGCCCGACACTGTCTTTGCCCGGCACCGCGCGGGGGAATTCGACGCGGTCGTTGCGATGACGCACGACCAGGGGCACATCGCAGTGAAGACATTGGGGGTTGCCCCCCGCCGCGGCGGAGGGCTCCGCTCCGCGGGGGTGAACGTTACCCTGGGTCTCCCGATCATCCGCACTTCCGTTGACCACGGCACTGCCTTCGATATCGCCGGCAAGGGGGTGGCCGACGCCAACAGCATGGTGGCAGCCATGCGGCTGGCGGCGCAGATGGCGCAGACGCCAAGGGACTGAGCAGGTCCTGCACATCGCTGTGTGGGCCTCCGGTCGGTCCAGGTCGGCACTGCATGTCGCGGAGCAGGACGCTCTGTGGCCGCCGTCGAAGCTTGGCCTGCCAACCGGGTTAGCCCAATGTCCAGCCATCGTCTATTCGCCTCCGTAATGGCGGCCAACTATCGAAACCTGGAGGATGACGTTCGCGCAGTCGTCGAAGCGGGCGTGGACGGCCTCCACTTCGATGTGATGGACGGTAACTTCGTGCCGAACATCACCTTCGGCAGGGATCTGATCGGCTCTCTGCGCCCCGTCACTCCACTGCCGTTCGACGTACACCTAATGGTGGCCCGGCCGGACGTAATGGTGCCTCAGGTGATCGAGGCCGGCGCCGATCGAGTCGCTATCCATCCTGAATCCCAAGGAGACCTTCAGGGGTCTCTGGCACACATCCGCGAACTCGGAGCCAAGCCCGGTGTGGCCGTGGGCCCAGCCCTTCCGCCGGAGATGATCGAGGGTGTGCTCGACGACGTGGACTACGTCTTGCTGCTATCGGTCAATCCAGGCTACTCTGGGCAGGAGTTCATCCCCTCATCCCTCCAGAAGCTTGCCGCCCTCGCGGAGATGATTCGTAGTCGCAACGACGCCGTCACCATCACAGTAGACGGCGGAATCAAACCTGAGAGCGTCGCAGAGCTGGCGCAGCTCGGCGCAACTGACTTCGTATCCGGGGGCTCGATCTTCTACCATCGGCCCGCCGTAGCGCGCGTCCGCGAGTTCCGCGAGGCCATGCCGTGACCGCACGACAGCTTGAACGTCTCCTGCGCGACGTGCGCGCCGGCCGGCTCTCCATTGGGGACGCCGTCGAGCGGCTCCGCGGACTCCCCTTCGAAGACCTCGGCTTCGCCAAGGTGGACACCCACCGCGAGCTGCGAACGGGCTTTCCGGAGGTTATCTACTGTGCCGGCAAGACGATTGTGCAGGTCGTGGAGATCGCTCGTCGTGTCCGTGACCGGCACCGAGTCGCGCTTGCCACGCGCTGCACTGGCGAGATCTACGAGGCCGCGAAGGAAGTGTTCCAGGACGTCGCCTGGTACGAGAGCGCGCGGATCATGGTCATCGGGAGACCGCGCCGAGCATCTCGCCGGGCGCAGGCCATCGCGGTGGTTACCGCCGGAACCGCCGACATCCCCGTGGCAGAGGAGGCCGCGGTGACGGCGGAAATGATGGGCTCCCGGGTGGAGCGCATCTACGATGTCGGGGTGGCGGGACTGCACCGCCTCCTCGCGCACCGGGAGAAGCTCGAGAGGGCACGCGCCATCATCGTCGTCGCTGGCATGGAGGGAGCGCTGGCCAGCGTCGTGGGGGGGCTCGTCTCCGCGCCCGTTGTAGCAGTGCCGACTTCGGTCGGATATGGGGCGAGCTTCGAGGGCCTCTCAGCGCTTCTCACGATGCTCAATTCATGCGCCGCCGGCGTTGTCGTTGTCAACATCGACAATGGCTTTGGCGCGGGGTACTTCGCCGCGCTGCTCATTCGGAGGCAGAGACAGCGATGATCGCCTATCTCGACTGCTTCTCCGGCATCAGCGGGGACATGCTGCTGGGTGCTCTTATCGATGCCGGTGTCCCCCTCGACGACCTGCGCGCGGACCTATCTCGCCTTCCCCTCACCGGCTACGAAGTCACGGCGGAAACCGTCACCAAGCGCGGCATCCGGGCGACGCGAGTGCATGTGAGAGCCGAGAACTCTCACTCACACCGCGGCCTGAGTCACATCCTGGAGGCGATTGGTGAGGCCGGCCTGCCGGCCGAGGTAGGTTGCCCCGCAGGGGATGCGTTCAGGCGACTGGCCGAGGCCGAGGCCCGCGTACACGGCACTACCGTGGACGAAGTTCATTTCCACGAAGTGGGCGCAGTCGATGCAATCGTGGACATCGTTGGCGCCTTCTGCGGCCTCTATCGACTGGGGGTGCGAGAGGTCTACGCGTCTCCCCTGCCACTGGGCGGCGGCTGGGTGGACACGGCCCACGGACGGCTGCCGGTCCCCGCGCCCGCGACCGTGGAGCTGCTGAAGAACGTTCCGACCTACGGCGGTCCAGTGGAGGCCGAACTCGTGACCCCGACCGGCGCCGCCGTCGTGACTACGGCCTCTCGGAGCTTCGGCCCCATGCCGCCGATGACGGTGAAGGATGTAGGATGGGGCGCGGGCGGCCTCGACCTTCCCCACCCAAACCTGCTCCGCATGTTCGTCGGCGAACCAACGGAGGCGCCGCGGGACCAGCGCTTAGTGCTGATTGAGACCAACCTCGACAACATGAGCCCGGAGCTGTTCGGCCATTTGATGGATCGGCTCTTTGCCGCGGGCGCACTCGATGTCTTCTACACCCCTGTGGTGATGAAGAAGTCGCGACCGGCCACAGAGGTCTCGGTGTTGGCCGAGCCGGCTCTCACAGACAGCTTGAGCGAGATCCTGTTCCGCGAGACCACGACCCTGGGTGTTCGCGTCATCGAGGTGGCCCGCAGGTGTCTGGATCGAGAGTGGCGGGCCGTTGAGACAGCCTATGGCACCATACGAGTCAAGGTCGGCCGCCTGGGGTCTGAGGTCGTCAACGCCGCCCCCGAGTACGAGGACTGCCGAAAGGCCGCACAGGAGCACGGCGTCCCCCTGAAAACTGTGTACGAGGCCGCCCAGACCGCCTTCACAGCAGCTCGCGGAGAGCTGCCGCCGGCAGATCCGCCCGGTTCCGAGCCGTCACCGTAATCAGGCGCACATCTGAGCGCGCTTTCAACGCATCCGCGAACGGGTGCCGTTGCTGCATGATCGTCGCCACTACATGGGCAACGTCGTCGAGCGCGCGGGCGACGGCGTCGCGAAAACGGCGCGAGAAGAGCTCCATCTTCCCGATCTCGTCTATCACCAAGATCACGGCCGCCCCGCTGGCAGCCTCTGCTAGGGCGGCGTCGACTTCGGCCACTGCCACCGACTCGAAGTTCTCGAGATCCACACCGTAGCGCCCCACCCGGCAGCAGCTTCTCATCCCGGCCCTGGCGAGCGTTCCCTTCTTGCCGTCCACGGTCTCGACGCGGAATCCGATTCGTCCACCCCTCTCCCGCATCTCCTCCGTCCAGAACCCGCGGACGCGGGCGCCCGACTGCTCCAACGCGGTCGCGATACTGCGGATGGCCGTCGTCTTCCCACATCCGGGAGGACCGGTTATCAATAGGTGTCTTGCCATTCCCGCCCCTCCCGGCCTCGCTTGCTTGACACCGCCCATACGGCCCTGTACCATTGCCGGCGGTGGAGGTCCTGCATGAAGACGCGCTTGGTGCTCATCTTCGTGCTGGCAGCTGTAGCGGCGGCAGCCGCTATTGCCATCATCCTCGTGCGACGGCCGAAGCCGCCCGATCCGCTCCCCGCCCCTGCGCCGGCCCCGCCGCAGCAGGCTCAGGCGTCCACGCCCAGTGAAGCGGTTGTGGGCTACCTCCAAGCGCTCTCCGAGAGCGACTTCGGCGCGGCGTACGAGCATCTCTCCGCGGCTTCCCACTCCGCTCACCCATACGAGGAGTTCGCCGCGCTGTGCGAGGAGAGCAAGGGCCCGAGTCTGGACCTCGAATCCGTTTCGGAACACCCAACTGAGAGCGACCGCGTGATCGTTACCGTCTCGGTGCTCTGGGACCCCGCGGAGGCGAGCTTCACCACCGTGCGCGAAGATGGCGCGTGGCGGGTGGTCTTCATCGAGGGCAGGCCCTGGTTTCCGTACCCCTAGCAGGCGCTCGCCAGTAGATCCGGACGCGCTCACGGTTCGAGTGCCTTTGGAAGGACATCGTCGGCTGCGAGCGAACACCCTTGGCGGACGCGCGGACATCTGAGCCGGACGGCGGAGCGGACCGGAGGGCGCGGCCGACACAGCCCGCGCGCGGACTAGGCAGGACCCGGGACCAGGCGAGGGCCGACACACGGAGGCAGTGCCTATGAAGGTCATCCTCTTGGCGGACGTGCAGGGAGTTGGCGAGGCAGGTGCGGTGGCCACCGTGGCCGACGGACATGCCCGCAATCTCCTCATTCCTCGCAAGCTGGCCATTGAGGCGACGAAGGGAGCCCTGAAGGGCCTAGAGCACCACCGCGGCGCGATCCGGCGCAAGCAGGCCACAGAGGCGACCGACGCTGCTGCGGTTGGCGAACGCCTGTCGCAGATCACTCTCCGGCTGGCGGCAAAGGCGGGAGAGGCAGGGCGGTTGTTCGGATCCATCACCCACAGCGCGGTGGCGGAGGCGCTAGCGGCGGATTACCAGATAGAGATCGATCGCCGATCAGTCTCGTTCCCCTACCCCATCCGCACCATCGGCGCTCACGAGGCCAGGATCCGCCTGCACGAGGACGTTGAGGCATCCCTCCAGATCGAAGTCGTCCCCGAGTCGGAAGCCCAGCCCTGACGAGAGGAGAGTCTGCCGTGGAAGCGCCGCTGCTGGAGAAAGTGCCGCCGCAGAACCTCGAAGCAGAGCAGGCCACCCTGGGCGCGATGCTCGTGGAACGAGAAGCGATCGCTCGCGTGGTAGACCTCCTCGAGCCAGACGACTTCTACAGCCCTCAGCACCAGATACTCCATCGCGCGGTCATAGACTTGTTCAACGAGAGTACGCCGGTCGACCTCGTGACTCTCCACTCGAGACTGCAGGATCGCGGCCAGGTAGAGGAGGTGGGAGGCACTTCCTATCTGCTGGCGCTGCAAGAGGCCGCGCCAACAGCGGCGGCCGTGACGCACTACGCCAAGATCGTCAGGGAGAAGGCCACCCTACGGGCACTCATACATGCCGCCCACGAGATTCACAACTTGGCTCGCTCTTCGGCTGACGAGAACGTCGAGAGCGTCGTTGATCAGTGCGAGCAGCAAGTCTTCGCGGTCGGTGAGCGGACGATTACACCTGCGTTCACGCCGATCCGCGAGCTGCTGAGCGAGACCTACGACCGTATCGATGAGATGCAGGAATCCCACCGGCCGGGCACGGGGATGCTCACCGGCTACGACGATCTGGACGGCTACCTATCCGGACTCCAGCCGTCTGAGCTCGTCGTTATCGCCGCCCGGCCCTCGATGGGCAAGACGGCACTCGCTCTAAACATCGCTTGCCATGTGGCAAAGACCCAAAGCAAGACTGTCGCCGTCTTCAGCCTGGAGATGGCAAAGGAGCAGCTAGCGCTCAGGCTCCTCTGCTCCGAAGCAGGGGTAAACCAGCAGAGCGTTCGCCAGGGATACATCGACCGCGGAGACATGGATCGAATCGCCATCGCGGCAAGCGAGCTCTATAAGGCCCCTGTCTACCTGGACGACACAGCTACGATGAACGTACTTCAGATGCGGGGGAAGGCCCGCCGGCTGCGAGCAGAGCACGGTCTCGACCTGATAGTCGTGGACTATATCCAGCTCATGTCCGGCTACGGCCGTTTCGAGAATCGCAATCAGGAGATCTCCCAGGTGGCGCGCTCCCTCAAGGCTCTCGCCCGCGAGCTCCGAGTCCCGGTGCTGGCCCTCTCTCAGCTCAGCCGAGCCGTGGAGGCCAGAGGACACCCGCGCAGGCCCCTGCTCTCCGATCTTCGGGAGAGCGGCTCGATCGAGCAAGAGGCGGATGTTGTGGGCTTCATCTACCGTCCCATCTACTACGGAGAGCAAGAGCTGCGCGCCGCCGGGTATCTGGAGAGCGACCGCAACATCGCGGAACTCATCATCGCCAAACAGCGCAACGGCCCCACGGGGACCGTGCGTTTCGCTTGGGTAGACGAGTTCGTGCGCTTCGAGAACCTGGAGGAGAGGTTCACCGAGCCAGAGGGGGAGTGATCCCGCCATGTCACCACAACTCGCCGCAGGCATTACGGGCGTCATCGGTCTCTGCATGGTGGCCGGCTGGATGTCTGCCTTCCGGAATCGCGCCTACCTTGGACTGCTCGGCCTTTCCTTTCTCGCTCTGTCCGGCTTCTTCTTGTCTGCGGGCAGGGCCCGCGCGGCACAAGATCTGGGCATAGACCCCGCCGGGATGCTGCTTCTGGCGCGCATCCTATTCGTTGCGTGCTTGGTCTTCTTTCTTCTGGCGGCCGTCGCCGCCGCACGGGAGACCGCCCGGCGTCTCCGGGAGATCCGCACAAGCCATCGCGAGGCGGAAGAAGCGATGCTCGAAGTGTTCAAAGCAGCCGCCGAGAAGGAAAGGGAGGCGGATTCGCGGGCGACGGATGCCGATGCGGGATCGGAGGGGGAGTCAAAGTAGCTGCCGGCCCTGCGTCCCGCGGCCCCCAGGCAGCAGACAGCGGCTAGCAGGAAGGAAGAGCTAAGGCATGAAGTCGGGTCTTCGCATTCTCGTCGTCGGTTCTGGCGGACGCGAGCACGCGCTGGTATGGAAGCTCAAAGAAAGCCCCCGCACCGAACGCATCTTCTGCGCGCCCGGAAACGCTGGCATCGCGCAGCAGGCCGAGTGCGTCTCGATCCCGGGCTCAGACCTGAGCGGTCTCGCTGATTTCGCGGAGCGAGAGGAGATCGGTCTCACCGTCGTAGGCCCTGAGATGCCGCTCGCGGAGGGCATTGTGGATGCCTTCCAGGAGCGCGGCCTCCGCATCTTCGGGCCAAGCCGGGCCGCCGCGCTGCTCGAAACCAGCAAGATCTGGTGCAAGCAGACGCTTTCCAAGCACAACATACCCACGGGGTGTTTCGCGGCATTCGACGATGTCACCGACGCGCTAACCTATGCCGAGACGCAGGAACCTCCTCTCGTGGTGAAGGCGGACGGCCTGGCCGCGGGCAAGGGAGTAACGGTTGCCGCCACGTTTGAGGAGGCGCAGACGGCGATCAAGGCCGCGATGGTCGCCGGAGCCTTCGGCGACTCGGGTCGCCGCGTTCTGATCGAGGAGTATCTGGAGGGCCCGGAGGTTTCCATCATGGCTCTCGCCGACGGCGAGAATCTGCTCCGGCTGCCCGCCTCTCAGGATCACAAACCCATCTTCGACGGCGACAAGGGGCCGAACACCGGAGGTATGGGCTGCTACTCGCCCGTCCCGCTCCTCAGCGACGACCTGGCAGAACAGGCGATGGAGACGATCATGCGCCCGACGATGGCGGCGATGGCGGCGGAGGGGAGGCCCTATGTTGGGTGCCTATACGGGGGCCTCATCCTCACCGATGAGGGACTGAAGGCGCTCGAGTTCAACTGCCGCTTCGGCGATCCGGAGTCCCAGGTCGTCCTGCCCCGGCTCGGCGGCGATCTGGTCGACCTGCTGGAGGCGGCCCTCGACGGCCAGCTCGGAGACGGAGAGCTGCCCTCGGATCGAGGCGCGGCCGTATGTGTTGTGATGGCCTCCGGCGGCTACCCCGGAGAGTACCAGACCGGGAAGCTCATTCACGGACTCGACTCCCTCGAATCCACGCGGGACGTCGTCGTCTTCCACGCAGCCACCACGAAGACGGACGAGGGACTCGTGACGTCCGGCGGGCGGGTGCTGGGAGTCACCGGCCTCGGTGACACATTGCCGGAGGCGATAGACGCGGCCTACGGGGCCGTCGATCAGATCGGCTTCGATGGGGCGTACTGGCGACGCGACATCGGCCGTCGCGCGGGGGAGGTGGGCTGACGTGCAGGACCGCATCAAGGTATTCACTGGCAGCGGCAATCCGGCGCTTTCGCAGGCGATCTGCGACTACCTGGGCATCCCGCTCGGGCGATCGCGGATCTCCCGATTCTCGAACGAGAACATCTTCGTCCAGATTCTGGAGAACGTTCGGGAGCGCGACGTCTTCGTCGTGCAACCCCTCTCTATCCCCGTCAGCGAGAATCTGCTCGAACTGCTGATTATGCTCGACGCGCTGCGGTCGGCCTCGGCTCGGCGCATCACTGCGGTCATTCCGTACTACTCCTATGCCCGGTCGGACAAGAAAGACATGCCGCGGATCTCCATCGCGGGGCGCCTTATCGCAGACCTGCTGGTCACAGCAGGCGCCAGTCGTATCCTTACCATGACCCTGCACTCCGAGCAGGTCCAGGGCTTCTTCGGTTGTCAGGCCGACCACCTGTCCGCCACGCCGATTCTGTGCGATTACTTCAGCAAGCTGGGTTTGCAGGATTGCGTGGCGCTGGCCCCGGATGCGGGCTCCGCGCGTCGCGCCGGCGCATACGCTACTCGGCTGAACATCCCCCTCGCCTTCATCGACAAGCGGCGCGTGAGCGACACCGAGGTGGAGGCGCGCGCTGTCGTCGGCGATGTCGCGGACAAGGTCGTTGTGTGTTTCGACGACGAGATAGCCACTGGCAGTTCGCTCATCGAGACGGTCAAAGCGCTCAGGAGCTTCGGTGTGCGGGACATCTACGTTGGCGCTACCCACGGTGTGTTCACCGGGGAAGCGGTCCAGCGCATAAAGGATGCTGCCGTCCACCAGGTGGTTGTCACAGACACGGTGCCGCTTCCCTCCGAGAAGCGGTGCGACAAGATAGTGCAGCTTTCCGTTGCCCCCCTGTTTGCAGAGGCGATTCGCCGCATTCACACAGGGGAATCCGTCAGCGAGATATTCGAGTGATCGCAGTCACTTCTGT
>JALGTG010000116.1 GCA_029821495.1 Candidatus Hebobacteria bacterium
TTCCCAAACCGGGCCCCAAGCACCGCCTCCAGCCCCCCCACATCGTACCCCAGCAGCCCCCACACCGCCCCCGCCGCCACGGCGCTCCCCATGATCTTCGACCCCCCGACCTCCTGCGCCACCTTCCCGAACTCAATCCCGATCACATCGGCCCCGCCGCTGCCCTTGAACAGCGCCACCCCACCCTCGCTCACATCGCCCCTCAGAAACTCGAGCGCCTCATCGCTCATCGCCAACAGCAGGTCTGCCTTCTCCCTACCCGAGAACAGCTCGGCGTCCGCGATCCTCACGTCATACCAGTTCAACCCGCCCCGAATCCGCGACATATAGGTCTGCGTCGAGAACACGTACACCCCCAGCTTCGCAAACGCCTCCACCAGCAAATCCCCGCTCGTCTCCACCCCTTGCCCCGCCGCCCCCGCAACTCTGATGTTGACGTCCATGCTCGCTCCTCACGCCATCCCTGGCTGCGCCACTCCTTCCCTCGCCCGAAAGCACCTCCTCGTCCCCGCGCTCCGCCCTTGTCCCGAATCACTCTCATCCACCCATCTACCGCCCTCCGGGCCGCTTGCCTCCTCCCCCGAATACTGCTAACATGGCATCTACGACTGGCGAGGAGGACGACCATGCGTTGCCCAACCTGCTCCCAGGAGATCCCCGACTCCGCCCCCTACTGCGCCTACTGCGGACAGCAGTTCACCGCGCCCCCACCGCACCCGGGCCCTCCCCCCGCGGCGCCTCGCACCAGCGGCATGGCCGTCGCCTCCCTCATCCTCGGCCTCCTCGGCGGCCTCGTCATCACCGCGCTCGCCGGCCTCATCCTCGGCATCATCTCCCTCGCCCAGATCGGCCGCAGCCAGGGCCGGCTCCGCGGCCAGGGTTTCGCCATCGCCGGCCTCGTCATCTCCGGCTTCGCCCTCCTTTTCGTTCCCATCCTCGCCGCCATGGTCTTCCCTGTCTTCACGAGGGCCCGCGAGAGCGCCCGCAAAGCCGTCTGCCTCAGCAACGTCAAGAACGTCTCCCTCGCCCTCCAGATGTACCTGACCGACTATGACGATAGGCTCCCCGCCGCCGCCAACTGGTGCGGCGACCTGGACGACTACGTCAAGAACCGCGAGGTGTACATGTGCCCCGCCGCTGACGGCCTTGACTGCGCCTACGCCTACAACTCCACCCTCAGCGGCGCCGACTTCGCCTCCTTCTCTGATCCCGCCGATACCGTCGCCATCTTCGAGAGCGACGCCGGTTGGAACGCCGCTGGCATCCCGCAGCAGCTCCTTCCCTCCCAGCCCAGACACCTCGGCGGCGACAACTTCGGCTACCTCGACGGCCACGCTAGGTGGAAATCGCGCGCCGCCCCCTGACGGAGTCCGCTCGCAGCGCGCCCCGCCGAGCGGCAGGTGCGCCAACCCCTCCAACAGAACCCCGCACCCATGCTCCTCCTCGGCATCGAGACCAGTTGCGACGAAACCTCCGCCGCCATCGTAAGCGGCCCCTCCGACGATGGCGTTCAGCTCCTATCCAACGTCGTCGCCTCCCAGGACGACCTCCACGCTCACTTCGGCGGCATCGTCCCCGAGGTCGCCTCCCGCCGCCACATCGAGATGATACTCCCCGTCATCCGCGAGGCCATGCAGCGCGCATCCGTCACCTGGGAAGACCTCCAGGGAATCGCCGTCACCAACGGCCCCGGCCTCGTCGGCTCCCTCGTCGTCGGCGTCGCCGCCGCGAAGGCCATCGCCCAGGCCCGCCGGCTCCCCCTCGTCGGCATCCACCATCTCGAAGCTCACATCTACGCCGCCGCCATACACGGGCCGCTCCCCTTCCCCCTCCTCGCCCTCATCGCCTCCGGCGGCCACTCCCACCTCGTCCTCATGCACGGCCACGGCAAGTACGACGTCCTCGGCCGCACCCTCGACGACGCCCCCGGCGAGGCCTTCGACAAGGGCGCCCGACTCCTCGGCCTCCCTTACCCCGGCGGCCCCCACCTCGCCGCCCTCGCCGACTCCTTCCCGGGTCGCGTCGAGCCGATGCCTCGCGCCCACATCTCCAACTCGCGCGACTTCAGCTTCAGCGGCGTCAAAGCCGCCCTCGCCCGCGCCGTCCGCACCACACAACCCCAGGAGCGCGACCGCGCCCGTCTCGCAGCCGCCTACCAGGAGTCCATTGCCCTCTCCCTCACCGAGCGCACCCTCCAGGTCGCCGACGAAATCGGCGACTCCCCCATCTTCGTCGCCGGAGGCGTGGCCCGCAACCAGCGCCTCCGGGACCTCCTCGCCCAACGCGCCGCGGCCGCCGGGCTTCGCGTCCACTTCCCCGACCCCGCCCTCTGCACCGACAACGCTGCCATGGTCGCCGCCGCTGGCGTTCACAAGCTCGCCCGCGCCGGCCCCGATCCGCCTGACCTCGACTGCTTCGCCAACATCCAACTCCGGAGCTGGGACGCCACGACCGCTTCCTGACCCCCCTAGCGGCCACCAGCGCCTCTCACCAGCCCTACACCACCCTCGCCCAAGAACCCCAATAAAGAGCCCACAGCCCCTTGCAAACCTGGGGGGCATGTGCTATACTCCCCCGCCGACAGGAGAAGACGGGATGAACGGTGCAGCCCAGTCACGGCACGATCCCGCTGTCTCCGTACTGCCAATGGCAGCCGCGGTGGCATCTACTGCGCCCCCGAGCGGGCGCACTTGCCGTTGGCGCTCCCGCCTTTTCCCCACCCACACACTGCGGTGGCCCGTCGCTCAGCGCCGCCCCCAGACTACCCGCGCCTATTGGCCCCGCTCACAGGAGGTGAGTACCAAGACGACACTCTGCTGACTGCCTGTAGTGCCATCAGTAACTTCGGCAAAAGCCTTCACAGGAGACATCGCAGCCATGGACGCAGCCGTTGCACACCAGGTTTGGAACTACATAGGCATGCTAGGGGTGGATCGAGAGACCGCCCGCGACCTCTACCAGGAAGCCGAAACTGCTGTCTGGGAAGCCGCCGCTCACCGGGCGACCCGTGAATGCACCAGCTACCTGGTCAAGACTGGTATCGGTGCCATTCGCCACTGGCTCCGCGACCGCTACTCCCTCGTCCGCATCCCCGGCTATCTCCACGATCGCGGGGAGGCCTCAAAGCACATGAAGACGATCCTCCCCCTCGAGGACATGACCGAGACTGTCGGCCATCGCTTCGAGGATGAGGTCATTGACCGTCTGGACATTAGCGTCCGGCGCGAGCAGGTGCTGCACCTTCTCTCCTCCCTCACCAGCGCCGAGCGCCACGTCATGGAGTCCCTACTCGCCGGCCAGTCCATCCGGGAAATAGCCCGCAGCCGCCGAGTGCGCGTGGGCTGCGTCTACGCCCAGCGCAGCAAGGCCATCGTCAAGCTCCGCAGGCTCATCGCAGAGCAGGCATCCCAACCCGAGGACCTCTCCCGCCGCCGGGTCGCAGTGTCCGGAGGAGCATAACCCCCACAACTTCCGCCACCTCCCCCGCCCGGGCGTCCGACAGCCGACGCCCTACCTTCGCCGCGCGCCAGGCCCACCCGCGCTCCTCGCGCCGCGCCTCCCCCCTGTCTATCCGCTGCCTCCCCGCTCGCCATCCAGCATGTTCGCCCACCAGCGCGTCCTCTCCGAGGACACGATGCCTCCCGTCCTCGCCCCTTGCCCCAGCTCGGGATAGAAACACTTCGCACACTGGATCCCACTACTCCTCCCCGCCCCCACCGCCATCGTGACCGGAACCCTCGGCAGCGGCTTCCCGCACGTGCAACACTTCGGCACCTCCGGCCCCAGCGGCACCCGCTGCCCCCTCCCATCTCTCCTTATACGCTGTCCCCCGGCCGGTCGCCGCCGAGCCGATGTCTTTCTCACTACCTTACGTCGCTTCATATGCTCTCACCAGTACGTAGCCTACCTAGCCTACCTAGCCTACCTAGTCTGCCTAGTCTGCCTAGCCGCCCTCCCCAAGTATTCCCCAAACCAATGGAACTCTTCACCTCACTTTCCTGTCTAATCTACGAAAGCGCGCGGCCGGCGCTGCCGTTGACACCAGCGCACCTTTGTGTTAGACTCCCGGTCAGCGCCCGTCTAGAGCCGTATTGCGCCCATTTCGGGCGCGACAAGGAGGGTCTCTGCATGCCGAGATCGTTCTGGCCGTGTCTCCTCCTGGCACTCATCATTGGCCTCCTGGGCTCTTCCGCCTCGGCCATCGAGCGAGAGCTTGCAGGCGTCCGCCTTGGCGACAGAGCCCTCGACTTGCTCGACAAACCCGGCTTCGGCCAGCCGGACTACATCGGACCCCTCGGGACCCTTGGCTATGTCGCCCCTCAGCCTCAGGGCGCACAAGCCGCCGCTGGCACCCGTGCCGGACCCGCCGGCCCTGGCGGTGGCACTACTCGGCGCGGCGCGCGCGGCGGCATGGGCGGCGGTATGCGCGGCGGTATGCGCGGCGGAATGGGCGGCGGCATGCGCGGTGGAATGCGCGGCGGACCCAGGGCCAGCGCCCCGGACAACCTGATCCATGGCGCGCCCGGCGTTGCCGCCACCGAGATCGTTCGGTCCCCTCACCATAGCCTAACCCTTACCGCCATGATGGGCGGTATGCGCGGCGGAATGCGCGGTGGCATGGGCGGCGGCATGGGCGGCGGCATGCGTGGCGGCATGCGCGGTGGAATGCGCGGCGGCACGCGCGGCGGCGCCGCAGCCCCTACCCGCACCACCGGAGCTCGCGCCACACAGGCAGAGGGCCCTGGCATGTACTGGTACTACCGTCGCCCTGGCGGCGCGGTCCTCGTCCTCACCCTCAGCCAAGTCGGCGAGGTCAGGCGCATCGCCCTCACCGGCGACGCCCTCTACATCCGCGGCCGCACCAGCAGAGGCATCGGCCTCACCAGCAGCTACATGGACCTGATCGCCGAGTACGGCTACCCCGACCAAATCGTCACCGCCGGCACCGCGCTCGAGCTGACCTACTTCGATCACGGCGTTCGCTTCACGCTCGACACTATGCGCGTGAATGCCATCTCCATCGGCTCACACATCGGACGCGCGGCCCAACCCGCCCTCGAAGCCACACCACAGGACTTGCTGCCTCCCACTGGGTTGAGCGTCGAGGAGATGAGGGGCTACCTGTAGCCCAACCGTGCAGCTATGTCACCAGCCGCCTCACCCAATTGCCGCTCATCCCGCAACGCCCGCCGGCTTCACTGGAGACCGGAGAGGAAGAACGGAAATGCGTAGCCCGGCAAAGCAGCCGCTTCTCCCCGCTGCCATCTTGCTTGCCGCCGCGGTCCTCATGGCCCTTCCCGCCTGCGCCGTTGAGGACGGGCTCCTCGGCGTCCGCATCGGGGCTTCATCCCGCCAGCTCCTCGCAGAGCAGACCTTCGGCGAACCCGATGGCATCCTGTTCCCAGCCGGCGGCGGAATACTCTACCAGACCCCCACACCCGTCCCTACCTCCGGACTACCCACCTTCGGCCAGCAAGCTGCCGCAGAGGCCCCCTTCTGGGTCATGCCCATCCGCGCCGGCGCCCTCGCGGAGCGCCAGCGCCAATGGGTCTACGACCTGCGCGACACCAAGGGCATCGCCGTAGGCGTGATCTTCACCACCGAGGCCGGCGACGCCGTCGTCAGCGACGTAGTAGTCGCCGGCTATCCCCAGCGCCTCAAAGGCAAGACCCCCCCCGTCCGCACCCAGAAAGGTGTCGTCCTTGGCAGTTCCTTCGCCGACGTCCTCACCCGCTACGGCTACCCGCCTCTCATTGAGATATACGCCCCCGCTGCCGGCGCCGCCCCCACTGCCGGCGGCACGGCCGGTGCCATGCGAACCGGCGCGCGCGCTGCCGCAGGCGGCGGTGGCATGCGCGGCGGTATGCGCGGTGGCATGGGCGGCGGAATGCGCGGTGGAATGCGCGGTGGGATGCGCGGTGGGATGCGCGGTGGCATGGGCGGTGGCATGCGCGGCGGCATGCGCGGCGGGCCCAGGGCCAGCGCCCCCGGCAGCCTGATCCATGGCGCGCCCGGCGTTGCCGCCACCGAGACTGCCCGGTCCTCTCACTATGACCTGACCCTTACCGCCATGATGGGCGGAGGCCGCGGCGGGATGCGCGGCGGCATGCGCGGTGGAATGCGCGGCGGCATGGGCGGCGGCATGCGCGGTGGAATGCGCGGTGGCGCCGGCTCACGTGGGCGCGGCGGCCTGGCCCCACTCACCACGGGCGCACCGTCGGCCGCCGCAGCCGACAGACTCACCGCTCAAGCCGTCGTGGACCACGCTTCCATCGGCTTCTCCCGCGACTGCATCCTCACCTACGAGGGCATCGCCTTCACCCTTCACGACATGGCGGTGTATCGCATTCACGTCTCTGAATAGCCGCCTCCGTCCCGTCCACCACCGGCGCCCGGCGCCGGCCCACCCTCGGCCGGTCTCCGTCCCTGCGCCCATCGTAGAGCGCTCTCTCGCGAGGGGCTTCGGCTCCTCGTTCTGTTTCAGTCGCTGATAGTCCAGCACACCTATCGCAGAGGTACCTGCCAATGAGGCTCCGCTACCAGCTCTTCGTTGCCGTTCTCGTCATCACCCTGATGGTGAGTTCCTTCCTCGCCGGCCGTCAGTTCCAGTCCCTTGCAGCCGCCGTCTCCGGCCCCAACGCCCACCCACTGGGCCTCATCGCCGGCGTCCTCGACGACGGCGGCCCTTCCTCCCCAACCGGCATCGAAGACGTCAGCATCAGCCCCCTCGCCTCCTTCCAGGAAGTCCTCTCCCACCTCCGCCGCCAGTATGTCTCCCCCATTGAGGACGAACGCGACCTCACCTACGCTGCCGTCCGCGGCCTCCTCTCCGTCCTTCGCAGCGAGCCATACGACGACCGCTACACCCGCTTCCTCGACCCCGACGCCTACCGCTCCTTCCTCGAGGAGAACGAAGGACACTTCGGCGGCATCGGTGCCGAAATCGGCCTCCGCGAGGCCGAGCTCCCCCCCGACCTCCTCGCCCAGTTCCCCGAGGGCATTGTCTGCTCCGTCTGCGGCTCCGCCATCAAGGAGCCCAAGCACTTCCAGGTCGTCATCATCGCCCCTCTCCCCAACAGCCCTGCCGAACGCGCCGGCCTCCAGCCTGGCGACCAGATCATTCGCGTCGACGACACCCTCACCGCAAGGCGCAGCCTCGGAGAAGTCGTCAACCTCATCAAGGGCCCGCCTGGCACCGTCGTCAAGCTCCTCGTCGCGCGGGAGGGAGAAGCCAGCCCCATCGAGGTCCCCATCAACCGTGCCGTCATAGACGTCCGCAGCGTCCAGCACCAGCTGCTTCCCGACGACATCGGTTACCTCCGCATTAGCACCTTCAACGAGACCACCCCCGCACTGCTCGGCGAGGCGCTCCAAGACCTCCGCGCCCGCCACATGCGCGGCCTCCTCCTCGACCTCCGAAACAACGCCGGCGGAGGCCTCGAGTCCTGCATCGAGGCCGCCGGCCAGTTCCTCGGCTCCGGCCCTGTCGTCTACATCGAAGAGCGCGGCTCAGAACCTCAGCCCCGCAGCGCCGTCCGCAGCGACGGCCGCTTCGACCTCCCCCTCGTCGTGCTCACCAATCTCGGCACCGCCAGCGCCGCCGAAATACTCGCCGGCGCCATCCAGGACGCCAAGCTCGGCACCCTCGTCGGGACCGAAACATTCGGCAAAGGCCTCGTCCAGACCGTCATCCCCCTCCGGGATGGCTCCGCCCTCGCCCTCACCACCGCCCGCTACCTCACTCCCAACCTCCGCCACATCGAGCGCAAGGCCATCACCCCCGACGTCGTCGCCGAGCAGACCCCCAGCAAGCAGTACATCCCACCCCTCAGCGAAAAGGACGCCCAGGGCGCCGCCGCCCTCGAGGTCCTCCGCGACAAGATCAAGCAGCAGCGTCGCGCCGCCTGAACCTGATCATACTCGCCCCGTAGGAGGGACATTCCTGTCCCGACGGCTGGCTGACGCGTCTCGGCGTCTCGGCGCGTCAGTCCCGAAACACACCCACTACCTCATGGCAACAGCCTCCCGCCCAACTCGAAGACGCAACAGGATCATCAGCGCCTCCCGGCGCACCGAGCTCGTCGGCCACTACCCCGACCGCCTCGCCCGCCGCCTCCGCGAGATCGGCCCCCACAACATCCACACCGTCGTTATCTGGACAAAAGACCCCACCAACCTCCTCCGCCACCAGCCCCTCCGCGACGCCCTCAGCTCCGTCGGCCAGGTATTCGTCCACTGGACCCTAACAGGACTCGCCGGCACCTTCCTCGAGCCCAACGTCCCGCCCGC
>JALGTG010000117.1 GCA_029821495.1 Candidatus Hebobacteria bacterium
CCATCTTCTATGGACCGGCCACCCGCCGGACGGGGCTCACCACCTACCAGCTCGGGATGGAGGCCTTGGGGGTGAAGACCAGCTTCGCCAAAGCCTACAAGCCCCGCACCAAGGGCAAGGTGGAGAAGTTCATCGGCTTTCTCCAGCGGGACTTCATCTGGGAGGTCAGGGACCAGGTCAATAGCCTCCCCGACCTCCAGGCGCGCTGGGAAGAATGGCGCCAGTGGTATAACCAGCGCCGGCCCCATGCCAGCCTGGGCGACCTGCCCCCGGCTCATCGCTACCAGGCGACCTGCCCCCGGCTCATCGCTACCACCTCTCCCGCAGAGCTGCCCCCAGAGAGTTGCGCAAGCTCCTACAGGTGGAGATCAGCCGGCTGGTGCGCCGAGACGCCACCATCTCCCTGCGCGGACACCGCTATGCCGTGCCCCCGGAGCTCATGGGCAAACACGTCTGGGTGGGCCTGCTGGGAGACGACATCGTCATCGAACACGCCGGCCGCACTGTCGCTGCCTATACCACATGAAACTGTTCAGGTTTGGAGTTACAGAACTGTTCACTCTTGGAGGTTACGTAACAGCCCAGGGGCTCTGTTCCCGTCATGCAGGCGACTCCGACGACGTGGCCGATCCGCAGTCAGCATGCGCATCCTGGTGCTCTGAGGAGGAAGCGCTGCGCGCTCACGATCAGGCAAGCCAGGTAGGCGAGCCAGCAGCCAAGTGCGGCCAACACTGCCAGCGAAGCCGGCGAGTGAACCCGCGCGCCTACTCGACGCCTTGGCCGGCCAGGAAGCTGAAGATGGTGCGGTAGACTTCCTGGTACTGGGCATCGGTGAAGCCGCCATGGTTGCCGCCCGCCACCGTATGGAGCCGGTGCACCACGCCGTGGCGTTCCAGCGCATCGTGCAGAATCGTCGCCTGCTTGTGCGGCACGAGCGAATCCTGGTCGCCGTGAATGGTCAGCACGGCCGGCGCGTTGGGTGTCACGAAGTGCACGGGCGAATAGGCGTCCGAGATCGGCTTGACGCGCGCCTTGTCCCCGATCCATGTGATCGCCGCTTTGGTGGGGTCTTCTTGCATGGCAGCGCCGTCGGCTTCCTGTTGTTCGAGGTCAGCGACACCGAACCAGTTGACGACTGCCCGCACAGCCATGCGATCACCCACGTAGTGTTCGTGGCTGCCCGGGATGGTGTTGAACATCCCGGCGATGAGCGCCAGATGGCCCCCGGCCGACTCGCCGCTGATGACCACGCGGCTCAGGTCAAAAAGGTACTCCTCTGCATGATCGGCCACCCATTCTGCCGCGAGCATCACGTCGTCTACGGCCTGCGGCGCGGTGTTGGGTCCGATCCGGTAGTCGATGCTGACCACGTTCCAGGCGCGCTCGACAAAAGGCAGGAACGTCGGGAGGCGGCTCAGCTTGTCCCCCTCGATGAAGCCGCCGCCGTGCACGTAGAAGAGCGTGGGCTTGGGCTTCCCATCGGTATGGATGTACCAGGGCTCGCCCACACGCGTCCCCTGCAAATACAAATCCAGCCGATGCAGCGGCTCGTCCTCGTCGCCGTAGACCTGATCCGGCACTACGTAGAAGTTATGCGCCCAGAACACATCACGTTCCACTTCAGGTTCTCCCTAAGCCGTCATATACACACCGTCCGATCTGTCGCACGCCGCGCTCCCATTGAGGCCCAGCGCGAGGGTGGGCCTCGCAGCTTCTTTGCCCGGCCGCAGCTGACACCTGGAGCACTGGGGCACACACAACGCGCCCGGGCGCTCAGGCCGGCTTCACGGGCGGTTGAGAGGGAGGGGATCACTCTGCCTGCCGGGCGCGGTGGATCGCCTGCCAGGTGAGCCGGAGTTCCTTCCCCGGATCCGCCACGACGCGGGGTTCCTCCTGGAAGAGCATCGTGGCGCGGGTCGCTGCTTCCCACTTCGGCCACTCCGGCAGCCCATCGTGGTTTGGGTCTCCATCCCTGGCGAAGCTGACCCACGCGTCCTGCATCTGCCGCGCGAGGGTCTTCGCACGCTCCGCGTCATCCGAGTCGAGGCGCTCGTCGAAGAAGCTGTCCACGCAGAAGACGAACGAGACGTCGAGCCCGTGGTATGGCCCCGCCTTCGGAATGGCGGGGGATGACCAGGTCAGGAGATACATCCAGGTGTCGGCGTGCCGGCTCTGCGCCTCGGAGAGTATAGTCTGCGGGTACCGGAATGCCTCCCATGTCATGGCGTGCAGGTAGCGATCCGCCTTCTCGGCCTCCGGGCGCGCCCTGGCGACGGCCGCCAACATGACGGCGAGTTCTTCCTCGGAGACGCCCTCTCCCTCCCTCAGGCGGCGTTCCAGATTCCCCTCAGGATCATCCCACTCCGAGCTGGCGCAGAGCAGCCAGAGGTGACACTCATCTCTGGTCGTGCCATGGAGGAGCGGGATCTCCGCCGCGCCCCCGTCTGCGATTGTGCCCTGGGGATCCGTGGGGAGCAGATCGCCGTCCAGCACGGGCCCAAAGACCGGGCCCCCCTTTACGTCGAGCTCCCTCGCGGTCGCTGCGGTTGCCTCGAGGATCTCATCGGCGTCGAGCGCCTGCAGGTCGGCCACGGTCTTCGCGCCGGTCACGTCTACGAACTTCTCCGTGAAGCGCCTGGCACTGTCCGCGGACCGGCCTATGGCAAGGGTCCCGCTCTCCGCGATGGCCTTGTGGAAGAGGCCTCTGGCTCGGGGCATCACCATGAGGGCGGTGACGCTGGCGCTCCCGGCGGAGCAGCCGAAGATGGTGACGTTCCCGGGGTCTCCGCCGAAGCGCGCGATGTTCTCCTGGACCCATCGGAGGGCGAGGACCTGATCCAGAAGGCCGGCGTTCTTCGCATCGCGGTAGGCCTCGCCGCCGAACTCGTCGAGGTAGAGCCAGCCAAGGGCGCCCAAGCGGTATTGGATATTGACCAGCACTACGTCCCCGCGCTGGGCGAACTGGGTCCCATCCACATTCGGGCCGGTCGCACCGCCCTGGGTGAACCCGCCTCCGTGGATGTTGACCATCACCGGCCGCGGCTTGTCGTCCAAGCCCGGGGTCCACAGCGTCAGTCTCAGGCAGTCCTCGCTCTGCCGTTCTGCGTACGGCTTGCCCCGGCTCTGGACGGCGACCGGACCCAGCTCGGTCCCATCCAGCACGCCCTCCCAGCGGTCCGGAGGCTGCGGCGCCCTGAACCTGAGCTCGCCGACGGGAGCCTTCGCGAACGGGATGTTGGCGAAGCGGATCACCTTCTCCGTGACCTCGGTGCCTGACACCTTCCCGTAGACCGTCTCGACGACATACTGGTCGTCAGGACCATCACACTGAATCGCGGCGCCGCCGCTCGCGTACATTGCGATCCCGAGCACGGCGAGCCATACAAGACGGTTCCTCATCTGTCACATCTCCGTGGCGCGGCAAGATTGGCCCGACCCCCTCAATGTTAGCACTCACAGTCGCAGAGGTGCAGCATGCATCGGTAGTGATTCCGGGCTCTGCCGCCAGGGCAGGGCGGCCTCCGGCGGCGGACCTGGGTGCCCGCTCAGATGGGATGCGAGGCCGCAGCGTCACTCTCTGGCGGCCTCGGCCATGGCGATGACGTTATCCAAGGGCACGTTGGGGAGGATGGCCTCGTGGCTGGGGCTGACGATGAAGTGGGGCCCGAAACAGTCCTTGAGCCGTCGCACCTCATCCCTGATCTGCGCCGGAGTTGCGTGGATGAGGAGGTGCTGGGTGTCTACCCCGCCGACGAAGGCGAGCTTGCCCCGGAAGTCACGCGCCAGTGTGTTCGCTTCCATCCCCGTCGCCAGCGCCTGCAAGGGATGCAGGCCGTCAATACCGGCGTCGAGCAGCAGTGGGATGACGTCGCTGACGGCCCCACAGGAGTGGAGCAGAACGTGCTTGCCGTACTTCTTGCCGATGTCGATGTTCCGCTTGAATCCGGGCAGCACGAAACGTGTGAACGATTCAGGCGAAATGAGGAGGCTCAACTGCGTGCCGAAGTCATTGCCCAAGAACATGATGTCCGCGGCATCGCCGACCTGTCGGAAGAAGCGATCATTGGCCTCGGCATAGAAGTCAACGACGTGGTCAGTGACCGCGTCCACGATCTCAGGGTGGGTGTACATCTTGGTGAAGTAGTTCTCCATCCCGAAGTAGTCCGCGACCACATGGAAGAAGGAGGTCCACATCCCGGTGAAGACGGCACGCTCAGGATGCCCCTCGATTTGACGGACAATATCAGTGAAATCGAGGTAGTCGGGATCAGGCCACTCGTGAGCTTCGACCTCCGCGATTGACTCGCACTCGGCAAAACGCCGGGGCGCCTGCGCCCAGGCGGTGTAGTCGAAGGCGCCGTTCGATCTCGAGATAGGGTTGAATGGCGGTATCCCCTGGGGGTGCTTGTAGCCAGCGTCGGCCGGGACCCAACGGCAGTCATCGCCGAGATACTCATAGAAGTGCTCCCGGGATTCCAGTCCGAGCTGCGCGAGGTAGTGGGGCATCGTGTAGGGGTGCGGATTGCCGGTCCAGAAGCCGACACGGTCCGGTTGCCCCTTGGCGAAGATGGCGGAGATTCTCTCACGAGATGTCATGTGCGTGCCCATGGGCGGTGTTCGATTATGCTGCCTAGCTTCCCGGATTCGAGCGCCGGGGAGCCGGGGCCTGTTCGCCTGTCAAATGGCGACGGGATACCGCTGACAGCGCTGCAGGCTTGTCTGCGAACCGTGAGCATTCTACCATGTGGGGCCATTGAGCGGCAGGCTCGTCCACGGAGGCCCGGGGCAATGCAGTGGAGCAGTGACACGGTCATAAGCAGACCGAAACGTGGGTTGCCTCCTGTGCTGGAACAAACAGGGCCTGCCGACGGTCCAAGTAGGTAGAGCAAATCTGTGGGCAGGGGTGCTTGAATGCGCAAGCTACGAATCGTGATCATCGCCGTTGTGTGCCTGGCCGCGGCCGCAGTCGCGGTGGGCACGCTCTCGCCGAGCCCAGCGGCTGCCAGCCTGCAAGATGCCGATCGGCTATACGCGGAGCGCAGCTATGCAAAGGCGCTGGTCGCCTACCAGCAGGCCCTGGAGTCCGGGACTGCAGGCGAACGGCAGACCGAACTGGAGTACCGGGTAGCGGTATGCCTCGGGCGGTCTGACCAGTGGGACGAGGCCTTTGCTCGAACGCAGGCCTTTGTCAAGGCACATCCCGATGGGATCTGGGGTGCCCGTGGGCACCACTGGCTCGGCCAGCTATTCACCGTAGCAGAGCATTGCGGATACCGGGTCGGGGGACAGCTCTACCGTGGTCAGGACTACCCGAAGGTAGCCGCCGCGGAGAAGCCGGAACACACGTGCCTGTGCGGCGAGGACGCGGAGAAGGCGATAGCAGCGCTCGAGGAGGCGAAGCGCCTCTATGAGGAACTCGCGCCTCGATCGGAGGAAGAGGAGGCGGATCTCGATTTCGATCTAGCGCGCCTGCTGGCTAACCGCGACTTGATGCCGATGGTACGCGTCCTGTTCGCTCTGGAACGACCAGAGCGTCCTGGCGTCGTCCTGCGATACGGAGAGCCGGACTCCAAGGAGGTCGCGAAGCTCGAGGGACATGACTGGGCCCCCACGCCCGACAAGCCCTATGACCGCACGCAGCCGCTGCCCCAGCGGATACTCGGCCTGTACGAGCAGATCGAGCGGCTGGAGGAGGGGCGGCGAGCGCCGGAGGCGCGCTTGGCGCGCGCGCTGTACCTGGGGAGCTACCAGCAGCACATGCGGGAGCGCATGCGCGCCTATGACGAGAAGAAGAGGGAGTGGGTCAATCTCCCGTTCCCGTACGAGGACGTGGATGCCCTCGCGCTGTTGCAGTCCGTGGCAGACGACTTCCCGAAGCATCAGATAGCCGCGCAGGCGCAGTATACGGTGGGGCAGTGGTTGGAGGGGAGGGCCGAGTTCGTAAAGGCGCTCGGCGCCTACCGGCGAGTGGTCGAGGAGTGGCCGGACAGCAAGTGGGTGAGCGATGCCCGCGACCAGATCCAACATATCCAGTGGCCGTCGGTGAGCATCGCGACTCCGCCGCAGCGTCCGGGCGAGCGCGTGACGCTGGCGCTCTCGGGCCGGAACGTGAAGACGGTATCGCTGACGGCCTATCGAGTGCGGCTGGAGGAGGTGCTCCTCGATCCTCGGCTGCTCAAGAATCCCCTCAAGAGCTGGGGCGGATTCGGGGACGTGTTCGGCGGGCTGCACAGCGCCCGCTGGCGCTCCGGGCAGAAGGTCGCGAGCTGGGAACACGTGACCGAAGACACAGGCGAGCACCAGCGAATCCATGAGACGGTGACTACTCCGCTCTCCGAGATCGGCGCCTACGTAGTCGAGGCGCAGGCGGGGGAGGCGCGCGCCGCGACGCTGGTGTTGATCACAGACCTGGCGATCGTGATGAAGACGGACAAGGACCGCGCGCTGGCGTTCGTATGTGACGCGAAGACCGGCAAGCCCATCCCCGGCGCGAACGTGACCCTGCGAGAGGTCTATCGCATTGCGAGCCGGCGCCTGGTGAGCGTCGAGCGGGGGCAGGCGAATGCCGAGGGTCTCAAGGGCAAGCAGCTCGTGACCAAGCCAGGGCACCACGGCAACCGGGTGGAGGCTCTGGCCTGGGTGGGGAGCAGGTATGCAGTTACTGAGCCCCTGTGCTGGCACGGATACAGCGGAAGAGCGGGGCGGGAGTATCGTGCCTACGCCTACACCGACCGGCCTGTCTACAGGCCCGGGCATACGGTCAACTTCCGGGCGGTGGTGACGACGCGCGCGCGCGAGGACGAATCCGGAGCACCTGGGAGCTACCAGCCAGTGCAGGACACGGCCTTCGAGGTTACTGTGCGGGATCCGCGCAATGAGAAGGTCTACCAGGCCATGCTGACGACGAGTGAGTTCGGCTCCGTTAATGGCAGCTTCATGCTGGGGGAGGAGCCGGCCCTGGGGATGTACACCATCCAAGTTCGGCTACCCGCGGTCACCAGCCCAATCCCCCAGATCGGTGGTAATCGCTTCCGGGTGGAGGAGTACAAGAAGCCGGAGTTCGAGGTGAAGGTGTCGACGGCGGCCGAGCAGGTGAGAGTGGGGCAGGGCGTGAAGGCGACGGTAGAGGCAAGGTACTACTTCGGGTCGCCAGTGGTGGGTGCGGAGGTGAAGTACCGCGTCTTCAAGGCTCCTTACTACTCCACATTCCGCTTCCCGAGGCCGTATGACTGGTTCACGGGCCGCTGGCTCGGCGAGCACCGCCGCGGGCCCCATCGCGGCGGCGAGGCAATCAAGGAGGGCGAGGGACGGACGGACGCGAAGGGGCAGCTTGTCTTGGAACTGGCGACTGAGGGTGGGGGCAAGTGGCCGGAGGCGCGGGCCTACACGTATACCGTCGAGGCCGAAGTGACCGACCCGAGCCGCCGCACGATCACCGGCAGCGGTGAGGTGAGGGCGAGCAAGCAGCAGTTCTTCGCCTTCCTGGATGTGAAGCGCGGCTTCTACGAAGTCGGGGACCGTATCGAGGTGGAGATCGCCACCAGAGATGTGATGGACCGGCCCACGGCGGCCAGCGGGCAGATACTGGTGGAGCGTGTGGTCAGGGGGGCGTCCCCCTCCGACATAGTGGAGGCTCTCGTCTACAAAGAGGAGGTGAGCACGGACAAGCATGGCCGAGCGTTCTTCCGATTGACCTGCAAAGAGGCCGGGCAGTACCGGTTCAAGTTCGAGTCGGTGGACGAGTGGGACCAGAAGGTGACGGCGAGCATCTACACCTGGGTCCACGGTCCCGATTTCCACAATGCGGCCTTCCGTCTGAGCGGGATCGAGCTGATCCCCGAGAAGCGGACATATGATGAGGGCGGCACGTGTCGCGTGTTGATCGTGAGCGGCATGCCGGATGTTACGGTGCTGATGACCCAGGAGGCGGGTCACCAGATCCTGGCGCGTGCGGTCCTTCCCGTGGGCGGGAAGTCGCGAGTGGTGGAGGTGAAGCTGCATCCGGGCCACATGCCCAACTTCAAGCTCAAGGCGGTCGCAGTCCGGGAGTGGCAGGCATACGAGGACGAGGTCGAGATCTTCGTGCCGCCGGGGAAGCAGTTCCTGAATGTCGCGGTGTCCAGCTACCGATCGGAGTACCGACCGGGCGAGAAGGCGACTTTCCGGCTTAAGGTGACGGACTGGCGGGGGGAGCCTGTGCGGACTGAGCTGAGCCTGGGAGTGATCGACGCGTCTCTGTTCTACATCCAGAGCGATCTCGCGCCCGATCCCCGGCTGTTCTTCTACGGGGATCGCCGCCGAGTCTGCATCCCGCGCAGGTGGTCGTTCCAGTGGCATCCGGGCGGGGAGTCCGGAACCGATAGAGAGCGGAAGAAGTACACGCGACATGACTGGGTGCTTCCCGAGAACATGGGCCAGCTTCAGGATTGGCCTCCCGGTCGGATGGGGC
>JALGTG010000118.1 GCA_029821495.1 Candidatus Hebobacteria bacterium
GGCCACCGCCTACGATCTTTACGCGAAGCGCACAGCGTCAGACTGAAAGGGCTGGCTATCAGTCAGCTGGGTCCGCTGCCGCCACAGGCCCCGAGTTCGAGACCGGACGATCGGCGACTCTCTCCTCGCCATCTACCAGACCGTCCTTGAAGTACACGATCCGCTCCGCGTGTGGGCGCCAACCGCCCATGAGATCGTTCGCAACGTCGGCTCGGTCGTTGACGAGAAGGGCCATGCCGCATATCATGGCCCCGCGAGGGTCGCCCTCCGCTGCCAACGGGATATGATCCTGATTCGCGGGTCGGCCCTCCCCCCGTTCTGCGCCTGTATCGACCACAACGCTAGTTCATCTCACGAGAGGTAGAAATGTCAGGTCACGTGGTGCCGCTGAGCGATCCGAAGCCCGACAGAGACCGCTTCATCCGCACTCTCATGGGAGAGGAGCCGGCGGCACCTCCCCCCCTCTTCGAGTATCTGATTGACGAGGTGCATCGTCGCTCCATCATCACCGACCTGTGCGGCCGGGAATGGGTAGAACACGCGCCGGGCGACCGGGAGAGCCAGCGAAGATCCTACGACAACTTCATTGAGGTGTGGCATCGCCTGGGATACGATTTCGTCCGCCTGGAGATCGGCCTCCCTTTCCCCAGTCACACTCTACTCGGCGAGGACGTCACCGCAGCGCACCACGGCCGAAGCTGGGCGGATGAACACAGGGGAGCCATCGAGTCCTGGGCGGACTTCGAGAGATACCCGTGGCCTTCTGTCGAGAAGATGGACTTCTCCCCCCTCGAGTACGTCAGCGGCCACCTTCCCGAGGGGATGGGGCTTATCACGAACCACGCCGCCGGGCCGTTTGAGATCGCCACCCAGATCATGTCCTATGAGGGTTTCTGTCTCGCCCTCTACGACCAGCCCGAGCTGGCGGCCGCCGTCGCCGGGCGGGTCGGCGCGCTCCTGGAATCCTATTCCCGGCAGCTCATCGAACTGCCCAATGTGATCGCGCTCTTCCAGGGCGATGACATGGGCTTTCGTTCCGGGACGCTGGTCGCTCCCGAGTCACTGCGCACGCTCTTCCTGCCCTGGCACCAGCGTCTCGCTCGCATCGCACACGAGCACGGCGTTCCCTACTTCCTCCACTCCTGCGGGGACGTGTCGGCGGTCATGGAGGATTTCATCTCCACCGTGGGGATAGACGGCAAGCATTCCTTCGAGGACGCGATCCTCCCCGCGCCGGACTTCCACTCGCGCTACGGCGATCGCATCGCCACCCTCGGAGGCGTGGATATGGACATTCTGGCCGGTTCGACGCCGGAGCGAGTCCGCGCTCGAACCCTCGAGCTGATGTCAGCCTGTGCTCCGCGCGGCCGCTTCGCCATCGGCTCCGGCAATTCCATTCCCAGCTACGTCCCGCTCGAGAATTACCTCGCAATGGTAAACGCGGCGCTCACCTGGCAGTCCGACTGAGCTGCAGATCGCCTGGCTCCCGCGATGCTCGTGGGCGTTCCCGTCCGACCTCAGGAACATCACGGCGGCCAGACGACGACCTTGATCACCTCATCCGGCCGGTGCCGACACAGGTCCAGCGCGTCCTCCACTCCATCGAAGCCCACCTCATGTGTGATGAGCGCGCCCATGTCGATGCGACCATCGGCGACAAAGTCAACGCCCTGCTGGAGCACGGCGCCCGCGTCGAAGCTCGGCTCGGAACGAGCCAGCAGTGTCACATCGTCCCGCCACAAGGCCCCGGCCGCTGGCGAGGGCTGCCCCTTCACAGAAACGAAGAGACTCGCGATTCTCCCCCCGGGACGCAACGCATTCACCCCCAAGCGCCAGGCATCATTCTCTCCGGACGCGTCCACGTCGATGCACATGAAGACGACATCCACGCCTCCCGTCGCCTGCTGGATCGCCGACAGGACTTCGTCCGAGGACATCTCAGACCTGTTGTACGCGCAATCACTGCCCACTTCGAGTGACTTCGCAGCCCGATTCCCATACATGTCAACGGTGGCCACCGACCTTGCCGTCAGCGCGGCGCACTGCGTCGCCGTCAGCCCCATGGGCCCCTGGCCGACCAGAAGCACCTCCTCCGTGTCCTTGACGGCGGCCGGATACACCATCCCGATATAGGCGCCGTGCAGCATCTCGCAGAGAGAGGCCTCGCGGTCGGGGATGTTCGAGGGAAGCCGCGCCCAGTACCCCCAGTGACTCGCGGGATTGAACTTGACGTACTCGCACAGGCCACCGGCCCCAGCATAGAGAACAACCCGCTCGCCGGGCCGCAGATCGGAGACCTTCGCGCCCACGACGACGATCTCAGCATGGACCTCGTGCCCGAGGATCTGGGGATAGTAGTCGAGATATCCCTCGAAGGTCCCGTCGGCAACATGCGCGTCGGTCATATTGCAGATCGACGCCGTCACAACACGGGCCAGCACTTCATCGTCGCTTGCCACCGGGTCCGGCAGCTCCTTGACGACGACCACGCCCGGCTCTTCGACGACGACGGCCCTCATCGCCTCCGCCTCGCCGGCCCCGTGGATTCCCGAGCCACCAACTGCGCTTGGACGACGGCACGCTTCCCGCCGCGGCCTTCGTCGAGTAGGCAATTGAGCGCGATCTCGCCAATCTCCAGGCGAGGAAGGGCGAGCGTTGTGAGGCGGGGTCTCATGGCCGAGGACGCGAAGATGTCATCAATCCCGACCACTGACAGATCCTCGGGCACTCGCACGCCGAGATCATGGGCAGCCTGCATCGCGCCGATGGCCATCATGTCGTTGTGGCAGACCACGGCCGTGAACTCGTCCCCGCGCTTCAGCAATCGTCCCATCGCCTCACGGCCGAACGCCCTATCGTCAACCTGGTCAACCCATCCCACCCACTTCTTGCGGTACGGCAGTCCGTGTTCGGCCAGTGCCTCCTGGAAGGCGCGATGCCGACTCCGCGCAACCCACTCGTCATAGCCGCGGAGCTGAATCGAAGCAATGTGGCGGTGTCCCAATGAGTTCAGGTGCGCCACCACTTGCTGCATCCCCTCCCGAAAGTCGATGTCCACAGCGCGCACGCCGCGGGGCGTGCGCTTGGGCTTCCCGACCACGACCACTTTTACCTGGCTTCCAAGCAGCCGTCTGACCTGCGCCGCAGACAGGAGCATGCCGTACACGATAAGGCCGTCCACTCGCTTGCTGACGAGCATCTGCAGTTGCCGCTCCATCACGCTGGCGTGGTCGCTCACCTCGGCCGCGCCACCGCACACGATGACGCTCAACCCCGCGCTATGGGCCGCAGACTCCACGCCTTTGATGAAGTCGGGGTAGAACGGGTTTCCCAGGTCGGACACCAGCACCGCCACGGTGTGCGTGGCCCCTGTCGCCAGGCTCTTCGCGACATGGTCGATCTGATAGCCGAGACTGGATACGGCCTTCCATACCAGGTCCGCGGTCGGCTCCTCGACGTGGACCGTACCGCTGAGGACCCGTGATACCGTCGCCTTCGAGACCCCGGCCTCTGTCGCCACGTCCTGCATTGTCGGGCGAGCCGGCCCCGATCGCTTACGTCGGCGACGCGATCGCCCGTTCCCTCCGCCTGCCATACCTGCTCTCACTCAATCACGCCGCACGCCGGCGCCCGGCTCACTTCCCCGTCGCCGTCACCCGCCCCCTGCGGCGCCTGCGGGCCCAGACCAGCAGCCGTCCCTCGACCCGACCGATATGACACCGGAGACTTCACGAAACCGGCCGCAGAACGGCCTTGACAAGACTGCATGAAACCGCTATCATCATACCACTAGGGGTCGTCGAACGCAAGGGCGAGACCCGAGGAGGTGATCAAAGGAAAGCACTGATGCTGAGTAGGATTGGTGGCGCAACAGGTTGAGTATTCTCATTGTACGTCGTCACTAAGGCCGAGAAAGGATGGCGGGACTCATGAAGAGACGCGCAAGAGGTTTCACGCTGATTGAGCTGCTGGTTGTCATCGCGATCATCGGCATCCTGGCAGCGATGGTCTTCCCGGTCTTCGCAAGGGCGCGCGAGTCCGCGCGCAAGGCGGTGTGTCTCTCCAACGTCAAGAACATCGCCCTCGCTGTTCAGATGTACCTGGCCGACAACAACGACACCACCTGGCCCAAAGAGCACCGCCAGGAGGTCTGGGACTACTTCAACACCAACCCGGGCGGCGGAGACGACGACCGGTATCCCTGCGTCTTTGCCGGGCTCGCGAATCCGTACCTGCAGATACCGGTCATCTTGGACGAATACGTCAGGAACCGGGATGTGTGGAGGTGCCCCAGCGCGAAGGTGGAAACCGCGCCGCGGAGCATTCTGCCTATGCAAGACTGGCTGGGCTACCTGCAGGCCAACGAGGGCGCCTGGGGACAACCTCCCTTGCCCTGCGTGAAGGGCACGTGGCCACCGGGATGGGGCGGTGAGATCACCGACTCCATCCTTCAGGGGGTCCGCGACCCCGGTCTCGATGCGCACGGTACCTTCGCACAGAGTATCTTCATAAACGACCCGGTAGGGGTCTATGGTAGTGGAAACAACTGGTTGGTCCGCGAGATGAAACTGGTCGAGGTCCCCGACCCCGTCCAGTTCGTCATCGTCCGCGAGGACGCCTCCAATCATGGGATCGGCCAACTCGCCTATCCCGACATCTGCTCCGTCGAGTGTCCCTGCTGCTGGTGCTGCGGGTACTACGCCGGTGGCAGCGAAGACTGCTACGGCTGGCACGCCAGCCCTGAGGAGCTTGCCGACAAGAACCTGCTCAAGCAGTACACCCGCCACCTGGGCGGCGTCAACCTCGGCTATCTCGACGGGCACGCCGCCTGGACCAACTCTCAGGCGCTCATCAGCAAGTTCGCCGAGTCCACGGACAACGTGGGCGGCTACTCGGAAGAGATGGGCGTCTCCTCGAGGACGGCATCTACTACGGGGGGAACCTTCCAGGGCTGGGGAGACAACTTCGTGCCTTGCGATTTCTACGGCGCGGGTGACATAAGGCTCTTCTAGTACTAGTAGAGCCTGACTGACACGCACGTTCTGGCCAGCCACGCCTGTCACATAGGCGTGGCTGGCTCTTTTCGAGCGGGCCCCACTCGCCCGCCCCGCCCTTCCTCGTTGGGCAGGGGCTTGCTCCTGCCACTGCAGGGCCCACACACGCCCAGGCCGCCATTACACCGTCACCCTGACCGCCAGCGAACAACCCCGCCGTAACCTCCGCCCCTCCCGGTAGCGCAGAGCTTGCCCTGAGTCTGCCGAAGGGTTTCCAACCTGCGTACCCGCCGAAGGCGGGTCCTGTAGGGCGGGGTCACCGCGCCCCGCCGGCCGTACTGCCGAAGCTCCACCCCAGCAGGTCTCCGTAACGATCTGCAGAAAGAGGCGCAATGCCCGAGAAGATCCTCCTGCTCGCCGGCGCGTTTGCCACAGCCTTGCTGATCGCCGCCCCGGCGGCCGCGCAGCCCCCGAGAAACCGAGCGGCCCTCCGGCCCCTCCGCCACTGGCGCCTCCTGCCCCTCAACGCCGCGGCCGACCCCCAGAGCGGCCTCCTCGCCGCCATGCGCGCGCGGCGGGATGCCGCCGTCCCGGCCGAGCAGAACGAAGTCGCGCTCACACTCCAACTCCCACCCGTCACCTCACCCGTGATGCTCACCTTCGAGCCCCTCGCCGAATCCTGGAGCTACACCGCCGACATATCCGACGACTCGGCCGACGGAGCCGACGGCGCCTGGCGCCGCTGCGCGGAAGGCAGCTACGTGCGCGGCAAAGGCCACCGCCTCTGGAAGGTCGAGCTTCCCCCCGCCCCCCACCCCCGCTGGCTGCGCGTCGCCGTCTCCGCCGAAGAGCCCCTCGCCGTCACCAGCATCGGCCTCTACTCCGTAGACCCCGACGGCAGGAACGACTACTGGCTCGTCCTCGGCGCCTCCATCCAAGCCCAGTCAATCCGAAACGCCGTCTTCAAGGAAATGGTCGCCGCCCGCTTCGGCTACGACCCCGTCATCTTCAACACCGCCGTCGGCGGCTGGCAGACAAAGCACGTCAGAGACGCTCTCCCCCGCATCCTCGCCGAACACCCCCACGCCAGGTTCGTCGTCATACACATCGGCGGCAACAACGTCTCCCTCAACCGCCCCTACCCAGGCGGCGAGTCCGAGATCCGCGACGACCTGGTGGCCATCCTCGATGGCATTCTGGCGGCCGGCAAGATCCCCATCCTCTCTCGGCTATCCTACCGCGCCTACACCTGGGATCCCCCCATTCCCCCCGAAGAGAATGGCTCCGGCCCCTACGTCGAGGCGATCTACGACCCACTCATCGAGCAGTACTGCCCCCTGTTCTTTGATAGGGAAACGGGCCGTGGCCTCGTCGATGCCTATGGCTGGTTCAAGTCTCACCAAGACGAGCTGTCCGGCGACGGCATTCATGTCAACAAGACGGGAGAGAACAGTTGGAACCGGCTCTGGGCGGAGCACGCGGGGGAGGTCATCTACGCCGCCCCCGACAGCCCTGCGGGCAGTGCCCCAGGGACCACACAACCAGGAGAGGAGATGACACGCATGCTGTGTCTGGCGAGTGACGCCCTGCGAGTGGAGATAGACGAGACGACCGGCCGGTGGGCCCTGCTCGATAAGCAATCGGGGCAGCGCTGGCCCTCCGACGGAACGGCCTCGGCCGGCGAAGCGCCCGCGCTCGAAGGCGGCTTCGTGCGCGCCGACATGGATGGAGAGAGCTTAGCGCGCCTCACGACCAGCGCCGGCGCGACGGTCGTCTTCGAGTTGGCGGACGATGGCCGCGCGCTCGACCTCAGCTACCAGTCGGTGGGGGAGGAGGAGGTGCGCGTACTGCACGACTTCTCCCGCATCACCGCCGCCGAAGGCGGGTACGCAATCGTTCCCGTCCGCGAGGGAGTCCTCATCCCTGTTGACGGCAGCCAGTCGTTCAGCCCGGTCTTCGGCACCAGCGAGTACGAAGGCTGCCACATCAACATGCTCGGCCTGCTCAAGGCCGGCTCGGGCCTCATTATCACCTGGGACGATGCCTACGTCTTCCCCACAGTGCAGCGAGAGGCCGACGCCGAGAAGGCCGACGGACCCGTGCTGAGCGCGACTCTCGGCCTCCGCCGCAGCGCGCGGTCGCTCCGCCTCGTCCCCACCGGCAAGGGAGACTGGAACACCATTGCCGCCGTCTACCGTCGCCTCGCCGAAGACAAGGGCCTCGCCGTGACCTTGCAGGACAAGATCGCCCGCGAGCCGCGCGCGGACCTGCTGCTAGGGGCCTCGAACTTCAAGCTCTGGCACACGTTCATGCGCCGTATGAACGAGGAGAGTACCGAGGTCGAGTCCGAGTGGGTCCAGTGGACGTTCGAGGAGACGGCGAAGACCGCCGAGCACCTTCACGACGCCCTCGACATCGACCGCTGCCTGTTCACCATCGGCGGCTGGATAAACGGCGGGTACGACAACCGTCACCCCGACATCCTGCCGGCCAATCCCGAGTGCGGCGGCAACGAGGGACTCGCCGACGCGCTCAAGCGCATCAATGCGCTCGGCTACGTCTCGTCTCTGCACGACAACTACCAGGACATGTACCGCAACGCAGAGAGCTACGATCCCGCGTACTCACAGAAGAAAGAGGACGGCTCGCCCGTCAGGCGCGGTCGCTGGGCCGGGGGAATGCCCGACATCGTCTGCGCCGCCAAGCAGCTCGAGCTGGCGCAGCGCCCTCAAAACCTCCCCGCCGTCCACGAGCTCTTCCCTCTCGGTCTCTACTTCATCGACACCACCTTCGCAGTCGGTCCGCAGGAGTGCTACGATCCCGACCATCCCCTCACCCGCAACGATGACATCGCCTGGAAGGCTCGCCTCGCCGACTACGCCCGCGACCTGTTCGGCCTCTTCGGCAGCGAATGCGGGCGCGAGTGGGCGATACCCCACAGCGACGCCTTCGAGGGTATCACAGGGGTCGGCGGCCATGACTTCCATGGTTGGAAGGCGGAAGACATCTCCGCGACGGTCATCCCATTCTGGGAGATGGTCTACCACGACTGCCAGATCTGCCACGGCAAGTATCACTGCCCTGCCGATCTCGCCGATCAGAGCGTCGCCGCCCATGTCCTATATGCCCGGCCGTTCTACTACCACCTGGGCGCAGGGCAGCCGCCGCACCTCTACTGGGAATCCTCGGACGCCTCCGACGACCAAGGCGACAAGCGCCGCTCCCACGGCTACACCCCTCGCGCGCAGCGACTCCGGCTGGGCCGAGGGTATGGACGGCCTCGACGCCTTCATCAAGAACACCCATGAAGTGCTGGGGCCCCTCCACCGCGCCACCGCGCACGACCGTCTGACACAACTCGCGTTCCTCACGGATGACAGATCGGTGCGAAAGGCCGTCTACGGGGAGGGGGAGGAGCAGACAACGGTC
>JALGTG010000310.1 GCA_029821495.1 Candidatus Hebobacteria bacterium
CATAGGTTGCAGGTTCGCCGACGAGGAGCTCGTGATCGGTATCCCGGATCCTGCCGTATGCCCCCCACTTCAGTATCTGCTCGAGGTGACCTAGGGTTTGGATACACCCGATCATCTCGATGCCGAGACGCGCGGCGTACTCGTCTATCTCCTTCAACTCCTCGCGGGTGTATGCGCCACGAAAGAGCCCGAAGAAGGGCTCGTCTGGTATCTCGTAGGTGTCCTCGGTGTAGAGCATCACCATGTTGTATCCGAGCAGCGAGAGACAGCGCAGCCATCGCTTCAGATGCTCGGCCTTCATGACTGCGTTGCGCGAGCAGTCGAGCATTATGCCGAACGTTGTGAACGGCCGGGACTCCGACAGAGTCCTGCTTTGCGTCGGCAGACCGGCGAGGGCAGCGCCCAGACCGCGCAGAGCATCCGACAGAGCGCCGTACCGTATCTGCACATCAGCAGCGGCCTGCGAGACAGTCACGGTTCCTGCGTCGCCGCCGCCGCTGAAGGTCAGCTGCGGACTGCCTTCGCCCTCACGCAGCGGATAGTGCTCGGCCAGCGTGGCGAGTGCGGGCGCCAGCTCAGATGGGACTTCGCTTCGTTTCCAGTAAAGGGTGACAGGCAAACCATGCTCCTTTCTTCCCTCCTGCTGGTTCTCGGAAACGCCCGCTGCCTCCTCCCCGCAAGGCAGTGCAAACCAGAGCCAGTTGTCCGGCAGCGCCGCGCGTTTCCGCCGCTCAGGAGGTTCTGCCGAACGTTCGGCTAACCGTACCGTGCTGCGAGGGCAGGCGCGGGCCTGACTTCGCAAGACAACTGCAGGAGACAGGTATGGCAAAGATAGCCTTCGTGGGCGCGGGTAGCTTGGGCTTCACGCGCGGACTGGTCATCGACTTGATGTCGTGGAAGGACCTGGTGGACTCCACCATATCCCTGATCGACATCGACGCGGAGCGCCTCGAGTATGCCAGACGCGCGGTGGAAAGGATCATGGAGGTCGGCAATTACCCCGCCACGGTCGAGGCTAGTGTCGACCGGGCTGAGGGCCTCAAGGACGCCGACATCGTCATCATCACCATCCTCGCCGACGGGGCGGACGGCTTTCGTCCCGAGATCGAGATCCCCATGAAGTACGGTGTGGACTTCAACGTCGGCGACAGCTACGGCACGGCCGCGGTGTTCCGCGCGCTGCGGACCGTCCCACAGATGCTCGACATAGCCCGCGATGTCGAGCGCTACGCTCCCAATGCCTTCATCCTGAACTACACCAATCCGATGGCCATGCTGTGCCGCGCGCTCGACCGCGCCACGAACGTGCGCCTCGTTGGGTTGTGCCACAGTGTCCAGGGTTTGGCGGCGCACCTCGCCGGGTGGATCGGTGTCCCGGCCGATGATGTCGTCTGGGAGTGCGCCGGCATCAACCACCAGGCCTGGCTCCTGCGGTTCGAGCGTCGGAACGGCGAGAATCTGTATCCACTGCTGCGCGAGGCAGTGGAGAAGCCGGAGATCTACGAGCAGGACATCGTCCGCAACGAAATGTTCAAGGCACTCGGGTACTACGTGACAGAATCGAGCGGCCACAACTCCGAATACAACTGGTGGTTCCGCAAGCGCCCCGATCTCATCGAGAAGTACTGCATCCATGGAAAGGACTGGAATCCCGGCGTCCACGGCATCATTCTCAAGGGGTACTCCGATGCCGCCGACACGTGGAAGAAGCAGCTCGAGGACTACGCGGAGGGCCGCGTCGAGATCAAGCTCGGCCGCTCACACGAGTACGCATCCTACATCGCACGCGGTCTGCTCCACGACGAGGTCTTCAGATTCAACGGCAACATCCCGAACACGGACCTCATCACCAACCTGCCGGATCAGGCGACGGTGGAAGTGCCGATGATCGCCGACAAGGCCGGCTTCAGAGGCCTTCATGTCGGTGCGCTTCCCGATCAACTGGCGGCCCTGAACCACATCACAACCATGGTGACCGAACTGGCATGTCGGTGCGCTTCCCGATCAACTGGCGGCCCTGAACCACATCACAACCATGGTGACCGAACTGGCCGTCGAATCCGCGCTGACCGGCGATCCCGTCTCCGCCTACCATGCCTGCTGCTACGACCCTCTGGCCGCCTCCAAGCTCTCGTTGCCGGAGATCAAGGAGATGGTTGACGAGCTGTTCGAAGCACAGGCGCCGCTGCTGCCGCAGTTCAAGCATCTGACGTGAGAGAGCTGGCGGGGGCGGGTATCAAGCCGCACACCGCTTCCCCTACGAGTGAGAGCCCACTGATCGCCGGCGCGGAGGGAACCTCCGACTCACGGAGTTCTGAGGGTGCCCTCCCTTTCCGCGTCGGTCCCGTCGTCGCAGACCTCCTCCGACCTGGCGCTCGCACCCGTCACCTCGACCAGCGCCCGCGGCCGCTTGAGGCGAACTACGATGGTGCGCGGAACAGGGAGTTCACGCGTCCAGCGGGGTGGCGGTCGGGCTCCGGGCGGGCGTGGGGCAAGGTCCGCGTCTGCCTGCTCCCAGTCACGGGAGAACTCGAGCACGTACATGTCCTTCACGTCAGGCATCTCGACTCCGCCCGGAGCATGCGTGAGCGGACCCTCGCGGATGCGCATCACACAGCTCTGCAGTCGCTCCCGGGACAGCGACAGGTAGTTGCTGACCTCCATTGCCTGCTGGCTGGGTGTCAGATCCTCGCTCCACCTCAGTCCGGGCCCTCGGACTCGCTCCCACTGGTCCTCCGTGAACGTTCCAAACAAGCGGAAAACACCGGCCGAGCGGGAGATTGCCCGCAACACCACCTCCCTCATCTCCTGCCGATAGGCCTCTGTCTTGTCGAACGGGTCTCCGTAGTTGACCTTCCCTCCGTGGTATAGCTGCCAGTCATCGAGTTGACAGGCGATTCTGCTCGCCTCTCCCAAGTCCAGTGTAACCTCTACCGCGGTTTGGCTGTCCTCCGACTCGACGGCCGTGGTCACGTATGGTTCCAGCCACCCATCTACCTCTCTCACCGCTGTCTCCGACAGAAACGCCGCCCGCCATACATCCCGCGCGAGGTGCCGGAACCGCAGGAAGCCCCCAGCGTCTCCCCATTCCCACCCGGCCCGGTCATTGTTCGCGTAAGAGTACAGCAGCTTCTCAGGCTCCACCGTCGAGAGCGCGCTCAGGCGCAGGGCCAGCAGTGCGGTCATTTCGGGCTTTTGCTCAGGGTAGATGAGTTCGATCACCTCGCGCAGGTCTCTCCGCGGCTGCCAGAAGCAGTCTGACACCACGTGCATCCCGGACGCAGACGCCACTGCCTCCTGAATCTGCCACAGCGAGGAGTTATCACCGAAGGCTTCAGCAAGCGCGAAAGAGGAGAGGAGCGCTTCCGCCTCCGGCGAGAGCGGCCGCTGCGCCGACAACCTGTCCTCCAGCGTCATCCTCATGCTCGCTTCTCGCCTGGCGCGCGTCCTCGCCTCTCTTTGCTGCTCGTGCTTTTCCCAGAGCGCGCTCCGCTCATCCGGCGTGAGGGGATCCCCCAGCAGCTCTCGCAGTGCCATTACATCCTCCGGCGAACTGCCGATATCGCCAGCGATCGACACGCCTCCGGCACTCATC
>JALGTG010000119.1 GCA_029821495.1 Candidatus Hebobacteria bacterium
TCGGCGCGCTCTGGGAAGCGGAAGCTCGTTCTCTGATTGGGAGCGGTCATGGCTCGTTCGCGCGCCGGGGCTGCGAGTACAGAGTGATCCGCGGGGACGTGTAGAGCCAGTCCGGCGGTGCCCAGTCACGACCGGGGGCGAGCCAGGTAGTGCTCCAAGGCGGACGCTCGCGGGCGAACTCCTCGCGTTCCTGATACAGATCCTGGAGGGCCGCTACGAAGCTGAGCGTATCGGGATCGCCGAGACGGAGCAGGTCACGCGATTCGAGATCTGAGAGGAAGAAGTGCTCAGGCTTCTCGGCCCGGAGCTTCTCCGCATCCCACCCGGTTATGATGACTGTCTCTCCTGTCTCTTGGTTCCATTTGTCGAAGGAGTCTCTGGAGAATGGCCCCGCGTTGAATGGTGAGACTGCAGGGTGGTAGAACCAGGGTTCCTGAGTCAGCCCGCACCAGCGGAGGATGGTCTGAGATGTCGCCACGCGTGGGGCTAACAGCCAGGCGCGATCGCGTGGGTCCCCGCCAGTCAGGACAGAGGCGGAGATTGCGCAGGTGCAGGCATACAACGCTGTGAAAGCGAGGACAACGAATGGGATGGAGCAAAGCGCCGCACGCGCGACGGGCCTTCGGGCCATGTCCCGGAGCGACAGAATGCCGGCGGCAGCCAGGACAGAGAGGAAAGGGGTCAGGGGGACCAGATAGCGGATGAACCGTTCTTTGGAGAAGCCGATCGCGATCAGATAGAGCACTACCCAGACAAGCGAGAGGCGCTTGACCACGCTGCGCGACCGAATGGCGGCGACTAGGCCGAGAAGCACGGCCGCGAGCATTGCGTAGCCGAGGCCAACGGGCAGCCCGTGCAGCAGGTGATAGGTCCAACCGGAGCCAGTGCCGACAAAGGCGAGTGTGCCGCCAACCTGGGCGTGACGCATTTCGAAAAGCAAGCCGCGGCCGAACTCGGGTGTCCAGAAGAACGGACACCCGAGCACAAAGCCAGCGATTGCGCCACCCACAATGCCCAGACACCAGGGCCAGGACCACTTCTTGGGCTTGGCCAGCAGAGGCGCGAGCAGGACGGGGATGACAAAGAGGCCGGTGTTGTACTTGGTGGCCGTAGCAAGACCGACTGCGATACCCGCCAGCGCGCCGGCGCCTAGGACAGGGCGCTCGCTGCCGCGGATGGCGAAGAGGAAGGCAAGGGTCAAGAAGAAGGTGGCGGGGACGTCTACTGTCGCGTACCAGCTACTGACTACGTGAAGAGGACAGAGCGCCAGTAGACACGCGCTCGCCTTGGCCCCCGATGAATACTCCCGGCGTACTGCGAGATAAAGCACCAGCACCGACGCGGCACCGAGGACAGCGCTGATGATGCGGCCCAGGAGGTAGAGGGGGGCCAGACCCGCGGGGAACTGGGATGCATCTGGCAGCAAGCCAAGCACGACGGCTGGGATGCCGACGAGGTAGATGTAGAGAGTGCCGTAGTTGAAGAAATGGGGGTTCCAGTCGCCCTGCTCGAAGCCGAAGGATGGCAGGAGCAGGAAGATCTCGTCGGGGTGGTAGGAGAAGTAGTGGTCGGGATTCGGCAGGCCCCACCAGAGCCCTGCCGCACGAATTGCGAACAGCAGTGCCAGCCCTACTGCCCCGGCGAGAATGGCTTCAGCGACGGCGAGTGGTCTTGCGAGGGGCTCGTCGTTCATCCCGGTGCTCCTCGCGCGACTAGCAGTCGCCCTGCCGTTCCGCAGCCAGCAGCCAAGGCAAGTAACGTGAAGAACAACCCCACCCGAAAGCTCGCGGGCTGGTAGCGGAAGACAACAGATCTTGCCTGTTGTGGGACCGCGACTGCGCGGAAGGTGACGTAGGCCGTTCGAATGCGCAGCTCATCCTCGTCCGCGTAGGCGCGCCAGCCCGGGGCATGGCTGTCGGCCAGGAAGAGATACCCGCCGCCGCCGGCCGGCAGTCGTACCCCCACCGCGTTGGGCGAGAGATCATGGACCTCCGCGGTCGGCCTGCGGCCCTCGGGCACCTCTTCGGCCGGCTCGTCGGGGCCGGTTATCAGAACGCAGTCCGGCATTGGGCCGAGCTGCGCAAGCGCTACGACCGCCTCCTTGTGCGTATCTCTGAAGATGGCCGCCGGTGCGATCCATGCGCGCGGCCAGGCGCGCGGGTTCCGGTACGTGTAGAAGGCCCCCGCGCGCTCCGTCCACAGCCATTGCAGCGGCACTGGCGAGAGCACCGTCTCCACTCCGGCAAGGCTCATCATGTCCAGCCCGTATCTCGGGGCCAGCCGCGCCAGCAGCAGGTTTCCGTTGAGGGGCGGGCTGGGTTCGCCCTGCTGCACCGCCCGCGCGAAGTCACGGTAGTGCGACAGATAGAGGGAATCATAGCCAAACACGTCTCGCATATGATAGACCGTCGCCGTGTTGGGCGGCAACACCGCGTTCGGGAACCGATCTATAGGCCAGTCCTTGGCGTTGCCCACGATCCTGCCCGGGGCCGACGCCGCCACCGCACCCTCTGGATAGACCCATTCGACCGGCCCGCTGTGGATGTGTCCCTGCGCGGCCAGGACCAGGTCGGCCGCTAGGATGGCAACGAGTGCCACCTCCCCCACCCGCCGGAGTCCTCGCACGCCCATGAATGCGAGGGCGGCGGCAGCGATGGCCAGCAGCACGCTCCCGCGCAGCACCTCCGCACGCGCAAGGGCCTCCGTGGCAGGCATGACACCCGCCAGTTGGGGCAGTCCCCATCGCCACCAGAACCAGGCCGCACATGCCACCGCCGCGAGCGCCAGCGCGGGAGCACCCGCCCCGCGCGTCCCGCGCTTGCCTAGGCGTCTGGCGGCCGCGTCCGCACCAAGCCCGGCCGCCATGCTCAGCGAGAAGACGGCCAGCAGCAAGATGCGCGCCGGGCCGCCGGCCCGCGCCATTCCCGGCAACCACCAGTAGAGCGGCCAGTTGACCTGTGTGCCAAGCGCTATCAGCGCAGCCAGCAGGAGCGCGGCGCCGAAGAAACGGGCGTGCCAGGTCCGGGAGGCGAACGCGCCCCACAGCGCGAGGCCGAGGGCCACCACTCCCACGTAGGCCGCATACTCCGCGAAGTTGTCCCCGGGGCGCAGCCAGGTGACCGGGGTGCCGCCGAGCACTCCCATATACGCGGTGTAGTCCGCAAACCTACCTTGCGCCATGTGAGTGCCAAGACCCGGGTGCCCGAACGCGTGCGGGGTCACCAGGCCGAAGAGCTGAGGCCAGGGCATGGCGTGGTTCAGAAAGGCGGCATAGCTCTCCGGGTCGGCTGTGAAAGTGCGGTGCGCGATTCGCAGGAACTCGACGGTAGAGAGAAGCTGGGCCGCAGAGAGCCCGAGGCCGGTCAGCCCCGCAACCACGCCGGTGCAGGCAACCCTCGCCGCGCGCCGGACCAGCGACGCGCCCGCAGCGCGAGTCAGACCGCGCGCAACAATGTAGGCCGCAGTGAACAGTGCCACAAACATGAATATCTGCGGGTGTCCGGCGAGGTAGGAGAGGGCGAGAGCCACACCGGCGGCCAGAGAGTAGCGGGCGCGCCCGGTGGTGAGGGCCCGCTCGGAGCAGAGGAGCGCGGCGGGGAGCCAACTGGCGGTGCAGAGCACCGTTGGCAGGTGCATCCATGCAACGAAGAAGCCGTTCGCCTGCCAGACGATGGCTCCACACAGAGAGCCGAACCGCCCGGCTCCGATTCGGCGCAGCAGCAGGTACCCGAACCATCCGGTCAAGACCAGGTGGAGCCATGCAGACCAGGCGAATGCCTGCGCGACCGGCAGCACCCAGAACAGGATGTTGAGCGGGTAAAGGACGGCCGACTGCCCGTTGGCGAGGAAGGGGGCGCCGCAGAACTGATACGGATTCCACAGCGGGAGGTGGCCCGAGCGGAGACACTCTGCGGCGAATGCGCGCCAGGGGTAGTACTGGGCGATCCCATCCCAGACCAGAGGGTCCCAGTGGGCAGTGACTGACGCGGCCGTGTAGGAGCGCCAGGGCTCGAACTGGACGAGGAGGTCAACGGGGAGCAGTGCCTGCCCCGCCCGCACCGCCGAGCCGAGCAGTGCGGTCGGCACTGCGAGCAGGGCACAGACGACAAGCGCTCGTCTGATTGCACCTGATCGTTGTGTAGGCAGGGCTAACCCTTGGGCTTTCCGAATCCGGCGACCAGCACGAGGCCGGTGCACATCAGCATGATCCCCAGCCACTGAAAGGGCACCACCTTATCACCGAAGAAGACCCGCGAGAGCAGTACCACCAACACGTAGCTGATCGCGATCATGGGATAGGCGTAGCTGAGATTCCAGCTCGAAAGGACCACCAGCCAGAAGCATGAGCTGACGGCATAGAGAAGAAGTCCGAGCAGCACGTAGGGGGTGAAGATGGCGCGAATCACATTCGCCGCCATGCCGACCCCCACGCGGCCCAGGTCGCCGAACTGCTTCATGCCGTGCTTCAGGGAGATCTGTCCGAATGCCCCCAGGCTGATCGCGATCAGAAGGAATATAGCGACTACCGGTTTTCCCAAAGCTCCAACTCCTTTCACTCCCCGGCAGCAGAAGTCCCTGCTGCCGGTCTTCCCGCGTCCCTCTCGATCATCCTCATCGCGGAGGGCGGGTACACGACCGCGACCGCAACTCCCTGCACCCCGTCTGCCGGCACGGGCCCGTAGTGCCGGCTGTCGGTGCTGAGATCACGATTGTCTCCCATCACGAAGTAGGAGTCAACAGGCACTCTCGTAGGAGGCAGGGCTCTCGGCAGCAGAGAGTCGGCATAGGGCTCTTCGTAGGGCTGACTATCTATGTAGAGCTGGCTGCCGATCAGGACCTCGGACTCCCCGATGCTGGCCGGACGCGGGACCATGGACACGGTGTCTCGGGGCATACCGAGGAGGCGCTTGATTACGATATCCCTGGACCCCGGCTCTCTGAGCACCAGAATGTCGAAGCGCCTGGGCGCGAGCGCCTTGAGCACCAAGACGCGGTCGCCGCTGTGGAAAGTGGGCTCCATAGACTGCCCGTCAACGATGGCGGTCTCCACCACCCACAGGCGCAGGACGACGATGGCTCCGATTATGAGCACCGCCAGGCCGGGCGTCACGGGGCGGCGGAACAACGGGGGCCGCCGCCTTCTCTCCGGCTGGCCGATCCGAACCACCGTCATCTCGGAAGTGCCCTCGCGACGGGTGCCCCCACGGCCTCGATCTCGGTGCAGCGCGGCCGGCGATTTGGCGTCAGGCGGGAAGGAGCTTCTTCGCCTCCTCGACGGCGCTGGCCGCGTCCGGCGCGTATGCGTCGGCCTCGATCTCGTCGGCGTAGCTCTGCGTCACCGGAGCGCCACCGATCAGCACCCGAGTCTCGCCGCGTGTCCCCGCCTCCTGCAGGGCCTTGACGGTGTCGCGCATTGACCCCATCGTCGTCGTGAGCAGAGCAGACATCGCAACGATGTTGGCCGAGCTATCCTGTCCGGCCTTCACGAACTGCTCCGGCGACACGTCAACGCCGAGGTCCACGACTTTGAAGCCCGCTCCTTCGAGCATCGCTGCCACCAGGTTCTTGCCAATGTCGTGTAGATCGCCCTTGACCGTCCCGACGACGACCGTGCCAACGTGATCGACCGCCTCGTCGGACATCAGTCCGAGGGCCTCCTTCATCGCCCGCTGCGCGATCAGAAGCTCGGGGACAAAGAACTCGTTTGCCCGGAACTTCTCGCCCACCACCTCCATCGCGGGCGCGATCCCTTCCACGACGATCGCGCGCGCTGTCATGCCGCCATCAAGCGCCTTCTGCGTCAGTTCCTTCGCCTTGTCCCGGTTCCCCGAGATGATGGCTTCTTTCAGCTCCTCAAGCCCTGCCATTCAACACTCCTCCTTGATTCGCACTGTTCTCAGTGCTCCAGCTCTGCCCGTCACTCTGATCTCAACTGCCCCGCTCGCCATCACCCCTCATCGGGCAGCGGACGCAGCATCATAGCATCTGCGAACCGATCGTAAAAGCCCTCGCTCTCGGAAAGCTCCACATGTTGCACGCGCTGTGCGATCCGCTCGGCCCTTCGCCGCTCGGCAACGGACAGCAAGGCCAGGCGCGCGCCGACGCCGGCAGCATTGCCGACCGACTCGATGCGGCCCTCATCCACCGCGGGAATCAGCCCGATTGCGACCGCGCTCTCTCGACTTATGTAGTTGCCAAACGCTCCCGCCAGCAGCAGCCGGTCGATGTCTCCGGGGCCGGCGCCGACTTCTTCGAGCATCGATACGATACCCGCGTAGATGGCCCCTTTCGCCAACTGCGCCTGGCGGATGTCCCGGGCCGTCAACACAACGGGCCTGCCGTCGGCGGCATCCTCCGCCCGGGCCAGGACGAACTCCATCCCCCCTTCGTTCTCGATCAGACGCCCCCTCACCTTCTCCGGGAGCGGACCGACCTCCTCCGGCCTCCGCAGCCGCCCCTGCACCGTCACGAGACCGGCGCCGACCATCTCTGCGAGGGCATCCACAAGACCCGACCCGCAGAGCCCGCGCGGGGGGACATCGCCGAGCACATGGTAGGAGACATCGTTGTTTATCGCCACCTGGTCAATAGCGCCGGCGGCGGCCCGCATGCCACTGCCGATGCGAGCCCCCTCGAACGCCGGCCCGGCCGCGGTCGAGCAGGCGTAGAGGTCCTCACCTCTCGCCACCACGATCTCCCCATTGGTCCCGATGTCCACCGCCACCACCAGGCCGTCCCCGCGGTCGATCTCGCTCGCCAGTATCACGCCGACAGTGTCGGCCCCGACGAAGCTCCCGATGTTCGGCACCACGTACACCACCGCCTCCGGGTGAATGGCTATCCCGAGCGCGGCGGCCCGCACCGTCTGCGCCTCCTGGAATGCCGGCACGAAGGGCACGCTCGCCAGGCCGGTCGGTGTGACGCCGAGGAAGAGATGTGTCATGCAGGTATTGCCCACCACTGCTATCTCGTAGATGGAGTCGAGGGCAATGCCGGCCGCTTCGGCCGCGCGCGCAGCAAGGCGGTTGACGCCGTCGACGACCGCGGCCTCCAACAACGCTGTACCCTCGGGCTCCGACACGGCCATCTGGAGGCGCGCAATCACATCCTCGCCGTACTGGCTCTGATGGTTCAGCTCGGAGGCGACCGCCGCCACTTCTCCGGAGGGGAGATGACAGAGATAGGCCACCACTGTCGTGGTGCCCACGTCGATAGCGACCCCATAGGCGGCGTCGGAGGTGTCACCGGGCTCGATTCCCACCAGCGTGTCGCCGATGAGAGCGCCGGTCACCTTGAACTCCGAGCTGCGCAGGACCTGGGGCAGGGCCTGCAGCGGATGCAAGCGCTGCGGCGGGCGGACGTCGCCTCCCAGGGCGTCCATCACGCGGTCGAGGTCGGCACGGGGGTCCTCATTGGTGGGGGCAGGCAGCCGCAGGGCGATCTTTCGGACATTCGGTTCGACGGTGATCTCGCGCTCTATCCCCTCTACGGCGATGTGATGTTCGACCATGAGAGAGGATTCCGGGACGGCGACCTGAGCGGCGCCGACGACCCGCGCCTGGCAGGCCAGCCTCCACCCCTGTGCGAGTTCCTCTTCGGTGAAGACCGCTCTCTCGAGGGGCTTGACTTCGTCCACCCCGCCCGCGGCCTGGACGGCGCACTTCCCACAGCGGCCCTGACCACCACAAGGCGAATGCAGCGGGATGCCGCACGCGCCCGCCGCCTCCAGCAGAGTTGTCCCTTCCAGGACCTCGGCCGATCCACCGCTTGGAGCAAAACTGACTGAGAATAGGGCCATACTAAAGCGCAAGTATAACGTATATCTGGGGCCAAGTCACGCGGCAGGCGAGAATCCGGCCTCAGCCGAGGTTATCGAAGTAGCTAAGCTGCTTCTTGGCCTCGGGATGATCTGGATGCAGCTCCAGAACCCGATCGAACTCAAGTCGCGCCTCGTCGTACATCCCCAGCATGGCGTAGGTCTTGGCGAGGTTGAGATGCCCGTCGACCCACTCCAGGTCGCACTCCACGGCGCGCTTCAGCTCTTCCAGGCTCTCCTCGAACCGGCCGACGAAGCAGTGCACCAGGCCCAGACCGAGGTGGGCGCGAGCATGATCCGGCCGGCCTTCGAGGATTCGCTCGAACTCCGCGGCTGCCTCGTCATACCGCCCCTCGTTCTTCAGGTCCATCGCACGGTCGCACTGCCGCTCGAGATCTTCCGCCTCGGCAAGCGATGAACTTTCTCACGACCCGCCAGCGCCCAACTCTTCTCCGGGCCGCAAGTGGTATCCCTTCACGTAGTCTGCGGCGGCCATTATTCTGCGCCCTGCCGGCTGTACCCGCAACACCTGCAGGCAGCCGTCCCCGGCGGCGACCCGGAATCCTCGCTCCATGAGTTCCATCACAGCGCCTGGGATTCCTCTCCTTCCCCCCACGTTTTTGACCTCGCGTGCTGCTAGCACCTTCAGAAGCTGCCCGCCACGGGCGGTGCGCGCCCCCGGCCTCGGCGAGAGCGCCCGAATGAGGTTGACCACCTCTCGGGCCGGCCTCCGCCAGTCTATCACCAGCTCCTCCCGGCGTATGGGCGGGGCGTAGCTCGTCTCTGCGTCGATCTGCGGGGTTCGCGGCGCCTTGCCCGTTCGCAGCAGTGCGATGCTCTCCGCGGCCGTTTCCGCGCCCAGCTCCGCCAGCCGGTCATGCAGCGCGCCGAAGTCGTCGTCCGGCGCGATTGCGACCCGCCGTTGGACGATGACATCCCCGGCATCGAGCTCAGCGGCCATCCACTGGACAGTCACGCCTGTTTCGGTCTCGCCGGCCATGAGCGCCCGCTGGATGGGGGCCGCGCCGCGATAGTGGGGCAGCAGGGAGGCGTGAAGGTTGATTGCTCCCAGACGCGGAACCGAGAGTGCTTCCGTCGAGAGCACCTCGCCGAAGGCCGCCACGAAGATGATATCCGGGGCAAGCTCTCTGAGCGCTTCCAGTCCGTCAGCCTCGCTGACGCGCTCCGGCTGGAGCACGGTCAGGCCCAACTCCTCTGCCGCCACCTTGATCGGAGAGGGCCGCAGCTTCCT
>JALGTG010000120.1 GCA_029821495.1 Candidatus Hebobacteria bacterium
AGCTGGAGATGCCGTGCAGATACGAACGCGCCTCCTCGGGGTGTGTGGCTAGCCCCGCGAGGAAGTTGTCCATGCCCATGACCGCCCACGCGCGCTCGAACAGCAGGTAGGTCAGATCTCCGATGACGAGCCTAGCTCCGCGGTCCACCCTGGCGAGACTCTCCCGCAGTTCATCGCTGAAGACAAGCGCGTCTGGACTGGGGAAGCGGTACTCGTGGAGTCGGTCGAACGAAGGCAGAGGATTACCCTTGGGGAAAGGCACCGTGTATTCCAGCCCGGCCTCCCAACGCACTCCCCACAGATCAGTCCAATTCCCCATGTAGAAGTTCCCCTCGAACTGGAAGCCGTGGAATATGGGTTCGTTGCCCAGCGGAACGCGTTCCGGGTTGGCGAACCGGATGGCGGCCAGGTAGTTCTCCTTGGGGCTCAGGTCTGACACCTTCGCGCTCTCCTCCGTCAATAGATCAGGTCATCCCCGGCGCGATCATCACTGTGGTGCGGTCGAGCGGACCGATGCGCACGGTCAGAGCGCCCTCCGGGTACCGCACCTGCACCCCCGGAGAACGCCATACATACATCCAGAGCAGCATTCTAGCATACCTCTGATGTTCTGTGACGAGCCCGGAGCGCATGTCATAGCCCTCAATGGCCTGGCTGTCCGCAAGAGAAGCTGGCATGAAATGCGCCTGCTGGAGCCTGCCGTCCCATCGCACCCGCCTCAGAGGCTGGGCGATGGTGTCTCTGTCGGAAGCGGAGCCTTGCGGAAGCTGTGGCGGTAGTGGTCGACGATGACTGCAGCCACAATCACGCACCCCGTGATCAACTGCTTGGTGGGATCCGCAGCGCCGAGCTGGATGAGCCCCCTGCCGAGTATGGCGATGATGATCACCCCGAAGACGGAGCGGATCACTGTCCCCCGCCCGCCCATGAGACTCGTTCCCCCTATCACGACGGCGGCGATCACCTCAAGCTCGAACCCCGTACCGGCGGTCGGGGTGGCTGATCCGAGGCGAGTGCTCTGGGCCAGTGCCGCCACCGCGGCAAGCAGGCCGCAGAGGGTGAAGACGACCAGCTTGATGCGTCGCGGGTCGATTCCGGAGAGACGCGCTGCCTCCTCGTTGGTGCCTATCGCCACCATGTAGCGACCGAACACCGTCCGGCACAGGACGATCTGCCCCAGGACCGCAATGGCCACCGCGATGAGGAACGGCAGCGAAAGACCCAGCACTGAGATGCTGGTGAGCTCCCGGATCATCGGCCTGAAGTACTGGGTCTGCTGTCCGGTCACAATGTGGGTCAGCCCGCGCGCGGCCTGGAGCATGGCCAGTGTCACGATGAAGGAGGGCAGACGCCAGGCCACCGTCAGGGACCCGTTGACAGCTCCACAGGCGAGGCCAGCTCCCAAAGAGGCAGCTACGGCGACAGGCAGGGGGAGTTGGTAGCGGACCAGGCAGACGCCCAGTACAGCGCTGCTCAGGGCCAGCACCGAGCCGACGGAGAGGTCTATCCCCGCGACGATCAGCACGTACGTCATCCCGACCGCCAGGATGATGACCTCAGGGATCTGGTTGGCGGTCATTCTGAACGTCTCTACCTGAAAGAAGTTCGGCGCCGTCAGGCTGAAGATGGCGATGAGCGAGGCGACGACGAACACCATGCCCACGTACTCGGTCACGACGGCGCTCCGCTGCGAGCTGCGACGGCTCGACGATGTGCCTGCCATGGTCAGGCGCCTTTCCCGGCGTGGCCGCCGATGTGGCCGCTGAACGCGGCGTCCATGACTTTGCCCTCGGTCCACTCGCCGCGCTTGAAGGTGGCCACGAGATGTCCGCCGGACATCACACAGATCCTGTCGCAGATGGCGAAAAGCTCGAGAAGGTCGGATGAGGTGACCACGATGGCCTTCCCCCGGTCGGCTAGATCGGCCAGGAGACGGTAGATGTCGAGCTTCGCGCCTATGTCGATGCCGCGCGTGGGCTCGTCGAACAGGAGCACATGGCAATCACGGTAGAGCCACCTTGCGATCACGACCTTCTGCTGGTTGCCCCCGCTCAGCTCGGCGACCGGCTGCTCGGTGGAACTGCATCGCACAGCCAGCGCGTCTGCGAGGCGCCGCGTCACGGCAGACTCCTCCCGCGGGCGGATCCAGTGGCCGAAGGCCGCCAGCGCACGAAGCCGCGCCAGGCTGATGTTGACCCGGACCGGGAGGGGCAGGAATAGCCCTTGCTCTTTCCTGTCCTCGGTGAGGAGGGCGATGCCGTGCCGGACGGCGTCGCGCGGCGACCGAATGCGGGCCGGGGTGTCGCCGTCACCCACGATGACCGCGCCAGCATCGGGGCGATCTGCGCCGAAGATAGCGCGCATCGTTTCGGTGCGGCCCGATCCCATCAGCCCCGCAAAGCCGAGTATCTCGCCCTCCCGGACCTCGAAGCTGACATCGCGAACCGACTGGCCGCGAGAGAGGCCCCTGACCTGCAGGGCGACCGGCCCACACGCGCGTCCGGCGGGCCGCTGCACCTCGTTGAGGTCGCGGCCTATCATCATGCGGATGATGTCATTCAGTGGTGCTGTCTCGGCCTGCCGGGTGCCTATCACCTTACCGTCGCGCAGAACGGTGACGCGGTCGGCGACGCGGCGAAGCTCCTCCAGGCGATGAGAGATGTAGATGATGCCTACGCCACTGTCCTTGAGCGCCTCGAGTTGGGTGAAGAGCAACTGCACCTCGGTGGCCGTAAGGGCGGCGGTTGGCTCGTCGAGGATGAGCAGGTCGCAGCGCCGCGATAGGCCTGCGGCGATCTCCACGAGCTGCTGCTGACCCACCCCAAGGGTCTCCACCGGCCTGTCCGGCTCGATCCCATCGAGTCGCAGCCTCGCCATGAGCTCCTGTGCGTCGGCATGGAGCCTGCGACGGTCAACGAATCCGAACCAGCTGGGGATACGGCCAATGAAGATGCTCTCGGCCACGGTAAGGGTGCCAATGAGGTTGAGCTCCTGCATGACGATGCGCACGCCGTGCTGCTCGGCGGCGGCCCTACCTGTTGGGGCGTACGGTCTGCCGTTGAGGTGCATCTGGCCGGCATCGGCCTGGGTGAGGCCGGCGATGATGCGGGCGAGAGTGGTCTTCCCCGCTCCGTTCTCGCCGACCAGAGCATGGATCTCACCCGGGTGAAGATCGAAGCCGACGTCGCACAGAACGGGTGCGGCATAGGACTTCGACAGCCCGTTGACTCGCAGCAAGTCCTGGGTGGCGGACACCGCCTACTCGATGTCTCCTGCCGTAACGAGATCGACCCTGGTTTCCTTATCCTGGGGTGTGGCTGCCCCTTCGAGGATGTCGAGGGCGTAGATGATACCTTCGACGGCGATCTGATCGGCGTGCTGATCCACAGTACAGAGGATAGCGCCTTCCTTCATGTACTCCTGGGCGGCGGAGATGTTGTCGAAGCCGACGACGAGGACGTCATCCAGCCTGCCGGCCGACCGGAGGGCAGCGACGGCGCCGAGCGCCATGCTGTCATTCGCACAGAGAATGGCCTTGAGGTCGGCGTGCCGGCTGACCATGCCGGACACGACCTTCTCCGCCTCGCTGGTTTCCCAGTGTGCCGACTGCGAGTCGACGATCACCATACGTGCAGCCGTCATGGCATCCTCGAAGCCACGTTTGCGCATGATCGCGTTGAAGGCGGTAGGAATGCCCTCGATAATGGCGACCTTATCGCCCGGCCGAAGCTTCTGTGCCAGGTATTCGGCTGCCAGCCTGGCGCCCTTGCGGTTGTCGGGACCGACGAAGGGGATGCTCACGCCCTCCTGCGCCAGCGTGTCAGCATCGAACTTGTTGTCGATGTTGACCACCACGATCCCGGCATCCATCGCCTCCTTGGAGACGCCGACCATGGCCTTGGAATCGGCCGGGGCGATGACGATGGCATCGACCTTCTGAGCGATCATCTGCTGGACCAGATCGTGCTGCCTGTTGATGTCGCGCTCGTCCGGGATCCCCTGCGCGATCAGGTCGTACTGGTCGAGGTGCTGCCGCTGGTGGTTTCTCGCTCCATCCTCCATAGTCTTGAAGAACTCGTTGGCGAGCGATTTCATCACCAGGGCGACCCTGGGCTTCCCGGGCGCGGCCGCGTCCTTCTGCTCTTTCTTTCCTGCACAGCCGCTCAGCATGACTCCCATGGCAAGGGCGCCCACCGCGACCGCACGGATTCCCGACACTCTGAGGCGATCCATGCTCCTCTCCTTTCGGCTTCGCTTATGCTCAGCCCCTCTTCGACCGGGAGTCGCTCAGTGCTCCCCTCGCCAAGGCCAGCGTTCTGCTGACCGCTCACCAGTGGCGCCCGGCAATGTCACTTCTCGCACCACCGTTTGAGCTTGGGCATAGACTCGCTGAGCTGGGCCACCGCTTCCTCGTGACTCATGCCCGTGTAATCGGCCAGAAAGCCAGCGCAGACCTCGATCATCTCTTCGAGGGTGGCGTCGGGATAGGTGAAGGCGCCGTCCTTGAAGCAGTAGACGCAGTAGTCTTCGCTCTTGGAGCCGTCGGCGTTGGTGCCAAAGCTCTCCGGGGAGTCCAGGGGCTTGAGGCCGCAGCTCTGGCAGACCGGCCCTTCTGGCATCTGCACGGTGGTCTCCGCGGAGATCTGCGCCATTTCCGCTTCAGTGAAGCGGCTGTTGGCAGCCGCACGAGGCTCCCACGATCGCTCCAGGGGGGTCGGCTCGGGCGCGAGCACGGGGATGACGAGCACTTCCTCACCCGACTCATCTGTCTCGACGTGGCCGCCGGCTTTCGCGACAGCCTGGCGTGCCAGCTGCTCGCAGACCTCAGTGAGTCTCCGCATGTTGTACGCGGTGTAGCTGAACTCTGTTTCATAGGAGAGGTCGGAGGTGAAGCGCTTCGGCAGCCGGGAGGCTCCCATGGTTGTGAAGAGCACACCGGCGGCGCTCGAGGGGTTACAGTCGGAGTCGTGGCCGCCGCGGAGCGAGATCTCTATGGTCTTGTCGGGGTCGCCGTTCCCGTAAAGGAGACCCAAGACGATCATGGCGCCATTCACCTTGGCGTCAATGTTGAAGTTGCTGTCGACACCGCTGCAGGAGAATCTTCGGTAGTCAGGGTTGAGGTGGTACTTGGCGTTGATCTTCTCCCAGGTCTTCTCCCAGTCGTTCGGCTCCTCGCGCCACCATGCCAGCACATCGCGGATGGCTTCCGCGTACTGGCTTTCCGCGGGAATGGCACGGAGACCGGCCTCGATGATCTTGACCATGTCCTTCTCGAAGAAGGCCTCGGCATACATGGCGCCGACGAACTGCCCGGCGTATAGCCCATCGCCGTAGTTCATCAAGCGGCCGAACTTCTCGCCCAGCTCGATGACTGTGTTCGGGAGACCGGGAGCTATGAGGCCCGAGAAGTCCGCCTCGATCTGGTAGTCGATGTCGTCGGCGTGCTTGTTGAACTCCGGATGGCCCGAGTCGGGGGGAGCGACGCCCTTCCGCAGCAGGCCGCGCCCGGCCCTGTTCGCGTGCCAGAGACCGTAGCGGCTGTTCGCGAAATCAATGCCTGCCTGCCGGATAGAAACGTCGAGCCCATACATCTCAAGGCTGCGGAGGAAGGTCATTTCCACGTACAGATCGTCCTGCCAGAACTGGTTGACCATCTCCGGACGCCACTCGGGGACCTCGTCCGCCGGGACCATGACACCCCGCCACCTGAACTCGGTTGGGCCGCCGATGGCGACCCCCACCATCTGGCCAACCCAGCCCGCCGCCATCTTGTCGAGATACTCGTTGAGTGGCAGCCGACGAGACTCCTGTGCCGCGGCATCACTGCACTGGCTCGCAAGGATGATCACAGCTACCGCGAGCGCGATGATGGCCTGCTGCACGACTGCTCTCCGTCTCATGGTTACTCCTCCTCTCCAGATCCCAACCGCGGCGCCGCAGGGCTGGGAGACTCGCATAAGCATCCCGCCCGGAGTCGCGGTCCACGATCAGCGCCGCCCCGGCTGAGCGATGGGCCCCGCTGGGGCTTGGATGCAGAGCACCTCACGCCTCAGCATCCGTGGTGTACCAGAGCTGATCTGACGCAACCAGAAGGTCAGGGGCCTCGGTTCTTTGCCAGCCGCGGTGTTTACTTCTCGCCCTCGCTGCGGCATCCTCCCGGCATATTCTGGCATGCTATCCTGACGCTGTTCTCCTCCCCTCTCCCTGATGCTCGGGCTGGTATACCGCGGCGACCAGGCCCGCCTGGTGCTGGCGCTCCACCACCAGGTGCTGGCCCTCCAGCGTCAGCTGGGCAAGCGGTCCTCGTTGGTGCCGGGTGAACAACTGGCACTGCTGTGCCGGCTACTCTGCCGTGGAACCGCCCCAGCCTTCCTCTAAGGGCGTCCGTCATGTACGGTGGACTTCCAATTCGCAGGTCTCTCGTGTAGGCTCCCACCGTCGAGGGCGAGTAACTGCGGTGCGATCTCAGGTAGTCCACAAGCTTCGGCACCGCCTCGTCGAAGGTGATGGGAGCTTCCTCGGCGGCAGCGGATGGAGTTGCAGCGGCTGCATTGACGGCGCTTCCAGCCATGATGCGACGTCTCCTTTGGGGTGAGTTCAGGCGTCGCATTCATCACTTGTATAAGGAACAATGTCCAGAAGAATGTTCTAAGGCCCAGTCGCTGGGCCCGCGGAGGAACGGGGAGATCGGATTCATCACTGGGCCACGTTCGCATCGAGCTTGATACCAAGACTGGTCCCCCACGCGGCGAGAGAACCACGAATAAGTAGGCTGGGAGACGCTTCGGCGCCATCTCGTCTGGATAACAAGTCTGTGGCTCGTCGTGACGCGGGACACCCCGTCCCTCGCACCACACAAGGAGACATGCATGTACTTCGTAGGCATCGACGTCGGCAAGCGGCACCATGACGCCAGCGTGATCGACGAGCAAGGCACAGAGTGTCTGCACCTGGCGTTCCCTAACACCAGCGCTGGCGTCGAACGACTACTGGCGCGGCTGGCGAAACTCGCGCCCCTTGGGCCGGAGCAGTTCCGCTTCGCACTGGAATCCACGGCCCACTACTGGATGGGGATCCATCGCGCGATCGAGGCGCGCGACTTGTCCGTGGCCGTGGTCGACCCCCTGCGGTCTAGCACCGCCCGGAACCTCTACCTACGCAAGGCGAAGACAGACCCGCGTGAAGTGGTCAAGTGAGGCTGGAACGGCCCTCAGTCGTTCCCTTGGGAGCTGTCGGCACTTGGGATGATGCTGGGTCTTGCGGGCATGAGACCGCGATGGCAGCACAGCAGCGGCAAGATGGCCTCAGGAGGCGTGCGCGTATACTGCGCGGCGGAGCGCGAGGGGGCCAGCGGGCAGCCAGTCGGTTCGGCTAGGCCGCGAGACGGAACCCTGTGATGCGAGTCTCGGGGAAGAAGCGACGCTCAATGTGGGCGGGAACGGTCTTCGCGGTGCGGGCCGGGGCTGACAATTCCTGCCCAGTATGGATCAGATCCGGGACCGCGCCCTTGAGACTGGAGTGCGGCCGCCACGCGTTGTAGTAGCAGACGGAGTCGGCCAGCAGCGCGTCCAAGTGATCCAGTCCCTTGATCACCGGTACGCGCGTGAGCCATTCATATTTCAGCGTGCGGATGACGCGTTCGGTGACCGCGATGGACCCGTGCTTGCCGACGGCACCGAAGCGCTGCTTCACATCCCAGGGGATGAGCAACTCCCGGAACGCGTCGCTGACGGAGACGTCTTCCTGGTCACTGATCAGGTGCCGGGGAGCCCCGTGCTGGGCGAAGGCCCCTTCCATCGCGCCCACTACCCAGCCGGTATTAGGACCTTCCAGGGGAAAGCATGCGACGACCTTGCGGGAGAAGTGGTCGATCGCCACCAACACCCAGGTGGGCCAGACGCTCCAGCGCCATACCCGTGTCCGATCCCGTGCTGTCTCTATAAGACAGGCGGTCAAGACCCCCTGTAAGCGTTGGCGACGGCCAGATCCTGTGATTGGTCTATTCAGACACGTCTCTATGGGCGCTGACAACGCGCATGCTATCGTCGGATCTGGAGGCCTCTCAGGTCCAAAAGGGGCGCTGACGTCGGCCAGGACACCTACTGGAGAGTGCCTCCGAATTCATCTTGCAGAT
>JALGTG010000121.1 GCA_029821495.1 Candidatus Hebobacteria bacterium
ACGCCCCGCGGGTGGTACCGCCGGCCGCTCGCTTGCCCACCCAACGCCTCCACTCCTCCACCTACTATCCCCACCGCCCGGCGACCATAAGGGGACGCGCTCCCTACCTCCGAAGCTGCCTTCGCTGTCTTGTGGGTGCCCTCTCACCCGCCAGAAATGCGGTAACGCCCCGCGGGTGGTACCGCCGGGCGCTCGCTTGCCCACCCAACGCCCTCACTCCTCCCCCCACCCTCCGCACCGGCCCGCCGCGCCCGCACCGCCCCCCCCCCCATCCCGCGTTGGCCCCTTCCTATATGACCGAGCGTTATCTATTCGACATAACTAGCGATAGTTATGTCTGATAGCAACCCATTTCGCGGCCGCCGGCCCCGCCGGGCCGTGTTCAGAACCTACAACATCGCCCGGATTTCGGACATATTCTGGCCACGTAGCAGGGCGGTAATTGTCCGTTGGTCACTCTATGTGACCGAATCATGTCCGTTTTGGACACGCCTTGTCGGCCGCTCTGAACAATTCGCGAAATCGCTTGCCCTGCGCCCTTGCTAGCGCTCGCTGTGAGACCCCAATTCTTGTTCAGACACGCCGCCAAGCGTGTCGCCTGAACCCTCCAATGGACATATTCTCGCCTCGCTATGTGTCCGCTCGGATCGGCCGATTGTCGGCCCTTCTGCCCACACCCACCCACGCGCACGAGGGACGGCCGTGGCCGTCCCTCGTGACCCCAAGTCTATCCAATTCGTCCGCCCGCGCCGCCGCCTTCGCGCAGCCCCGCGCGGCGCCACACGGCGCCAAGCGGCGCCCAGGCGCACTCAGCCCGCTAGTAGTACCCTACCTCCAGCGGGTAGTCGTAGCCCACCCGGGCGAAGAACTCCTGGTTCTCCAGGCCCAGGCCCAGCGGCGACACATTTGTGACGCCGACCTCCACATAGGTGTCCATGCCGATGGGCCGCCTCAGCAGCGCTGAGAACACGGCCTTATCGTCGAGGTCGTTATCCTTCGCGCGGTACTCCAGCCCCCACACGCTGGTGCCCTGCTTGATCTCGAGGCCGACGAAGGGACGAGCAGTCGACTCCTGGCCGCCGGCGTCGGGATCGATGCTGATGTACATGAGCCCGGCGTTAGCGGTGATCTCGATCCCGCGAGTGCCGCTCTCCCAGCCTTCTGCAACCGGGGTGAGACTGCGACTCGCCACCACGTAGAGCTTCTTGATGTCGACGTCGGTCACCAGCGGTTCGCCGCCGTACATCGTCATGGAGCGGAGCCAGGGCACATCGAATGCGCTTACCCAACGGCCCACGCTGCCGCCGACGGCGACGTCAAGGTCTCCCGGCCACTCCCCCTCCAGAGAGTACTTGCCGCCGATGCGCCAGATGTCGCTGTTCTCGCCGTCGTGGACGCGGGAGTAGGCTGCCCAGAGTTCCGCCTCATCCGAGACGCCACGAAGGATCTGAAGCGACCAGCACGTCGCGTCATTGACGCTGTACATGCCCATGGCTTCGAAGGGCTGATAGGTGACTGCTACTTGCATCTCTGGCTCGGGGGCGATGCCGGTGTTGGGTAGTGAGACGATCCCGGTGGGGCCACCGAGCGAGGGCATAGCGTAGACGGCGCCTGCGAGAGAGACCGCGAGGAGGACCGTCAAGGCAAGCATCCAAGCTCTCTTCTTCATGTGCCTTCCTTCCTTGTGAGTTTGTGGCGGAGGGGGAGACCCTCCGGACAAGCAATGCTGCCGTGTGAGAAGGTACGACGCTGCTGCCGTACCACCTCCTTCCCCCCGCCTTCGCGGCCCGAATCCGGGCGCCGCATTGTACCACATCTTCGCCGTGAATGGCAGAGGGGGGTGGGCCGGCGTGCGGCGGGCCGGGGCGTTTGTCGGGTGGCAGGAAAGCCCTTGACAATGGGGGCTTCTGTGCTACACTAGGACTAACTCAACCGCAGATACCGCGTTCCCCGCTGAGTTTCTCGCTGTATTCCCTGGGTCATCGCAGCAGCACAGGAGGGGTTGGCTATGGCCCGGCTTCGTTTCGTGCTCCTTGTTTCTCTCACCGCGCTGGCATGTTGTATGGCCGCGTCTGCTGACGGAAGTGCCGACAGTGCGGCCGCGAAGCGAGAGGCCACGGAAGTAGCGAAGCTCCCCCAACAGGAGCCGATGCCGGCCCAGGCGGAGCTTCCAGAGCCAGCTCCGGCCAAGGGCCGTGCGGAGGATGCCGACAAGGCCTCCGCCGGCCAGACCGAAGTCGCCTCCTTGTGGGACGCCACGCCCCCGGCCGGCTCCGCGGCCGATCTCATCGAGACCGCGCTGGAGTATGTGTGGAGCTGGGACTGGGACACAACCAAGGCCTGTCTCCAGCAGGCCGCCGACACCTATCCGGGCACCAAGGATGGGGCGCGGGCGCTGGTCATACTAGCTTGCATCCATTACTACTTGGGCGAAGGGGCCCAGGCTGAAGGCACGCTCTCTCGTGGGATTGCCGAGCATCCGGACTCTGAGACGCAGGCCTTTGCTGCCACCATGCGGGAGTTTTGCCTCGCGCTCAACGCCAAGGACTTCAGCACGGCAGAGAGCGTGCTGCGGAGTACCGCGTCAACCTGGCAGGGCACCGAGCTGGGCGGATGGGCGGCTCTCCAGCTTGGTGGCCTCTACCGCGACTACCTGGGTGACTTCGAGGGTGCGATTCCCAACTACCAGGCCGCGGCGGAGGCATATCCGGGCACTCTGATCGCCGAGGAGGCGGAGGTCTCCATCGCGGAATGTCTGGACTGGTCAATGGTCCACCACGCGGAGGCCGCGGCGCAGTTCCGGGAGGCTCTCGGCCACGTGAAGAGTCCCCGCCTTAGGGTCAGGGCTCTCGTCGAACTGGGGCTCTCGCTCACTTGGATGCAAGAGTACACAGAGGCCTTCGATCTGCTCACGGGGTTCGTGGACGGCAATCCCGATCATCCCTTGGTACCCGTGGCCCGGGCATACCGTACCCTGTCCGCCTCCCGCTTGGGCCATTGGGATGTGGCGGTGGCCGATGCAGAGGCCTTCCTGGCCGCGCCCATCGGCCAGCACGGTCACCCGTGGGTGCATCAGTGCCGCCAGGTGCTGGGCCAAGACGCGTTTCGCAATAGCCTACTGGAAGAGGCCGAAGGGCAGTTCAGGCTGGCCTCTGACGCGCTCCCCTACGCGTACGCCAAGGCCCGGTCTCGTGCCAGTATCGCCCACTGCCGGGCGGCGCGGGGCGACCTGGCGGGCGCGGCGGAGGCCTTCCTGGAGGCGGCCGACTACGAGGCCTGGGGGATTGACACTCCGGTGTTGTTCTATCAAAGCACCGCTAGCACTGCCGCAGCGAGAGGAAACACAGCAGCGGTCCTTCGCTATCTTCAGCAGCTCGGCGAGTCTGCGTCAGACCCTCGAGTTCGCCAGAAGATCTCCCGAGGTGTGGTGTACGTGGCCCTCGCTCACATAGGGGGCACTGATCCAACACCAGATGCCCCCTTTGGCGATGCTATTGTGTACACGCGCTGGGCCCTCGCTCAGCTTCCCCAGGGACCGGATGCGGCCAACGCCCATTTCCACCTCGCCTGGTACACCCACTGGGACGATAGCCCTCGCGAGGCGTACACGCACGCCGCCAGGGCCCTCGCATCTCAGCACCTTGACGCCGACAGGGCCGAGGAGGCTTGGGACCTTCTCCGGCTCAGTCTCCCCTCCATGCCCCTCATTCCCGAGACCCTCGCCTGGCTCGCCATTGCCTGTCAACGCGGCGAAGAGCCCGACTGGCTGGGCCGCCGTCCGACCACCCTCGACGCATGGCGCCAGGTCGCTCACACGCTCGATACTCTCCTCCGCACTGAGGCTTACTACTGTCCCTGGGCCCCGCTCGCCGCCGCCCACGCCCATCTCGAGGCCCAGGCCCCCGACAATGCCATAGCCGCCCTGCAAATGCTCATCGCTGGCTGGCCGGACCGGCCCGAGGCCGAGGTCGCCGCGGCCGAGCTCGCTTCACTCCTGACCCACGCCCGCCCGGTGGCCCAAGCTCCGGCCAGTCCGCGAACCAGCCCTCCGCCGCACAGGACGGCCGCTCGTGGGGCCGCGAATTCCATCAGCAAGGCCAAAGCCGCTTACCACGCCGAAACCTCCCGCCTCCAAGACATCGTTAGAACCACCGAGGATCCCGACGAAGCGGCTCTAGCCCAACTCCTTACTGCCTTCGCCCACCAGCGTATGGGCCGCGTCCGCGTGGCCCTGCAGTCCTACCAGAAGGTCATCGCCCGTTATCCCTCTTCCGCCCACGCAACGCGCGCCCTTAGGCACATCGCTGCCTTGTGCGCCCGGCCCGAACGCATAGATGACTTGCTCTCGCTCTGCAGCTTGCTCTTCAGAGTTGATCAACAGGATCCCGCACTCCTCAGCACAGCCGCGGTCGAGATTCCTCGTGCGGTTGCAGTGGCAGGCCGATTGCGCAAGGCAGAACGGCTCCTTCGCCAACTGGCCGCCGATTGCGCAGGAAAGCCCGCCGCCGGCTGGGCCACTCTGGCCCTGGCGCGCATCTATGCGCGAGCGGCTGAACCAAGCAAGCCGGCCGAAGACGCGTTCCTGACTGCCGCGAGGGGCTATCGCTCAAGTCCCGTCGCCAATGAAGCCCGAGAGGCGCTGGCGAAGATGTACTACGCGCGAGGTGCCGAGGCCGTGGCCAGCGACGACAGCCTCTCCGCGCTGGAGAGCTATCGCAAGGGGGTGCATGTTGATCCCAATGGCAAGCGGAAGGGCTATAAGACCATTCTCGTCGGCGACCTGTGCTACACGCTGGAGCGCTGGGAGGAGGCGAGGGCAGCCGCGAAAGAGATTCTCAAGCACCCCTCCCCGGAGTTCGACAGACTGCATGAGACGCAGCGAGAGTTCATCGCACTCACCTATTATCGCCAGGGACTCTACTCCGAGGCTCTCGAGCGATTCCAATCCCTCTTGCCTGATTGTCAGGACCCCGACCGGCGCAGTGCCCTCAAGGGCATGATAGCGGAGATCACCGCTGCTATCGAGGCGCGGGAGGAGAACGCGCCCGCGCCGGAATAGGGCGCCAGCAATAGACTTAGGAGAAACGGCGATGACGACGAAGAGCATCTTTCTATCCGCATCGGCGGTTGTGGCAGTCCTACTGTCAGCGACGTCCCCTCTGGCCGCGTGGGGCAATGGCAATGGTGGCTGCACTGAGACGTGGGGTGTCTACACCGCGATAACCACGCCGACCATCACTAATCCGACGCAGAGCAATAATGGCTGCGGCATCAACGCGGAGGTGAGCTTCACCTGTAGTGCGAGCACCGATCAGGACGGTCACAAGCTGGCCGACTGCACGATAACGCACCCCCTATGATACAGTGACGTATACTTGGTCGGCGCCGGACGGAGGGACCTTTCCCTATGGCGACACCGGACGCAGTGTCACCTGGCAAGCGCCCCCTACACCTGGGGGCTATAGAGTGTGCGTGACCGTGAATGACGAAGACGGCCATCCCCCTCCGGGCGAAGGCAGCGATGATGACGCACCGAAGACCGCGGAACTCACGGTGGAAGTGATCCGACTCGATAAGGTGCGTCTCTACTACTACTACCCGAACACCGGGTATCCGTACGCGGGGGACGCTCAAATCGACACGCGAGCGGTTGTGTGGGCCACATGTACTACCCAGCAGGCCTACCACGGGCCCGGGCTGTCTTTCGATACCGGGCTGACGTATTGGTGGGAAGCCGGAGACGAGGGGCCGCGTCGTGAGACGGCGGCGAGTTGCGACACGCTGGACATTGAGCCCCCTGTGACAGGGATCTACACCGGAACACCCGCACAGTGGCCGAGCAACTGGCCGGCACTTGACATAGACTGGAAGCTCCTCTGGCACCAGCAAACTGACCCCTGTGCCGGCTACCCCCGCAAGTACTTGTACAGCGACGACACAGTCTATCTCACCGACTCCTGGGGCGAGGACAACCGCACCTACACCACCCAGGGGCTGCACAGGCTGCGTGCCACTGCGACGATACACCCCGGCGCTGGCGAGCAGAAGGGCGAGCGGACCGTCACATCACGCGACAAGGAGTACGCGCTTCGCATCTGCCCCAAGGCCTACTGCGACTGGATAGACAACGCCATGCGCCGGGCGTATGTTGAATGGTGCAGCACCTATGTGAACGAACCTTACGAATGGGGAGGCGAAGGCTACGGTGGATTCGACAGTGAGGACCAGTGTGCAGGGGGTGGGGCTCTCTACGAGGGCTACGGCATTGACTGCTCGGGACTCGTGAGCTGCGGCGCGTACCGAGCTGGGTACAACTGGAGCGTGCACGTCGGCAACTGCGACACCTGGCGTGTCGGCACCTGCGCCCTGGCCGGCAACTACTGCTCCGACCCTATCTCCGAGGATGATTTCGGCGAAGGTGACATCATTGTGGACTGCGAGGTGCATGTGGTGTCATGCGTCGAGAGGCAAGGGACAAGCAACGACATCCGGATAATCCACGCAAGCGGGAGCGCGGGGAAGGTCTTGAATCAGGATTCCAGCATTACCTACTGGACTGAAGACGAAGACTACAACTACGTATTGCGGCGGCTGAAGGCCCACTAACGCGTTCGACGAAGGAGGGAAGATGATGAAACCGATAATCGCCTGCTTGTTGTGCACACTGAGCGCGCTTGTCCTTGCAGGTCTGCCTGGCAGGGCTGTCGGTGACAGCTACTCGCCCGAAGTGTTGTTCACACTGGCCTACGGGGAGTCGTTGGAGCAGATTGGCGTCGTCATACCAGAGCCTGGGGAAGGTCCGGCCGAGGGCCCGGGCAGTATCGCGGTCGGCCCGGATGGAAGCGTGTACATCGCCGATAACATGAACCGGCGTCTCAAACGGTTCGATCAACAAGGGCAACTGCTCATGGCGACCGAGCCCAATGTGGAGAACCTCCACTACCTCACAGTAGATGGCAGGGGAAACGCATACGGCCTGGTTGGAGGCGGACTGGGGACTCTTGCTAAGTTCAGCCCTGAGGGCGAGGAGTTGTGGCGCATGGGCGTCACGGCGGCCATTCCGGAAGAGATTCGGAGAAGCTACCGGGGGCTTCTCCATGGTGTATTCGTCGGTCCCGAAGACACTATCTGCGTGCAAATCACCAGTGAACCGCGTAGTCTGGCGGTGTTCACAGGCGATGGCGAGTTTGTGGAACTCGTGCCGGGAGACGCGTGCACCCCGACGGGCAGGATATTCGCACTTGGCAGTGTTCCCGGCCAGGAGTTCTCCCGGGACGTTGCTGTCTTCGATTTCGCCGGGCGGGAGATAGCGTCGTACCGGGCGAACTCCCTTGCGGCAGACCCCGCGATGTTCACAGGAGTCCCCCACGGGTTGACCTGGTTCATGTTCGACTCGGATCATCTCTACACGATCGCGCTGGCGAAGAGAGAGCATACCATTCAGCTAAGGGGTCGCAGGCTGCATATATACCTGGACACGGTGATAACACGCCACGACAACGCGGGCAATGTGGCGGCCTACTTGCGCCTGCCGGCCGCTCCGTTTCCGTATGGCAGGCACGAGACGGTTGACCAGCAAGGCAACATCTACCAGTTGCTCTATGGGGAGAACTCTGTGGACGTTGTGAAGTACCTGGCGAACACAAGAGTCGCAGACATAAGCTCCTTACATGCTCTGCCGAGCCTCTCGCGCGGCGGTGCCAGGTACATTCCACTGAGGATGATCGCGAAGTACTGCAACATGGACCTGAAGTGGAACCCCGATGCCAAGCAAGTGACTCTCTCTTCTGACATCGGCGGCGACAACCCGCGCCAGGTGAGACTGGCCGCAGGCGACCAGGGAGTCATCCTCCACTACGGCCGGCTGTGGATCTCCATGGGCGCCGCCCATGACAAGTTGGGCCCGGTCTTCAAGACCGACGCCAACCAGCAGATCGCCTACGTGGAAAGGCTATCGCCAAAACGAGTTGCTCGCCTGCCGCGGTAGCGTGGATGATACCCGGACCAGCGGCTGACTTCGGTTGCTTCGGCAGCGCGGCCTGCGACCCTACGGGCATCAGCTACTATCCGAGCACGTGGGTGAAGTCGGTAA
>JALGTG010000122.1 GCA_029821495.1 Candidatus Hebobacteria bacterium
CCTCCCAACGGGTCGCCGGCGCAACACTTACGACGGCGGTAGTAGTCCCTGGGTAAGGCCCGCGGCGCGCCGGACGCGTAGAGGCAAGCGATAGGTCGCGCTCTTGGGGTGGGGGCCAGAGGCCGCCAAGAGTGGTCCCGCAGTTCAGCAGTGACTTCTCCCCTGACGTCGCCGGCCGGCCGCGGGCAGGTCGGGCGGTGTGTACTTCCACAGCGACACGTGTCGCGACGGCGCGACAGTACGCGTGCGATTCGGCCATCGCGGCAGCGGAAGGACGGGATAGTCTAGAGGGACGATTCCTGGTCGCGAAGGGAAGACGACGGCGGGGGGGTCTGGGGCGCCAGCGCGACGGACTCGGGGCCAGCACTTGTGGGCTCCGAGTGGCCATCACGGCCGGGGAGAGGAGAGAGGTGAAGACGTTTTCTGGGGAAGCGAGACGGGTGCTGATGCTGAGCTGGGAGTTTCCGCCGCGGATCATAGGAGGCATCTCCCGGCACGTGGACGAACTGTCGGCGGCCCTGGCGCGCGCTGGTGTGGAGGTGGATGTTCTGACCGCACACCACCCGGGCGCGCCGGCCGAAGAAGAGGTGATGCCGGGGGTGCGCGTGCTTCGCGCCGGTCCGGGTCCCGTGGAGCCCTTGGATTTCGTATGTGACATACAACAGATGAATTTCGGGCTGCTGGCGCGGCTGCTCTCCGAGGGCGAGGCGAGGTACGACTTGGTCCATGCGCATGACTGGCTGGTGGCGTTCGCCGCGCGGACGCTGAAGCAGGGGATGGGGCTTCCCCTGGTGGCGACCATCCACGCGACAGAGAGGGGGCGGTGCCACGGGATACATAACGCACTGCAGAGCTACATTCACTCGGTGGAGTGGCTGCTGACCTACGACGCGTGGCGGGTGATCTGCTGCTCGCATGCGATGGGGGAAGAGGTGGCGGGGGCGCTGCGAGTCCCCGGCGACAAGGTGCGGGTAGTTCCCAATGGCGTAGATGCGGCACGGCTGCGACGCAGGGGCTCGCGGGGGGAGCTGGCCGAGTTCCGGCGGCGGTGGGCGGGAGAAGATGAGAGCATCATCCTCTTCGTGGGGCGACTGGTGGAGGAGAAGGGGGTGGAGGTTCTCATCGATGCTATGCCGGAAGTGCTGGCGACGCATCCGGAGGCGAAGCTGGTGGTGGCGGGCGGCGGCCCTCGGGAGCACCTGGCGGCGCGGGCGAGAGAACGGGGAGTGGGCCACAGGACGGCATTCCCGGGGTTCGTCTCAGACGACCTCGCCGACCTTTACGCGGTTGCCGATGTTGCGGTGTTTCCGAGCCTGTACGAGCCGTTCGGGATAGTGGCCCTGGAGGCTATGGCAGCGGGCGTGCCGGTCGTGACCTCTGACATCGGGGGTCTCCGGGAGGTGGTGCGGGATGGGGTGACCGGCCTGCATACCTGTGCCAATGACGCACACTCGCTTGCCTCGGGCATAGAGGAGGTATTGAGCAACCCCGGGCTGGCGACGCAGCTGCGGCGGCGGGCGCGGCGGGAGGTGCGGGATCGCTTCAACTGGGACGGGATCGCGGCGCAGACGATCAGCGTGTACGAAGAGGTGTGGGGGCTTGCGGAGGGAGGTGGCGAGCCCGTGTTGCCCGCCGAGGCAGCGGTGCTCACGGAGGCGGGGCCTGGGATACGGCCGAGGTACTCGACGGTGACCCACGCCGCGGCGAGGAGCTGACTGAGGGGATGGCAGAAGCCGGCGCCGCGGCCGGGGCACCGGCGCGGGGCTGGGTGAGGGGTGTAGCAGGGGCAGCGATTCCGCGTCTTGCACTCAGGTGGGTTCACCCGTAGTATGGAGATGGTAGTCGCGCTGTTTGTGCGCGGCGGAGGTGAATCTCATGGCAGGTGCGTGGTCGGGGCCGATTGAGCGAATTGACGACTACAGGTGGCGAATCCCGCGGAAGTACAAGCCCGAGATGCGAACGGACGGGATTGTGTACGCGTCCGGGGAGCTGGTGCGGGCCATCAAGACAGACAACTGCCTGGAGCAGGTGGCGAATGTCGCGTGTCTGCCGGGCATCGTGGGACAGGCGATGGCGATGCCCGACATCCACTACGGGTACGGCTTCCCGATTGGCGGGGTGGCAGCGACATCGGTGGAGGAGGGGGTGGTATCGCCCGGGGGGGTGGGCTATGACATCAACTGCGGGGTGAGGCTGCTTCGGACGAATCTAACGCGGCGGGAGGTGGAGCCGCGCATCAAGGATATCGTCAGCCAGCTCTTCGCGGATGTGCCGTCGGGCGTGGGGAGCAAGGGAAAGGTAAGGGTAGATGCGAAGACGCTGCGGCGGGCGCTGAGGGATGGCTCGCGGTGGGCGGTTTCGGAGGGGATGGGCTGGTCGGAGGACACGGAGCACATTGAGGACGGAGGGATGATAGAGGGGGCGGACCCCGGTGTGCTGTCGCCGCGTGCGATCGAGCGCGGGCGGCCGCAGTTGGGGACGTTGGGGGCGGGGAATCATTTCCTGGAAGTGCAGGTGGTGGAGGAGATCTTCGACGAGGAGGTGGCCGGGGCGCTGGGGATCGCGGATGCGGGGCAGGTGACAGTGATGATTCATACGGGCTCGCGCGGGCTCGGCTATCAGGTGTGCGACGACTCGTTGAAAGTGATGCAGCGGGCGGTTGGGAAGTACAAGATCGAGATTCCGGATCGGCAGCTTGCGTGCGCGCCGGTGGACTCGCCGGAGGGGCGAGAGTACTTGGCGGCGATGGCAGCAGCCGCCAACTATGCGTGGGCCAATCGGCAGTGCATTACGCATTGGACTAGGGAGGCCTTCGAGAGGGTGTTCGAGACGAGCGCTCAGAAGCTGGGGATGGCGATAGTGTACGACGTGGCGCACAATGTTGCGAAGCTGGAGGAGCACGATGTGGGCGGTGAGCGCAAGCGGCTCTGCATCCACCGGAAGGGGGCGACGCGCGCTTTCGGGCCGGGGCACCCGAAGCTCAGCGCGCTGCATCAGCGGACGGGGCAGCCGGTGATCGTGCCGGGGGATATGGGCACCGCCTCCTATCTCCTGGTCGGGACGGAACGGGCGATGCAGGAGACCTGGGGGTCGACGTGTCACGGTGCGGGCCGGATGATGAGCAGGCACGGAGCGATCCGCGCCGCGCGCGGACGCGATATCAGGCAGGAGTTAGCGGAGAAGGGGATCCACGTGCGTGCCGCCAGCCGGCAGGTGCTGGCGGAGGAGATGCCGGAGGCGTACAAGGATGTGGACGAGGTGGTCCGCACCTGCGACGGGGCGGGAATCTCGAAGGTCGTCGCTAAGATGCGGCCGATGGGGGTGATGAAGGGGTAGGGGAAACAGGAGCGCCTGCCTGCTGTGGAGAAGAGCGAGGTGGTCTGAGGGGCCATCGCGCGCATGTTTCGGGCATTCCACAGCACGTATGTCGCGGTTTTCCGCCGCTACCCGGTGCTTGGGCGGATTGCGTTGGTGGCGGTGCTGGGCGAGATCGTCTTCGCGTCGATCAACAACTACGCGCTGTCGTTCTACGTGCTATATGATCTGAAGCAGCCCGGGCTCACTCTCGGGGTGCTGGTTTCGACTTTCCTGCTAGTGGAGATGCTGCTGAAGCTGCCCTTCGGCCACCTGTCGGACCGGTACGGCCGGCGGGTGTTCATCTCGCTGGGGCTTGCGGCGGCCGCGCTTACGCCGGCCGCGATCTGCGCCATCCCGCAAGGTATGTTGATAGCGACGCCGGTGCTCATCTACGCGCTGTTCGTGCCGCTGCGGGTGGTGGATGGGGCCGGGGCGGCGGCGCTGTGGCCGCCGCTGTTTGCGGCCGTGCCTGACAGCGTGCCGAGCGAGAAGCGCGGGGTGGCGATGAGCGTGGTGAACACCGCATACTTGGCGGGGGTGGCGCTGGGGCCGGCACTAGCGGGCATGGTGATGGGGCTGTGGGAGGCGCAGGGCGCTGGGGATGAGTGGGCGGCGAAGGCGCCGTTCGTGATGGCGGCGGCGGCGGGGGCCTGCGGGGCGCTGGTGGCGCGGGGTGTGCCCGGCGGGCGGCCGGTTCCGCAGACAGCTCAGCAGGGAGGGGAGGAGAAGCCGGCGGCCGGGGGGAGGCTGGTCGGCGTGGTGGTGGCGATCACGTTCTGCGAGATGGTGGGCGTTGCTACGCTGGGCCCCTATCTCGCCCCCTACGTGACTGAAGTCACGGCGCTGGACCGGGGCACAGTAGGGCTGTTGCTGCTGGTGTTGTTCGTGCCGGCCGGACTGCTGGGGATTCCGATCGGGCACCTGACGGATCGGTGGCCCAGGGGGGTGGTGGTGAAGGGCGCGCTGCTGATGGCCGCGATTGGCCTGTGGCTGGTACCGATCTGGGCGCACCAATCGGTGGTGACGCTGCTGCTGGCAGGGCTGGTGGTGCTGACGGGATTCCTGTTCGGGATTCCTGCATGGCTGGCGCTGATCAGCGACTTGGCTCCTGCGGGGAAGAGCGGGAGGATGATGGGGGTGATGGCGACGGCGCAGGGGCTTGGCGCGTTCCTGGGACCGCTCGCGGGAGGATACTTATGGGGTCTGGGCGAGGTGGGGCACCACCAGCATCCCTGGTACGCGGGCGCGGCGGCGCTGACGCTGGCGGCGGCGACGGCGCTGGCGTTCATCCCAGAGGGGCAGGGAGGCGGGGACACCGGCGGCGGCGAATTGCCAGGGAGGAGCGAATGAGGAGGTCAGCTTTCCACGGGGGTGGGACCGCGGATCACTGAAAAGGCACCGCCGTCCGGAAAGGCCTAGACGGGTTGACAGTGCTTGAATTCGTGGGACTGCTAGCCATTCTTAGTGCGGCTGCGGCGGTGTTCGAGCTGCCGCTCTTCTACGCCTACCATACGCTCTGCTATGTCCCGAGGCCGGGCGAAGAGAGCTTTGCGTGTACGGAATGCGAGCACCGTTAGGTGCAACAATCGGGAGCTGACCGTTGGCCAAGGACAGACCAAAGCTACTGATCATATCGCCGTCATGGTCGCAGGGGTGGTGGGGCGGCGGGAAAGTGTTGGTGCCGCCGCTGAGTCTACCATTGCTTGCGGGCATGACTCCGCGGGATGTGGACGTGCGCCTCGTCGATGAGAACGTGGAACGGGTTGACCTCGCCGCTGGCGCTGACTGGGTGGCTATCACCTGTATGGCCGCATCAGCGCCGCGGGCCTACGAGATCGCCGATGCCTTTCGAGAACGGGGTATTCCCGTGGTGATGGGCGGCATCCATCCGACGGTGTTACCTGACGAGGCCAGCGCCCACGCCGACGCCATCGTGGTTGGCGAGGCCGAGCCAGTTTGGCGGGTGATATTGGAAGACCTCGCCGGTGAGCGGCTGAAACCTCGGTATGAGTGCGCCAACTATCCTGATCTGGCGGGCCTGCCCCACCCTCGCCGCGATCTGCTCCGCCGGGAGCGGTACCTCACCGTCAACGTGGTGCAGACCGCGAGAGGGTGCCCGAATGCGTGCTCCTTTTGCACGGTGAGCGCCGTTTTCGGAAGGCGCTACCGCTTCCGGCCCATTGCCGAAGTGATCGAAGAGATCCGGTCCCTTGAAGGAGGGGTTGGGTTCGTTGACGACAATATCGTAGGGCGCCCGCAGCGAGCCAAAGAGCTCTTCGAGGCCCTCATCCCGCTCAACATCCGGTGGGTGGGGCAGGGAGAGCTGTCCATGGCCAACGACCCGGAACTCCTCTCCCTGGCCGCCCGCAGCGGCTGCCAGGCGATGTTCGTCGGGGTGGAGTCGCTGTCACCGGAGAACCTGCGAGCCGTCGGGAAGTCGCACAACTTGGGGTTGAACATGGGCGAGGCCATCGGCAAGATCCACAAGTCTGGAATCGAGATCATCGGATCCTTTGTCTTGGGACTCGACGGAGACGACCCCGGTGCCTTCGCGAGGACCGTGGCGTTCGCGGAGCGGCACAAACTGGTCGCTGCCCAGTTCGCGGTGCTAACTCCCTTCCCAGGCACGCCCGTGCACCAGCAGCTGGAGAGCGAGGGTCGAATCGTGGATCGCGACTGGTCGCACTACACCATGAGCAAGGTGGTGTTCCGGCCCAAGCACATGACCGCCCTGCAGCTGGAGCAGGGACAGAGATACGCCTACCGGCGTTTCTACTCAATCCCCTCGATCCTCAGGCGTACCCTCACGGTGCGCGGGAAGTTCCTTCCGCGCCTGCTCGTCAACCTTAGCTACCGCGGCATCAACCGTGGCCATGGCCTGTGCAGAGGATTGCCGCGCATCACTGGGTCAAGCCATCGCCGATGAGCGACCCACGGCAGCCGGACGGTGCGCGGACAACTCCTCCAGGAGACATCACCGAAGAGCCGACATGGAGCCCCCTCCTCGATTGAGGAGAGAGCGCGGCGATAGGGCCGGCTGGGCCGCTATGCAGGATTGCCGCAGTGTACGCCGTCCCGAGGAAGGGTAGAGGCCCCGCTGGGAGTGGTGGCGAATCACGGGTGGGGAGCGAGTGACGGGATGGCGGACGAGGTCGTCCTGCTAGGGGTGAGATTTCTGGTTGTCATCGCAGGCGCGGAGCTGTTCACGAGAGGAAAGACGAGTGGCCGAAGAGGGAAGAGAGGGAACGGAGGCGCAGCAGCATCCCGCGGACATAGCGGCTTCCTTGGAGCAGATGGACGAAGAGGATGCTCGCGGAGCATTCACGTCTCTCGATGACCAGACTGCTGCCCGGGTTGCTGAGGTCCTGAGCCCCGAGCTGGCCGCGCTCTTACTCCAGGATTTCAACGTCCCAAGAGCGGCCGGCCTTTTGCAGGAGGTTGCCCCCGACGACGCCGCCGATGTGCTGGGTCATATGCCCACGGAGGCGGCCGAATCCGTGCTGGCCGAGATGGAGGAGCCTGGACGCAGCGAGGTCGGGCAGCTCCTGGCCTACCCGGAGGATGTGGCCGGGGGAATCATGACGACGGAGGTGACTCCCATACTCGAGTCGCTCAGCGCGCAGGAGGCGATCGAGTTCATCCGCACCCACGCCGGTCCGCGGGAAGCGGTGTACTACGCGTATATAGTGGATGCCCACAGACGCCTGGCGGGCGTAGCTTCCTTCCGTGACCTCGTCTTCGCCCAGTCCGAGAGCAGGGTCGTAGACCTGATGAATCGGGACGTGGCAAGCGTGCAGGTCAATGACGACAAGGAACTGGTCGCGGCGCTGATCCAGAAATACGACCTGCTGGCCATGCCCGTGGTTGATAGCGAAGACCGCCTGGTGGGTGTGGTGACGGTTGATGACGTGCTGGATGTGATGCAGGAAGAGTTCACTGAAGACGTGCAGAAGATGGGAGGGATCGCGGAGGGGGATGAGGTGATCGACACTCCGGTGCCCTCCGCGATGCGGAAACGCGCGCCCTGGATGCTGCTGATTCTCGTTCTCTACCTGATGGTTCCGTTGGGCATAGCCCCCTTTCAGGGCATCATCGCCCAGGTCGCCATCCTCGCTGTGTTCATGCCTGTGATCTCGGCCATTGGCGGAAACGTGGGCAGCCAGGCGCTCGCGGTTACAATCCGCGCCCTGGCGGTGGGAGAGGAGGCCACCCTGCGGACCTTCTGGCGGGTGGCGAGCAAAGAGATACTGCTCGGGTTGCTCAACGGCCTTGCGCTGGGCATGGCTCTAGGCCTGATCTCCTATCTATGGAAGGGCAACTACTTCCTGGGGATCATCATCGGCGTGGGGCTGTGGGCGAATGTGCTTATCGCTTCCCTGCTGGGCGGCATCTTCCCGGTGCTCTTGAAGCGGTTTGGACGTGATCCCGCGATGATGACAGGCCCGGTGGTTACCATGGTCATGGACTTCTTCGGATTTGTGCTGTTCCTGAGCATCTGCGCCAGGTTCCTCGATTACCTGAGATGAGATGGCGCCGTCAGAGGGCGGTCGGGCCGCAGATCACTGAAAACAGACCACCGTCCGGAAAGGCATAGACGACTTGATAGCACTTGAGTTCATAGGGCTGCTGGCGATACTAACCGGGGCGGCCGCATTGCTGAGCTATGGTGCGGAGACGCTGGCGGACGGGAGCATCGTGCTGGCGATCATCACTACTCTGCCGGAGTACATGTTCGTCATCTGGGCTTCAATCAAGGGGCACTACGACATGGCCGTGGGGTCCGCGGTGGGGTCTTGCACGCTGCTGATCACGCTGGGGTACGGCTCCGTGATCCTGCTTGCCACCACCCGGGCCAGCCGAAAGCCCGTGAAGGTCGTGAAGCTCTCGAAGCACACGCAGGTTGACGCGCTCTACCTGCTGGTGACCGCGCTCGTCGCCTTCGCCCTCGCCTACGAGGGTAACGGCTTCGACCTGAAGGATGCCATCATCCTGGTCGCCATCTTCTTCGCCTATGTCATCCACGTGGCCAAGGGCGCGGTCTCCTTCGCACAGTCGGAGAAGGCGGCCAACCACTCCCCGAAGAAGCTGGCGAAAAGCATCGGCCTCCTGTTGGTGGGCGGAGTGGTGATCTTCTTCGCCTCTGAGCCGTTCGTGGACTCCATGATCAAGGTGGCGAAGCTGCTGCGAGTCAGCCCCATGACCATCGCCATCATCCTCGGGCCGCTGGCCTCGGAGATGCCGGAGAAGATCACGGCCTACATCACCGTCATCCGCAACGGGAAGCTGGCCGAGATCTCGATCTGCAACTTCATCGGGTCGAAGGTGAACCACAACAGCCTGCTGCTGGGCACCATGCCCATCGTGGCCGTGCTCCAGGGCCACGCGGGGGTGGCAGGGATCGTGAACCTGCCCTTCATCATCATGACCGCGCTGACGGTGGTGGCGACGTTGAGCCTCTCGCGGCGGCGGCTGGAGACGTGGGAGGGGGTGATGTTCGCCCTGCTGTACGTGCTGGTGATATGGGGCGCTTTCCACATCGCGGGCGGGCCGATGCCGGCGGCCCACGGCTAGGCGGGCGAACGGTGCGGAGGTGAGAGGTTGCTGCTCGACGCGGCGGTGCTGACGGTTATCATTGGGATTGTTGTCGGATGTGGTCGCCTGGGTCGGCTGAAGGAGTTGGAGCTGCGGGCGCCCGGGGTGTTCATCATTGCGGCTGTGGTTCAGATCGGGCTGATGGTTCTGGGCGTGCGAGGAGCGGCCGCGGTGGCAAAGGTGGGT
>JALGTG010000123.1 GCA_029821495.1 Candidatus Hebobacteria bacterium
CAACGGGAGCGGTGTGAAGCACTTGCTTATGGGCGCTGCCAGTGGAGGGGAGGTTTGAGGTGGTTGGGGAGGCGACGGGGGCGGGGTGGCGACGGGAGAATCAGCAGGCCGAAGGAGGGGGCAGGAGGAAGGCTCCTGCCCCATCGCTGTTTGCAGGGGACTTGAGGGCGGGGGCTCTCGGGGCGTGTGGGCCAGGTGCCGGTCCAACGTGGAACAAGATAGGAGGAGGGCGGAGGTCAGGTTCGCGTGTGATTGCCCTCCGAGGAAAGCGAGAGAGAGGCAGGGGAAGGAGGGGACGGAAGCATGAGAGCCCTGAGGGTGGTTGGCGCGTTGGTGCTGGCGATGGTCGGCGGCATGGTGGCCGTTGCCGATGTGGACCGAGAGGGATCGCTGCCGGATGAACTGGCAGCGCACAAGCCGCCGGTTCCCAACGAGATATCGGTGTGTGTGCTCCCGTTTTGGTCGCGGTATGAGGGGCAGAGAGAGATGGCGAGGTCCTGTACGATGCTGAACCTGATGCGGCACGGGTTCAGGCTGGCCCCCAGAGGGTGCACGTCGCTGTCGCAGGTGGCGCGGAAGACGGACGCGGCGTTGAAGAGGGACCCGAAGTGGGAGCCGCTGGTGCGGCTACAGGCGGAGGACGCGGCACGAGTGGGGAAGGCGGTGGGGGCGGACTGGGTGATGTTCGGCGAGTACGGTGACCTGCACACGGAGTCGGAGGGAGGGGGGATTCTGCCGCGAAAGGTCGGGGTGATAGACTTCCGGTTCGTGCTGGTGGAGGTGGAGTCGGGCGAGGTCCTGTACTGGAGCCGCGTGAGGGATAGCGAGTCGAGCGAAGGCGGGCTGTGGCCGGCGAAGGCGACGAGCGTGGAGCGACGCGCGGTGACGCGGACGATCAACGGGATCTTCGAGGACATTGCGGCGGCACTGCCGGAGCACTACGCGGGGCCGGAGGTGACTTCGGAAGAGGTGCGGCTGCTGATGGAGGCGATGGGGAAGTAGGCGCCGTCGGGCGTGCTGAGGGTCGCAGCCGTCGCGCGCGCGGTTTGCTGGAGACGGTCGGCACATAGGATAGGAAGAAGGGCGGAGCGCCCGTACGGGCGCTCCGCCGTCATGTGTCAAGAGGGAATGTGCGGCGGCCGACAGCCGAGGGGCGCTGATAGTATGGGGTTGGTTGTTGAGCAGGAATGCACGCGGGGTGGGGAGTAGGGTTTGAGGGGGAGTTGTTGTGTCCGATGGGAGCGAGTCAATCCGACCCGGCCATGAGGGGGAGAGCGGGCGCGCGAGGGACCAGGGGGGCGTCACGTGGTTGGTGCTCGCGATGGCTGTGGTGGTGCTGCTGCTGGTTGCGGTTTGCAGCTTCTGGCTGGAGATCTACTATCGGGCGGCGGGGAGATTCGCGGGGGGCATTCCAGCGTCAGGGCCGTTTGCGATTCTGTTCCTGCTGGCGGCCGGAGGAGCTCTGCTGCCGTTCTGGCGGCGGTTGGGGCTGAGTCGGCGGCAGCTGCTGGCTATGTATGCGGTGGTGCTGGTGGGGGCTCCCGTTGCGTCGTACAAGGTGATGGGGGGCATGCTGGTACACGCGACGATCCAGCGCTACATGGGGATGACGAGCAACACGCAGTGGCAGGACACGTTTCTGGATCTGGTCCCGGGCTGGCTTGCGCCGACCGAGTGGTATGCAGTGGAGGGGTTCTACCATGGGCTGGGGAGGACGCCGTGGTCGGCGTGGTGGACGCCGCTGGGAGTGTGGTGCTCGTTCCTGTTGGCTCTGGCGGTTTGCTCTGTGTGTCTCATGCTGCTGTTTCAGCGGCAGTGGATCACGCACGAGCGGCTGACGTTTCCGCTGGCGCAGATTCCGCTGGAGATGGTGGCGCAGTCGGAGGGGGGGAGGGGGCGAGGCTATGGGAGGCTGACGGGGGCGCCGCTGTTCTGGCTGGGGCTGGGCGCGTCGTTTGGGCTGACGGCGCTGGACACTCTGTCGCGGTATGTGCCGGCCGTGCCCGCCATTCCTATGGGGACGGTGACGCTGATGGAGTGGCGGCGGGTGGGGCCGCTGGCCGGTCTGGACGAGATAAACCTGGTGCTGTTGCCGTGGCTAATCGCGATTGCGTACTTGATCCCGAAGGATCTTTCGTTCTCGTGCTGGTTCTTCTGGTATGTGAGGCTGGGGCTTCACGTGATAGCGATTGCGGCGGGGGCGACGCCGCAGCGTCCGGCGTACCACTGGGTGAGCGAGTTTCCGGCGCCGCTGTTTCAGGGGACGGGGGCGCTGCTGGCGATTGCGGCGCTGGCGGTATGGTCGGGGCGGGGGCACCTTGTCCGGGCGGTGCGGATAGCGTTCAGCCGAGAGTCGGGGCGTGCGGACGCGGGGGAGCCGATTCCATACCGGTGGACGTTGATTGGGCTGACGGCGTCGTTCGGGTGGATGGTGTATCTGTGCTGGCTGGGGGGATGTCGGATCGGGGTGGGGGTGGTGCTAATGGCGCTGATTCTGACGTACTACATGACGTGGGTGCGGCTGCGAGCGGAGACGGGGCTGGGGTTCCTCCCCTATCCGCTGTTCCTGCACCAGTCGATCGTGGTGCCGCTGGGCACGGGGGTATTCACGCCGCGCGAGATGATCATGATCCATGCGCCGCACTGGGCGTATCACTCGGGGGGGAATACGCTGGACGTAGTTCCGGGGAATGCGCTGGAGGCGATGAAGGTGGCGGATGCGTCGGGGATCAGGAAGCGGCCTCTGGTGATTGCGATGGCGGTCGGGCTCGTGCTGGCTACGGGGGCGGCGGCGTTCATCACATTGAGCGGGATTTACCGTTACGGGTTGTATAACATCGGTGCGGGTCTGGCGGATAGGCACGAACTGAATGTCTACAGTAGAGGGATACACGACATGTTCCTGAATCCGGCGGGAACAGACGTGGCGGGGACGATAGCGTTCGGGGCGGGCGCGGCGGTGACACTGTTTCTGGGGGCGATGAGGCTGCGGTTCTGGTGGTGGCCGTTGCATCCGGTCGGGTATCTGGCGGCGAACACGTGGGTGATGTATGTGTACTCGACGCCGTTCATCGTGGGGTGGCTGGCGAAGACGCTGGTGGTGAGGTACGGGGGCCTGCGGCTGTTCCGGCGGACGGTGCCGCTGGCGATAGGCTTCATCGGTGGGGACCTGCTGAACGAGATCCTGTGGGGGATAGTGACGGTCGCGACGGGGGTGCCGTTCAAGCCAGGGTCGCTCTGGTGAGGGCGGTATGGGGCGCGGGGAGGCCACCTCCGTAGTCGGGCTATCCCTTGACCTGGCAGTTTGCGAGTTCCTCCATGGCTAGAACCAGGGCCTGGGTGCCGAGCTCGCCTTTGCCCTTTGCGGAGAGGGATCGTATCAACTGGTGGACGGCAGAGGTAGCCGGGAGGGGCATTTCGAGCTCATCTGCGGCGGCGGCGACGAGGCGGAGGTCCTTTTCCTGGAGCGCGAGGGTGAAGCCTGGGGCGTAGTCGCGCTCAAGCATCTTGGGGCCGTGGAGTTCCATTATGCGGGAGGCGGCGAGGCCGGAGCCGACGGTTTGCCAGACCTTCCTGACGTCGAGGCCGGCTTTTGCGGCGAGGGAGAGCACCTCGCAGACGGCCTGGATGGTGACGACGCAGCCGACCTGGTTGCAGAGCTTGACCATGTAACCCGAGCCGTTGGGGCCGAAGTGCTCAATGCGCTCGCCCATGACCTGGAGGATGGGGAGACACTGTTTGAAGGCCTCTTCGGGTCCGCCGACCATGATGGAGAGGGCGCCGGCCTCCGCGCCCTGGGGGCCGCCGCTGACGGGAGCGTCGAGCATTGGCGCGCCCTTCTGGGAGAGCGCCTGGGCGACGCGCCTTCCGACGCCGGGGGCGATGGTGCTCATCTCGATGACGATGTCGCCGGAGGTGGCTCCTTCGAGCACGCCGTCGGGCCCGAGGACGGCGACTTCGACATCCGGGGAATCGGGGACGATGGTGATGACAATCTGGCTTTCGCTAGCCACGTGGCGGCAGGATGAGCCGGCCTTCGCCCCGGCGGAGACAAGGCTCTCGACCTTACTGGGGACGATGTCGTAGGCGATCAGTGGGTAGTCTGCGTCCAGGAGATTCTTCGCCATGGGCGCGCCCATGCGGCCCAGGCCAATGAAGCCTATGTTTGGTTTGACCACGTCGTGACCTCCTTGGTGACAGCTCGACTGATGGTTGATTTCGACAAGGGAGGGGCAGCGCCTGTTGGCGACGGAGGGAAGGCGTTCCACTGGGGCGAGCGTGCGCAGGAGGGCAGAGGCGAGGGAGCGGGTGGGCCTATGTCGGCGAGAGAGAAGAAGAGGGGGCGGGAGCTAGGCTCCCGCCCCCTGGAACATCGTTGGGGATAGCGGCCGGCGGCTAGAATCCGCCGCGCATACCGCCACCGCGCATGCCACCACCGCGCATGCCACCACCGCGCATGCCGCCACCACGCATGCCGCCTCCGCGCATACCGCCACCACGCATGCCACCGCGCATGCCGCCGCCAGGCGCACCCGTGGTCGCCCCAGCGGCTGCAGCGGCCTCGTCTGCGGCTGCTTGCTGGGCGGCTCTCTCGCGCGCCCTTGCGGCTTCGGACTCGGCGGCCTTTTCCTTGTACTCTTCCATGCTGGTTCGGGGAACCGATATCTCCTGACGAGAGATGACCTCGCCGGAGGGGCGTCGAGCTGTGGCGACGTAGATGGGGAAATAGCCATCCAGGACGGACTTGTCCGCGGCACTGACGACCATGCTGAGAGGGAGCTTGATTCTCCTGCCCTTCAGCTCAGGCTGGCCGTCGTTGGTGTATGTGAAGAGGATCCACTCGGCGGTTCTGTCGTTCCAGTACTGCTCCTTGAGACGGGTGACGGTTCCGTAGTTGGCCGGGGTGATGGTGCCGAAGAGGGAAGCGAACTCCTCGACGTGCTTGGCGGTGTCCACCTCGGGGATTCCTGTTTCGGCAGCTTCCTCTTCGCCCTCGTCGGTCTGCTCGGCCTCCCCGGCCTCAGCAGCGGTCTCCGCGGCCGCGCCAGGTGCGGCCGCGGTCTGTGCGGGCGCGGCGGCAGCGGTACTCGGGCCTCGGGGGCCGCCGCGGCCCCCGGGTCCTCCTGCACGGCCTCCGGGTCCTCCTGCACGGCCGCCGGGACCTCCTGCACGGCTGCCGGGTCGGGCAGCGGCGGGAGAGGACGCACCGCCCGCGGGTGCAGTGTCGTCGGCGGTGGCCTGGTCGGTCTGGTCGGCACCGGGCGCTGTGGGGGCGGTCTGTTGGTCTGCCGACTTGCGGCACCCCGCGAGCACGGAAACAGCGGCCAGGGCCAATACAAGGAGTGCAACTGCGATCAGCAGAGAGTGGGGTCGTCGCATTGACATTTGGTCTCGACCTCCTGTTACCGTGCCTGGCGCCGGGCTAGGCGGCATGAAGCTACTGGTAGTGGAGAGTACGGCACGTACCGGCAGATATCCTCTGACAAGATGCCATTTCCAGGGCCGCGTATCGCCCGCGGCGGGGTTTGCACGTTCCTCTCGCCTCCGTTAGAATAGCTCGAAACGGCTATGAGATGCAAGTCAGACGTGCGCCGGGCGGTGTTGGCCCGCCGGGATGCGCTGAGCCGAGCAGATATTAGACTGCGGAGCGCGGCCGCAAGTTCTCGCCTGTTTGAGCTACCAGAGTTCGCAGGAGCGGGGACGGTGATGTTCTTCGTCTCGTTTGGGAGCGAGGTGGACACGCTGCCGATGATTCGGAAGGCGCTGGCGGAGGGGAAACGGGTGGCGGCGCCACGGGCGGAGCCGGAGAGGCGAGAGCTGACTGCTTGCGAGATCGGGGACGCGGAGGAGGACCTGGCGCCCGGCGCGCACGGGATCAGGGAGCCAAAGGCGCACTGTCCGATTGTTGCGGCGGAGGAGATAGAGGCGGTGCTGGTGCCGGCGGCGGCGTGGGGAGAAGACGGGTATCGAGTGGGGTATGGAGGGGGGTACTATGACCGGTTTCTGGGTCGGGTGAAGCATGCCCATCGGGTGGGGCTGGGGCTGGAGGTACAGGTGGCGTGCGAGGTGCCGCACGGGGCGCGGGACTTAGCGGTGGATGTGCTGGTGACGGAGGAGGCAGTGCGGAGATTCGGGCGCCGCGGGGAGGGGTGACGGACAGAAGGATGGAGGGAGGAGAAGCGTGGGAGCAGACAAGGTGTGCCTCCGCGGGATAACGGTGTATGGAAGCCACGGCGTGAGCGCGGCGGAGCGGGAGGTGGGCCGGCCGTTCGAGGTGGATGTGGAGGTGAGGGCCGATCTGTCGGCGGCGGCGGATACGGACGATCTGGGAGCGACGGTGGACTATGCCGCGATCTGTGAGGTGGTGAAGCGCGCGAACGAGGCGGGGCCGTACATGCTGCTGGAGGCGTTTGCGGGACGGATAGCGAAGGAAGTGCTGGAGGGGTTCCCGGTGGATGAGGTGACGGTGCGGGTGCGGAAGCCGTATCCGCCGGTGGGGGTGATCGTGGGGGCGGCAGAGGTGGAGATGACGCGCTCCCGAGGCGAGGATTAGGTTGGAGGGAACGTTGGCGAAGTATCAGCCGAGCATCGGACTGGAAGTGCACGCGGAGTTGAGGACGCGGACGAAGGTGTTCTGTGGCTGCTCGACGGGGGTGGGGGCAGCGCCGAACACGCAGGTGTGCCCGGTGTGTCTGGGGTTTCCAGGGGTGCTGCCGACGCTGAACCGAAGGGTGGTGGAGTTTGGGCTGCGGGCGGCGCTGGCGATGAACTGCGAGATCGTGCGGCCGAGCATCTTCGAGCGGAAGGGATACTACTATCCAGACCTGCCGAAGAACTTCCAGATCTCGCAGAAGCGAGCGCCGCTGGGACGGAACGGATATCTGGAAGTGGCGGTGAACGGGGAGGCAAGGCGGGTGGGGATCTATGATGTGCATATCGAGGAGGATGCGGCGAAGCTGCTGCATCCGGAGGATGATCGGGGGCACTCGCTGGTGGACTTCAACCGGTCGGGCCTGCCGCTGCTGGAGATCGTGAGCGACCCGGACATGCACTCGGCGGCGGAGGCCGAGGCTTACATGAATGCGATCCGAGATATGCTGCTGTACTTGGGGATCTCGGAGTGCCGGATGGAGGAGGGGCAGCTTCGGTTTGAGGCGAGTGTGTCGCTGAGCAGTGAGGGGTCGTCGGAGCTGGGGACGCGGGTGGAGATCAAGAACCTGAATAGCTTCCGGGCGGTGGTGGGGGCGGTCGGGTATGAGATCGGGCGGCAGTCGGAGGCGCTGGATGCGGGGGAGGAACTGGTGCAGGAGACGCGGCTGTGGGATGATGAGCGGGGAGTGACGGAGGTGATGCGGACGAAGGAAACGGCGATGGACTACCGGTACTTCCCGGAGCCGGACTTGACGCCGTTGGTGGTGGATGACGAGTGGATCGAGCGGGTTAGGGGTGAGCTTCCGGAGCTGGCGGGAGCGCGGCGGAGGCGGTTGGTGGAGGAGTATGGGCTGTCGGAGTATGACGCGGGCATCCTGACAGGCGACAAGGCGCTCGCCGACTTGCTGGAGGCGGCGGCGGCGGCCGGGGCGCCGGCGAAGGCGGCGGCGAACTGGTTGAAGGGGGAGTTTCTGCGGCTGCTGAGAGAGGCCGATCTGGAGGCGACGGAGACGAAGCTGGAGGCGAAGGCGCTGGCGGAGCTGGTTTCGCTGGTGGAGAAGGGAACGATCAGCGCGTCGGCCGCGAAGCAGGTGTTCGGGAGGCTGTTCGAGGCCGGGGGGTCGCCGGGGGAGATAGTGAAGGAGCTGGGTCTGGCGCAGATCAGCGATCGGGATGAGCTTGGCGGGGTGGTGGAGGGGGTGATCGCGGAGCACAAGGACGCGGTGGAGAGCTTGCGGCAGGGGAAGGAACAGGCGCTTAGGTTCCTGGTGGGGCAGGTGATGAAGAAGACGAAGGGGCGGGCGAATCCGCAGTTGGTGAACGAGCTGCTGCGCGAGAGGCT
>JALGTG010000311.1 GCA_029821495.1 Candidatus Hebobacteria bacterium
CCCCGCGAACCGCACATTACGCCCCAGCGCTACAACTCGCACTTGCGGGAACTCGCGCCCCAGAAACTCCACCGTGTCGTCGCTGCTGGCGTCATCGACCACGATTACCTCGTGCTCGTTCCCCTCCTCCTCCACGGCACGCAGCACACGCGGCAGACAGGTCTCGAGAAGATGTCGGCCATTCCACGTGGCGATGATCAGGCTCGCGCGGAGTGCGCTCACGGTCTATCCGCTTCGCCCTTACAGTCCTTCCCGTGCGTATCGTTCTCCATCCAGATTCGCGGGGCCTTGCTGCTCGGCAGCTCCAGTCTGTCCTCACTCCATGGCTGCGGCCCCAGCGTCCGCGCCCACTCCGCCATCCGCCGCAGCCCTTCCTCCAGACCGAACTGCTCTTCGTATCCCAGCAGCCGCTCGGACTTTGCGTGCGTGCAGTAAGCGTCCTTCACTTCTCGCGGACGATCCGGCAGGTACACCACCTCGGGCTCCGCCCCGAATTCTGCCGCCACCAGCTTCGCCATCTCGTTCACCGTGATCGGCTTTTTCCCACCAACGTTTATGTGCTCGCCGTCCACCTCCGGCCTCAGCTCGGCCGCCCTCAGAAACGCCGGCAGCGAGTCTCCGATGTAGCTGAACGCTCGCTTCTGCTCCCCGTCGCCGTATATGTACAGCGGCTCCCCGCGCATAATGCGGTTCATGAAGATACCCACTACATTCCGGAACTGATCTCGCAAGCTCTGCCGCTCCCCGAACACGTTGTGCGGCCTGATAACCGTGTAGCTGAACTCGTGCACCTCGGCCAGGATCTCTGTGATCTCCTCCATCGCTCCCTTGTTAACACCGTACACGTCCACCGGCCGCCGCGGCATGCTCTCGTCGAACGGCGCCTTCTGATCCCCGTACGCCGCCATCGAGCTGTAGAGAACGACTTTCTTCACCTCGTGCTTTACCGCTGGCACCAGCACATTGACATACGCCATCAGATTCCGCCCACACACATCCCGGGGCTGAAACTGCGACGCCCCCTCCCGAGCGTTCGCGGCCAGATGACACAGCACCTCCGGAGGATTCTCCCTCACCACCCGTGCGGCCCCCTCCGCATCGCGCAGATCCACCTCGTAGAACTCCACCTCCGGAAGCAGATTCCGGCGGAATCCGCCACTCAGATCGTCGACACCTACCACATCGTGTCCGGCCGCCAGTAGCCCCTCCGCTACGTGACTGCCCATGAAGCCTGCTGCACCAGTGACTAGCACGCGCACTCGCTTCTCCTGCGCTCGAACTGTCCCTCTGCCCTACCCATCCCTACTCTTTACCGCCTCTGGACGGCGCTCCTGCCGATCCCCTCGCAGCCACAGCTTCGCTCAGATCTGTCACCACTGCCTGAAACGCCCCCCGAACGACGCCGATTGCCACTCCTGCCAACGTCCCTCGCTCGCTCCACCTGCCATCCTCCCAGAACACCCTCTCCCGCGCCCGCGACAGCGCCGCCAGCCCGACTGCCTTCCAATATGCGCCACTCGCGTACTGGTCGTCCCCGTGTGCCACTATCATCATATCGAACCGACGCCTGCGCACCTCCCGAACAAGCACCAGGGCGCTTCTGTCGTGCCAGCCCAATACCTGGTCTGCTCCCGCCGCCCGCGCGTCCCCATGCCCCGCTACGCCCGCCAGCACGGTCACCTCCGCGTCCGGCTGTCGCCGCCGGACATCGCGCACAACCCTGGCAGTCACCTCGCGCGGTGTCAGCGATACCAGCAGCACCCGCGGCCGCATTCCCTCAGTCCTCCGGGGGGCGGCGTGTATGCCGTTCGCCCAGGGCGAGCAGTTCCTCGAAACGACTCGCCGGAACCGAGCGGGTCCGCCGGGCCTTTCGCCTTCGGCTTAGCATCTGTGGCATCCCGGCCAGCGCCTCGGCTGCCGCCGCTGACAGCAAGCTTGCCCCGCCCCGCCTCACCAGCGCCATCGCCGAGGCCCGCCATCCCCGCCAGATTCCGGGGAAATGCCGTACCAGCGAGCTCAGCGGCCAGTCCTTCACCCATATGTGGAACGAGTTGCGAATCCCCAGGATGACCCCGCGCCGGCTTCCAATAGCGCGTGAAGCTCCCTCCCGGTGCTTCACAACTGCCGTCGGCACGTATCTCGCGCGCCATCCGGCCCACTGCGCGCGCCAGTCGAGATCGGCATCCTCGAAGCTCATGATGAAATCTGGGTCGAACAGCCCGACTTCAGCCAGCATCCGGCGCCGGTACAGAGCGCCCCCTCCACACGCACCCAGCACCTCCCGCGCCTGACCGAACCACTCGCCATCGCGCCATCCCCGCCCGATCTCCACCACCACCCCGTCGCTCCCGCACGCGTGTCCAGCGGAGTTCACCACCGCGGGATCATCGTAGTACATCATCTTGGCCGCGCAGATCCCCACTCCCGGATCGGCCCGCATGGCCCCCACCAGCTCCTCGAGACAGCGCGGGTCGAGCTCCGTGTCGTTGTTGATGAGTGCTATGAACTCCCCACGGCTCGCGCGCAGGCCCGCATTCGCGGCCGCACAGAACCCCATGTTTCGCGCCAGCGCCACCACCTGGACATCGGGATACCTTTCCCGGAGCAGCGCGACGGACCCATCGGTCGATCCATCGTCGGACACAATCACTTCAATGCCCTGGGCCGTCTGCCCGCGCAGCGACTCCAGACATACCGGCAGGAGGTGCGCGCCATTCCAGTTCGGCACCACAACGGATATCGCCGGCATCATGCCGCTCTTACGTCCCGCCCGAGGCCCAGCTTCCGCAGTACCCACCACCCCGCCCGCGCCAGCCCCGCCGACCATCGGTACAGGCGCCGCGAGCTTACCCTCTCCCACTCCGCCTTCAGCCGCTCCAACTCCGCCCGCAGCTTGATCAGCTCCTCTTTATCTGGGTCGATCTCCCCAAACACCTCCCGCACCCACGCGCGCCTCGCCTCCGCCTGCTCCTCGTCCTCCCACAGCGCCTTCAGCTTGTCCTCCGGCGGCGGCTCCTCTCCCATCAGCCCGTCCCGAACCCCGAGCGCGTACGCGTATTCCGAGGCCGCCTCGAAGAACTTCAGCGTAGTAGTCGTCCGCGCCGAGTGCGCCACCCCGCTCCGGATGCTTCCGGTAGAACTGCGCCGCCGCGCGCCCGCACAGCCGCTGCCTCACCAGGTGCCGCTCCAGAGTCGTCTCGTGGTGATGGTACGTCCGAGCCGACGGCCGGTAGACGATCCGCAGCCCTTCCCTCTGCATCCGATACGCAAGCTCCACATCCTCGAAAGCCGCATGCTTGAAGTCCTCGTCAAACCCTCCGGCAGCTTGGATCCAGTGGCGCTGTACCGAGCAGTTCGCCGTGTAGAAATGCCATGGCCCCACGTTCTCCGCGTCCTCGATCTCCCTGAACCCGAACTGCGCGCCCTCCTCCAGAAAGGCCATGAACGGCGTTATCTCCAGTTCCGGATGCCAGGTCACATGCCCCACCACCCCAACATCACCTGACTCCCCATGTGCCCGCAAGTGCTCCTCGATAAGCCCATCATCTGGCAGGCAATCGTCCCCCGTGAACAGCACGATCTTCCCCCTCGCCTCCCGCGCCCCCAGATTCCGCGCAGCGGCCGGACCCTTATTCTCCTGCCGCAGATACCGCAGCCGACCCGCCGGCGCCCTCACGCCCTCCACCACCGCTGCCGTATCGTCGGTTGATCCGTCGTCCACCACCACAATCTCGTAGCTCTCCGCCCGGGCCGTTTGCCTCAGCAGCCCCTCCAGCGCGCGCTTCAGCAGACCGCATCGATTGTAGGTTGGAATAATGACCGTGAGTTCGCATCCCACATCCCGTCTCATCGCTTCACCCCAAGCGCCCGCAGTATCCCCCATCCCGCCCTCGCGATCCCCGCCGACCAACGGTGCAGCCTCCGCGACGTCACCTGCCGGAACTCCTCCTGCAGCTGCTCCAGCTCCCTCTCCACCGTCTCCCCCCACTCCCGCATCCGCCTTGCCTCATACTCCCTGTCCCCCGCCAGCCGCGCCAGGAAGCCCGCGTGCCGCCGCATCGCGTCCGCTGCCTCTCCCGCCCTCTCTCCTCCCGCCTCGTGAACCGCGACCGCCAGCCG
>JALGTG010000008.1 GCA_029821495.1 Candidatus Hebobacteria bacterium
CTGCACCGTCAGCGTCACAGACGCGCTGTCCTGCAGCGGCTCCGCACCGTCGCAGGCGGCGGTGACCGTCAGGATGATGGATATGTCCTCGTCCGATCTGTTCTCGGGCGCGGTATAGGTCGGGTTCTGCACCGCCGCCGATGGCGCAAAGCTCCCTCCTACCCCACCGTCATCCCACTGCCAGGAGGCGATCCCGTGGGGGCGGCTATCTGTGAAGGTGGCGGTGCAGTTCGCAGTGCCGCCGGAGGGAACCACGTCAGCCTCGCAGCTCGCACTCACCTCCAACACGTGCTCTACCGGCTGCACCGCCAGCGTCGTCGTCGCGCTGCCGTGCAGTGGTTGGGGTCCATCACAGCCCGCGGTCACGGTGAGCATCGTGGGGTTCTGTACGCTGGCCGCGGGACTGAATGTCCCACCGGCTCCTCCGTCCGACCAGGCCCAGCTTGCAGCCCCGTGCTCTCGGCTGTCCGTTAGGCTCCCGGAGCACTCTGTGCTCCCGCCCGATGACACAGTGCTCGGGAGACACTCGGCTGCGGGCACCACCACGTGCTCCACCGGCTGTACCGTCAGCGTCACGGACGCGCTGTCCTGCAGGGGCTCCGGACCGTCGCACGCGGCGGTCACTGTCAGTGTCACGATCAGGTCATCGTCGCTTACGTTCGCAGGCGCGGTGTAGGTCGGACTCTGCACCTCCGCCGACGGGCTGAAGCCGCCTCCCGCGCCGCCGTCCTCCCACTGCCAGGAGGCGATCCCGTGGGCGCGAGTGTCGGTCTTGCCTGCCGTGCAGCTTGCCGTCCCGCCCGAGGCCACGATGGATGGGCTGCACTCAGCCGCCACCGAGAAGGCATGCTCAACAGGCTGCACCGTCAGCGTCACAGACGCGCTGTCCTGCAGCGGCTCCGCACCGTCGCAGGCGGCGGTGACCGTCAGGATGATGGATATGTCCTCGTCCGATCTGTTCTCGGGCGCGGTCGATGGCGCAAAGCTCCCTCCCACTCCGCCGTCATCCCATTGCCAGGAGGCCATTTCGTGGCCGAAGCTGTCGAAGAAGAGGGCGCCGAGGGTCGCGGCACCGCCGGATGCCACCGTTCCCGGCTCCGGCGCATTGCACGCTACCTCGAGGTAGTGAACAGTGGCCACGAACTCTGCGGCCACCGCCCTGTCGTCGTCCATGGTGATGCTGGACGGGTTAGCATCTCCCGTCAGGTCGCCGGACCACTCGACGAATGCCCACCTGTCGTCAGGCTGCGCCTCCAGACTGACCTCTGGTCCACAGGAGAACTCAGCCGACCACGGCAGGGCCTGCACCGTCCCATCGACAGCAACCGAGCCAAGGCCGACGCCGGTTAGGGTGAGGGTCTGTCGTGCCACGCTGAAGCTGGCGCCGATGTTGAGATCGGCGTCCACCACGACGACAACGGGGTTCACCATCCCCATCAGGTCACCGGACCAGCCATCGAACTGCCGGCATTCATCGGGCACTGCGTCGAGCGTGACGGCCGTTCCGCAGTCGAACTCGCCCGACCAGGGCAGCCCATGCAGCACACCGTCCACTGCGACGCTTCCGCCGCCGCTGCCGGAGAGAGTCAGAACGTGATGGAGCTGGTCGAAGTTGGCGATGACGGTCTTATCGTCGTCCATGGTGAGGCTGGTGGGGTTGGCGCTGCCGGCCAAGTCGCCCGCCCAGTCCCTGAAGACGTGGCAGGCGGTGCCCTCGGCCTCCAGTGTCACTGCGCTTCCAAAGATGAAGTCGCCCGACCACGGGATCTCGTGAGGCGTGCCGTTGATCTTGGCTATTCCCGGCTCCCCGGTCACGACCAGGGAGCGTGTCTCCACATCTCGCGTGTGGACGAACACGTCGGGCCCTTCGTTGCTGTCTGCGGCGACGAGATTAGAGGCGACAGACCAGAATGCCACCAGCCTCCCATCGGCGCTGATGGCGGCTGCGACGGAGGCGTCGTTGGCATTCTGCCCTCCGGGCCCGACACTCACGCGCGCCGTCGTACCTTCGAGCCGGTCCCGCACGAACACGTCGTAGCTTGCATTGCTGTCCCCGTGCACCAGATTGCGGGCCAGCGACTGGAATGCCACAAGCCGGCCGTCCGCGCTGATTGACGGGCGCTGCGAGGAGCCGCGTGCCTGCATGTCCTTGTAGGTCAGGCTGACGCGCTCGGTCGTCCCGACGAGTCGATCCCGCACGAAGACATCTGCCTCGGCGTTGCTATCTCCCGGCACGAGATTCGTGGCATAGGACCGGAAGGCCACGAAGCGCCCGTCCGCGCTGATCGCCGGGTCCCAGGAATCCCGCGTTCCCTGCGTCCCCTCTCGGCTAACACTCACCCGTTCGGTTATGCCGGTGGCGAGGTCGCGCACGAAGACGTCGCCCGCGTCGTTTGTGTCCCCCGTCACGAGGTCGCTCGCGAACGAGCGGAACGCTACGACGCGGCCGTCCGCGCTCACTGCCGGCGCCCAGGAATCGCCGCTCGCCTCCTCGCCGCCGTTGCGAACGCTGATGCGCTGGGTCGGGCCCGCGACGCGGTCGTGCAGGAAGATGTCCATGCAGCCATTGGTGTCGCCCGGCACCAGGTTGGTGGCGTCGGACTCGAACGCCACGAACCGCCCGTCCGCGCTGATCGAGGGATTCCAGGAGTGGCCGTCTGCCGTCTCGCCCGCGCCGCCTAGACTTATCGCGATGGTTGCCTGCTCCGCTCGGTCGCGCAGGAACACGTCCCAGCTACCATTGTCGTCGTTCGGGACGAGGTTCGGGGCGTACGACATGAAGACTACATACCGGCCGTCTCCGCTGATCGCGGGTCGCCACGAGCCAGCGGCGGCCTCTTCGCCAGAGCTGCTGACGCTGACTCGTTCTGTCGTTCCCATCAGCCGATCGCGCACGAAGACATCGGCGTCCCTGTTCGTGTCACCTGGGACGAGATCGTCGGCGTCTGACTCGAACGCTACGAATCGCCCCGCGGCGCTGACCGCCGCAGTAGCCCACAGCACGTTGACCGGACCGGCGCTCTCGGTCCCGGCGTGGGTAAGGCTGACGCGCTCCGTCGTCGCCGCCGGAGCGGGCAATACGCTCATCACGAGCGCGGCCGCAGCGACTGCGCAGATAACCGCAAGGGTAGTGACCGGGCGCATCGGCCCCATACCGGCGCGAAGGCGCGGGCAGACGATCCCTCCGAGGTCGGCAGCAGTGCCGGGAATCCGATGAAGGCTACTGCTCATAGGCCAGGGCCAACTAGCGCCGGTGCCACTGATCGTCCCCCAATTAGTAGAGTTCTGCGTCGGCTGCGGGCGCCCTCGTGCTGTCTCGTCCCACAGGCAAACCGCGTGTTCGCTACGCGGCCCAGGGCGAGCTGGGACCCTGAAAGGCCAAGAGAGGTATACCCGACTTCGGCCGAGAAGTACATGTGTAGATGCAAGGTGTAGGGATGGTTAGGAGGAGAGGTCACCGCATCGCCGTGTGCTGCGCGGTCTGGAGGCGCAGTATGGTGACCGCGGATCCACGTAGGGCTATTCAGGGCCACACGGCGATGGCCGTTGGCGCGTTTGTGCGCGTTCTGCTCGTTATGGCAGCCGCCGTCATGCTTCTCGCTTGCTCGCTGCCATGCCAGGCCGATCCGTCGGCCGACACCGCGCTAGTCCTCTACGATGGGACCGGCGAGTGGGGCTGGCTCGGCGAGCTATACGCCCAGGGGCTCACCAACTTGCTCGGCCACTTCCCGCTCGAGGCCGTGCAGCAGCCCGTCGAGCAGTACCTGCCGGGTCAGATGCACCAGTATCGCGTCGCCTTCTACTTCGGGTCGGTCTATGACAGCGATGTGCCGCAGAGCTTCCTGGACGATGTGCTCAGCGACATCACGCCCGTGTGCTGGTTCAAGTACAACCTCTGGATGATCGCGCACAGCGGGCCGTGGACGCCTGACCCCGACTTCGAAAGCTACTATGGCTTCCGATTCGTCGCGCTGGACTGGAGCCCATGGGATCGGGTCTCGTACAGGGGAGGCATCTTCACCCGGGAGATCGGCGACCCCGAACTCGGGATCATCGAGGTGCTGGATCCCGGCCTGGTCGAGGTCCCGGCCCTGGCGTGGCAGGGGCCGGAGGACAGCCCCACCGACTCCACGCCATACGTCATCCATAGCAGCAACCTTTGGTATGTCTCGGACATACCGTTCGCCTACCTCAACGAGAGCGATCGCTATCTCGTGTTCTGCGACCTGCTGCACGACATCGTGGGGATCGACCACGCGGAGACACACCGCGCCCTGGTTCGCATTGAGGACATCAGCGCCGATACCGTGCCCAAGGAGCTCAGGGACGTCGCGGACTATCTCTACTCCCGGGGGGCGCCCTTCCATATGGCATTGGTGGCCGGGTACCGGGACCCGCTGCTAGCGGACCCAGATGTGAACGTCCCCTTCGACTATACGCTGAGGCTGAGTGACGAGCTGATCGCCGCCATCCGACACGCAGAAGACCGGGGCGGCATCATCATCGCGCATGGTTTCACTCACCAGTGGGACTCGGTCCCCAATCCATTCTGCGGCAGGACGGGCGATGACTTCGAGTTCTACCGGGTGACCATGGACGAGACCGGGGATCTAGTGTACGAGGGACCCGTTCCGCCCGACTCCGAGGCCTGGGCGCAGAGCCGGATGACAGCGGCCCTCCACGAGCTTCGCTCTGCCGGCTTCCATCCAGTGGCCTGGGAGGTGCCCCACTACGCCGCGTCACAGACTGACTACGAGGCATTCGCGGAGATCGGCGATCTATTCTACCATCGGACTCTGTACTTCGCGGACGCCGGCCCCTCGGGGGCGGCGATGCTCGACCTGCTGACGCAGTGCACTGCAGGCCCGCGGGAGGCGCAGAGCCGGGTGAGCCCTGCGCGCGACTGGCGTCAGCCCCCCCGCTCCTCCCGGAGCCGCGGTCGGGATCCGTTCCGCGGAGAGGTCGTCGTCACTGCCGCGGAGACGAACTCACAGGCCATGCTCGGCCAGTTCTTCCCCTACGTCATCCAGCAGGACGTGTATGGCCAGAAGCTAGCGCCCGAGAACCTGGACTATATCGAGCCGGGCGACGGCGGATACGTGCCGCGCCTGCCGCCCGAGATCATCACCGACGCCGAGCGCAACCTCGCAATCCGGGACGGCTGGGCGAGCTTCTACTTCCACGCCTTCTACGACATCAACTACCTCAAAGAGACAGTCGAAGGCATTCAGTCTCTCGGCTACCAGTTCGTCCACGTCGCCCCAGACATGGAATAGGCCGCGAGTGCCGGGGGCAGTCCGCAGCTCCTCGGCGCACAGATCCGGGCGGTGCGACGGAGTGGATGTGGGGTGGGCCGAGCGTCTGCGGCTGCCTTTGAGGAGGCTGACGAAAGCCCGAGTTCCACAGGCCAGGGCGCTGGCCAACACCCACACTGGCATCCCAGATAGACAGACGCTGTGGGCAAATGGCTCGGCTTAGCGGTTGACTGATTCCGCAGCGTGTCGAAGTCTCGTGCTCACCAGCTGCGAGCTTCGAAGCGTCATCTCGGACCGCCTCCCAGACGGCTCTCAACGCTGTATGATACTGACAGTGCGTCTTGCCCATGCGCGTCGCGCGCTCGCCGCCTGTGTTGGGCGAGGCCTGACAGAATTGGGAAGATAGGTAACGTGGGCAGACCTCTTGGCGCGAAGGTGGGGCAGTGTAGGTGAAGACGCGCTGAGACGCGAGTCGCGGTAGCTGAGAGGAAAGCCGTGATGGCTGAGACGGGAGCTGCGGCGGCTGAGACGGAGGGCGAGTTGACTGGCTGGCAGCGATCTGTTGCGAAGGCGCGGCGGGGCGATGTGGAGGCCTTCGGCGCGGTGGTGCGGCGCTTCCAGGACATGGCGGTCGGTTACGCCTACTCCATCCTGGGAGACTTTCACCTCGCGGAGGATGCCGCGCAGGACACCTTCGTGCAGGCCTACCTCAGCCTGAGCACACTGCGAGAGGTGCGGGCGTTTCCCTCCTGGCTTCGCCGCATCGTCTTCAAGCAGTGCAGCCGCATCACCCGCAGGAAGCGAGTGAAGACGATGCCGCTGGAGGCGGGCGTCGAGCCGGCCGACCCTCGTCGGGGGCCCCACGAAGCGATCGAGCAGAGGGAGACGCAGAGGGAAGTGCTCTCCGCGGTGAACGCGCTGCCAGAGAAGCAGCGCACGGCGGCCACGCTCTTCTACATCGACGGTTACTCGATGGGCGAGGTCGGCGACTTCCTGGGCGTGCCCGTCAGCACCGTCAAGAACCGCCTCCACTCGGCGCGGACTCAACTGCGAGACAGAATGGAGGCAGAAGTGAGAGAGACACTGAGCAGTCACCGTCCCGACGACGAGTTCGGCAAGCGCGTGAAGCGCGTGCTCGCCGGCGTCGAGAGAATCCACTGGACGACCACATCGTGCATCTGCTTCGCGGGAGCGGCGGCCGCGTGCATGCACTACCTGAAGGAAGACGTCAGCAACGACTACGTAATGGGCATCTCCGGCGGCGCATTCAAGATGATCTGGGAGCCGCCGTGGAGCCCCCGCAACTGCGACCTGCTCATGCTCGGCGGCGAGCCGGTGAAGAGAACCTTCGCCGCGCTCGGGTATGACCACACCTTCGTGCCGGACTACGACCGGGAGAACCCGGGCGACGCGAAGGAGGTGTACCGCAAGGCCATCGTCGAGAGCATCGACAAGGGCCGGCCCGTGATCGCCATCGGCGTCGTCGGTCCGCCGGAGGCGTGCATCGTCGCGGGCTACGACAAGGGCGGCGAGGTGCTGTACGGCCGGAGCTACTTCCAGGAGAGTAAGAAGGGATACTTCAGCGCGACCGACTGGTTCGAGAACTGCCACGGGCTGATCCTGCTGGGCGAGAAGCGCGAGTCGCCGCCGCGCCGGCAGGTGCTGCGGGATACACTGGAGTGGGCGGTCCGGCTGGCGCGGGATCCGGAGATGCCGCTGGCGACCATCGACGGGAAGGTCGAGAAGCAGCTCATCACCGGCCTGGCGGCCTATGACGCGATGGCGGAGGCGCTGGAACGGGATGAGGACTTCGCCTTCGCCGATGACGACACAGAGACAATGGAGATGCGCTGCTTCGCCATCGCCAATGACGGCCTGCACCTGCTCTACCCCAAGCGCCGGGATGCCGCGTCGTTCCTGGCGAGCATGGCGGAGGACAGCGACGCCGTGTCCGACCAGCTCCGCCAGGCCGCCGAAGCCTACCGGGCCGAGCTAGAGGTGCTCGGGTCGGCCTACGACCTCGCGCCCCACAGCTTCGCTCCCCAGAAGAAGCGCCTGGCGCTCCGCGACCGCGACCTCCGCCGGAAGCTCTCCGCCCTGGTGCGAGAGGCAAAGGCACATGACGAGCGGGCGGTGGGCCACCTCGAGCAGGCACTCCATCAACTGAGCGAAGCATCCGCCTGACCGCGTAGGGCGAGTGCCATGACTCCGCGGGCACTCCTCTGGGATGAGCCGTAGACCGTTGCCGCTCGGGGCCTCAGGCCGCCTGTGAGTGTCGGGCGCGCCTGAGCCCCCTGCGAGTGGGTGATGGAAGTCAGATCCTATCGCCACAGAGATATTGACGCATTCTGTCCGCCGCAGACGAGTTCTGGAAGACTGCGGGGCTGTCAACGACACGTACGGCGTCGCGATGCGACGCAGTTGCGAAGACACAAGTCGGGTTCATTGCTCAGTCTGGATCAGGCCGGGTTCTTCCACACTCAGCCAGCGTGTTTCGGGCTCTGCGAACTCGTTCGCCAACGACAGGTGAGACGCCAGATCCTCAGCCCCCTCCGGGCCGACCTTGACAATACGGTTGAGAGTGGGATAGGTGTCCACCGATATCAGCATTCGCTGCGGCTTCCCGGCCGCGGTGTGACGCACGCGGTAGACAGCCACCTCCCGACCCGGCTGCCCGCGGTTCGCCACCAGCATTTCGCCGGGGGCGAGGCGCTGCTCGCGCCGCACGAGCGTCGCCGGCGGATGAAGGGCGAGCCGCTCTGTCTCGATCGCGCAGCGGTCGGCCGAAGCTGTGGAGAGCAGCTCAACTACGAGCTGCTGTCCGCTTCTCCGGGCCGCGATCTTGACGGCCGCGGGGAGTGGATTCCGGAACCTGAGGTCTATGCTGGGGTAGGCCACCGCGGCGTCGAGCCCCGGCCTGGCATAGCTCACCGGCCAGAAGTGCCGGTGCCGTTCGAGCACGTCCATGCCTGCCAGCAGTGCCGCGCCATAGAGAGTCGTGGAGAGCTGGCAGACTCCGCCGCCGGTGGCCAGCGTTAGCTCTCCATCGTAGCTCACCGGCGCCCGCCGGTATCCCCTGTCGGCCGTCCACGGACCGACACGCTTGTTGAAGGAGAACTCGCCTCCGGGAGGCACGACGGCACCGTCCAGGGCATGCGCCGCCCTGATCGCATTGTCGATCTGCCCAGCACTTCGGCCGAAGAAGCTGGTGGTGTAGGCAGCGACGGGTGCTTGTCGCGGCGCGGGGCTGCGCGCGCAGAAGACACCTGCCGCGCAGGCGAGCAGCAGCAGCCCGAACGCCAGCGCGGGCCCGAGTCTCGACCTCACGGCTTCACCTCGATGCGAGCTTTCTCTCCCAGCGCATTGACTTTTGGCTGGTACATCGCGAACCCACTCGTTGGCAGGGCGTTGAAGCGGCCCGGCGTGCGGGCCGTGACTGTGTACTCGATCACGCGTCGGCCCTTGGGCAGCCAGTCAAGATAGAAGTTCACCCTGTCATCCCGCACATCGTTGTCAACCCACCACGACCGCCAGTCCATGAAGCCAACGTCACCTCGCGCGCTGGGCTCCAGTCCCGCTGGCAGCGGGTCCTCTATCAGCACGTACCGCAGACGCTGACTGGAGTTGAAGGTGAGTCGCACCAACACCCGGTCACCATCGTCAAACACGTCTCCCGGCTTGCTGGCGGGGCCGTAGGCGAGCGATCCGCCGGACCTCCCGCGGCCCATCTTGAAGTACTCCCGCCGCACGTGGAAGATCTCCCCGCGCGCAGTTTCCTCTTCTTCCTCCATCCGTACCTGTTGGCGCAGGTTTGCCCGGTAGTACAGACGGCCCGTGCCCGCGCGGCGTGAGAACGTGACCTTGTTGGCTCCTTGCTGGAGGGCTGCGGCCGGCACGTCGAACTCGGACTCCTGCCAGGTCTTGAGATCGCTCGTGAAGGTATGCCGGAAGACCTCTTTCCCATTGACCTCCACTATCGCCGCGTAGTCCGGATTGGGCTCGTCCAGCCCGCGCAGATAGTCAACGAGCGCGGAGAGCGCGATCGCGGTGTCCCGGGTTGACACCCAGCGGTCGCCGTTGCGCGAGTGGAGCAACCAGGACGCGATGGAGGTCGCCCGGGGATCCTTGGGATCGGCTCGGAGCGCGGCCTTCAAGGCCCACGCGGTGGCCTCCACATTCGCGCCGCCGTCCCACCATTGACTCTCAACGTCCTGAATCCCAGTCCAGTTCGTCCAATCACCCTCCTTCTTTGCGGTGCGCCACTGCTCGGCCATCAGGCGATGCGCCTCCGCGTCTTCGCCAAGCTCAAAGTATGCCAGGGCACAGAGCGCGCGGCCCCGCCCGGAGAGCTTGGGATGGTCGAGCGCTCTGGCAATGGTGGGGAGTGCCAGCTCGGAGTCGAGGCGGGCGAGTACATAGGCCGTGAACGCGAGGTCATCCGGATACTCCTGCCGCTTTGCCCGTACGGCGCTTTCGAGCCGCGAGACGGCGCGTTGTGTGCCGGCGACCTGATAGCCCGCGCGCTGCGCGTCTGTCAGCGCCAGCAAGGCATAGGAGGTCATCCAGATATCCAGCTCACCCCACCGCCCCCAACCCCAACCGCCTTCGACTCGCTGCAGCTTCGCCAATCGTGCGAGTCCTCGCACTACTCGCGGCGGTATCTCCTTGGAGAGGGGTGAATCCCCCATGCCACGCGCCTCCAGCAGTTGCAGCACATAGAGGTTCGGCAGGAATGAGCTGACCGTCTGCTCGACACAGCCGTAGGGACAGCGGATCAGGTATTCGAGGTTGGAGAACAGGCTTGCCGCGATCGAGGGCGACACAGCCACTGTCAGTCGCGTGCGGTCCAGGGCCGAATCCTGCCGCAGCGGCAGGATGACGGCGACCTGATCCTCAGTCTGGCCGGACCAGGCGTCGAACTGCGTGCGCGTATATGGATTCACGGGCAAGGTCAGCTCTACTGCGTCTTGCAGCTCGGCGCTGACTGCCGAAGCCCCGATCACCGCCTCGTGGGAAGAGGTGACTGTGGCCCACCAATCTCTCCTAACCAGGCGCTTTGCGGGGATAGTCAGCTGCTCTTGACGGCTGTCAAGTTCCACCCCACGTGCCCACGGACTCAGGTCGATCTCCGTCTCGCGCTCGGTTTCGTTGTGTACGTAGGCGGAGACGCGGAATCGGTCGCCCTCGGTGGCAAATCGCGGCAGATCCAGGCGCACCATCAGGGGCTTGGCGACCTTGAAGTTCGCCCGGCCAACGCCGCCGCGCGTGTCAGCCGACACGGCCCGCGCGGTCACTCGCCAGGAGGTGAGGTTGTCGGGGAGCGCGAACTCCACCTCCGCGCGGCCGTCAGCATCGGTCAGCACGTGCGGCGCCCAGAATGCGGTATCCATAAAGCGCCGTCTCACTTCTATGTTGGGCGGAGCCTTGTCGCCGCCGCCCCAGTAGTGGCTTGTCGGCGCGAAGGACGTGCTAACGCGGTTGTACCGCCGATGGTAGAAGTAATCGACTGGATCCTGCACGCGGTCTTCAGCGAGCGCGTAGATGGCCTCGTCGACTACCCCAATCGCTATTTCTGCCTTCGCCGGTCGCCCCTCGGAATCGGTCACCTTGACCTGGCAAGTCGCGCGGCCGCCAGGGCGGTACTCCGGTTGGCCCGGCTCCAGCGCCACCGTCAGCCGGTGGATGTCCCGGCTGATGCTGATGTTCTTCGTTGCCCGGTGGAGTCGCTTGTCGTAGACCTGTCCGACCCAGACCTGCACGTTCGGGAGGTATTCAGGCTTCAGATCGAACTCGATCATGTTGGCCCCGTGCTCGAACATGAGAGGTCTGGTCTCATGGAGCCGCTCCCCCTCGAGGCAGAAGAGCCCTTGCCCTGCGTGCTCGGTCGTGACGAGCAGCCTCACGCGGTCGCGAGGGCCATACTCCTTGCGATCGCTGATGATGGTGATCCCCCGCTGCAGCCCGCGGAAGTCCCACTCCGTCCCACTCACAGCCCATACGTAGCGTCGTGCCCCAATGCTGTGCCCGTCTGAGTCGCGCGCGGCGGCCTCCAGTACGAAGCTGCCGCCCTCGGGGACTGTAACCGTTGTACTGGCGATGCCGTCTGCTGCGGTGCGCGCCTTCCAGGTGAGGATCGTGTGCCGCTTCACCTCCCCGGGGTTCTGGGGCCGGGTCTCCCTTATGAGGGACAGCGAGATCTCCTGATCGGCCACCGGTAGGCCCTCGAAGTCCCGCGCCTCGACGTTGAGGCCGGTGGCTTTGTTTGGTGTGAGCAGGTATCGGTCCGGCGAGATGCTCAAGGAGAAGTCGCCTCGTGTAACTAGGTAACTGGCGCTGGTCGTCGCCGATCCGCCCGCGTCCGAGGTGCTCCAGACACGCACGGTGAATCTATGATCGAGATATGGGCTCTCTTCTGAGGTTTGCTGACCGGCCAACAGCCGCGATGGCAGCAGCAAACGGATCCTGCCGGCCTCATCGGTCTTCCCCTCGCCCTCGCTCACGAGTTCGCCGCCGACGCCGTAATACTCGCCTTCGAAGTCGAGATCCCATCCTTCGTAGGATCCATACTGCGGGTAGTGCGCTTCGCGGCTGAGCATCCACCTCAGGCCTAGATCTGCGGCCGGTGCACCGAAGTAGTAGGTCGCCTCGATGTCAACCACGGCCAGCTCCCCGCGCACGTACTGCACCCTCTCCGGCCGCGCGGAGAGCTGGAGTTCGGGCTTGAGGTAGCTAGCCACCTTCAGTAGAATCGAATGCCGGAACCCGCCGATACGCGAGGTCATCCTGTAGTGGCCGGTCTTTCCCTCCTTCGGCACCGTGAACGAGTCTGCAAATGAGCCCTGGTCATTGGTGGTCAGTTCGGACTTGTGGATGGCAGTGCCGGATGGGTCCATGACGGAGAAGCTCACCTTGACCCGGCCCGGGAGCACGTAGCCGGCGGAGGTGCGCTTGCGGAGCACGCCTTTCAGGTGGACCTCATCGCCGGGGCGATAGATGGGTCGGTCAGTGAAGGCGAACAGCCGGTACCCATCCCGGGCGTCGCTGCTGCGCGACGGCGAAGACACGATGTCGTCGCCGACCCGTGCGTGGCACGTGAAGGCGCCTCCTCGCCTACCACGTCGCCGCAGCCGGGCCAGCCCGTTCTTGTCGGTACGGCTGGTGACGCCGGGGCCTGTTACGCTCGCCCCTTCGATGGGCTCGCCACTCATGAGATCGGAGACGTAGGCCACCGCCACATCCGGATCGGTCTTCACTAGCAGCGCCAGGCGCGATACCGTCAGGCTGCGCGCGGACTGGTTGCCGGTCTCTCCGGTTGCGATGACCAGATACCGCCCGATGGGAAGCTGCCCCAGATCCGTCCGGTCGTAGAAGACCCCCTCCCAGTCGATCTGCAGCGGAGTGACCTCGCGGGTGGACCAGAGCGTTATCTCGCGCCTCTCGACAGCGGCTTCCAGAGCCTTTCGATGTGTACGCGCCTCGTGCTCTCTGACTGAGCGCCAGCGGTTCACGCGGTAGACGTCGAGGCGATAGGAGGGGCTGAGCGTGAGTCCTCGGACTGCGATCGAAGTTGGCTCGCCCGGATACAGGATATCCTCGTGGACTATCAGCTCTACCCACGACGCTTGGCGCGCCATCTCGAACTTGACCCGGCGCATCCGGCCTTCCCGTACCTGCACCATCCGTTTCTCGACGACGTGACCCGGGCTGCTGGCACTCAGGCGATACGGCCCCGCGGGAATGCCCTTGAATGAGAAGTGCCCGCCTTCATCGCTCTGAGTCCGGAGGTGGACCTCGCCCGAGAGTGCAACCGCGGCCGCCACCGGGTGCCCTGAGTCACGCGCGATCAGCCGGCCTTCGAGATTCCCGAGTGGAGGCTCGAAGAGCAGCGACCCCCCCAGCCCTGCGCCGATGAGGAGTGCTGTGACTACCCAAATGAGGATTCTTGCTGCGCGCACGATGTTAGTTCTCTCCCGCGGCTTGCGGGTCCGGAGTGGGGCGGGCCCGCTCGCGCGGCAAGCCAAGCGCCAGCACCGCGACGACTGCGACCGCCGCGATGGTCGCGCCCCGCATCCATCGCGGCAGCTCCAGGACGAAGTGTGCCCAGTTAGGGACTATCAGCGCCCAGACTGCTATCAGCGGGAAGAAGAAGAGCGGCGGGCCGGGCTGGGCGTTTCGCGCCGCGACTGCGGGCAGGAGAAGCTGGCCGATCAGCAGTCCGAGGACCAATCCCAGCAGCGCTTCATACCCAAAGACCAAGAACAGTACAGGCGGCAGCAGCGCCAAGGCCCCCCATTGCACAACTGCAGCCGCGCGCCCGGGGCGCTGCTCCCAGGCAGCGGCCGCCCACACGAGCGCCGCAACCAGTCCTACGAATACATAGTGGCGCGCGAAGTCGAGCCGAACGTGGCCGCGGAACTCCTGGCCGAAGTCCTCCAGGAAGAGGCGGTAGGCGAGGTACAGCGCTCCCAGGGCGGCCAACCACAGCACGGCGGAGACGCTCCCCCTTTTCTGGCCCCAGTTCCCGAGTGGGAGCGACAGTGCCAGGCCGCCCGCGAGTGCTATCGACACTCCATAAGCGCCCCCTAGGTTGAACCCGATGATCAACAGCACCATTCCCAGTAGTGGGACAATCAGCCGAACCGCCAGCCGGTCGCCTGCGGCCCCTATCGCCAATGCGGCCAGTGCGAATCCGACCCATCCCATTGCCAGCAGAATCGTCAGATGGTGGGTCACTGGCAGGTCAAGGGTGCGGTTGAGCAACCATAGCCCACCCAGCCACAGGCCGCCCGCCACCACAATCGTAATCGCGCTCAACAGCCACCTGGGGGCCTGCGTGCGTCCTAGGATCAGTGTGGCGACCACCGCGCCCAGTAGCCCGCTGGCCATCGCGACAGCTGGGAGTGCCCAGTAGGGCCGCAGCGTCCCCGCGTCGTGGCGGTGGATCGCCAGCAGCACTCCCAGGACCAACAGCACGATAGCGAGGCCGAAGAAGTCCAGCGGTGCAGTCTTCGCCTCGTGGTCTCGGTAGCTCCACGCTGCCGGCAGTAGAGCGAGCAGGGCCGCAGCTGCGCCGCCAATCAGCGCATACCGTGGACTGCCGGAGAAGAGCAGCCCCGTGGTCGCTACCCAGATGAGCGCCACGCCTCCGAGACTGGCGAACGTGGCTACCTGGGATCTGTGCTGGCCGATCGGTCGGGAGAGCCACAGCGCAATCGCTGCGAGCAAGGCCGCGCCCAGGCCCAGCAGCGCGCCGTATGCCATCTCGCTGCCACGTGCAAAGGGGAATCGCGCCGGCAGGCACAACAAGGAGGCAGTGAGGGCCAGCATCACACCGAGACCGATGCCGGCCGGCGAGACTCGCGGGCCGGCGGCCCATCGGTCCCCAAACAGGCGGGTCGCGAGCGTGCCGCCGACGACGATGATGCCACCTAGGATCAGCACGCAAAGCCAGTACGATACCATGGGCACTGTCCTCCCACTGTGCACGATGATCCGATACGATGCGACAGGGAAGAATCCACAGCCTGGGGAGCACTGCTACTGCGCGCTACTCGAGTACGGGTGGGATGTCGCACGCCGTGTCCCCCCTTGTCTCTTCCGGCAACCCGGATCGGATGCCCGTGCTTTTGGTGGCGGCTCTCATGAGTAGCTGCTCGGCCCGCCCGCTCTCATATTACTCGGACACTCGAGGGAACGGCGAGTTCTGTCTGCCGGCCCTCTCGGTGTTGCTCCAAGGCGCCGCCGAGGCTGGCAGACGGACATGGGGCTATGCACATCTGTACTCGGGTGGCGTTGCCCGGAAGCTCGTCGCGCCGTGTGGACTGGTGTGGCAAGATCCGTACTGCGCCCACGCACGCCGGTCTCAGGCATGCCCGACAATGACCACGGGGCCGGCGACCGGCTGGCAAGCACCAGCGGTCTGACGAGCGGTTAGCGGGGGCGAACAGGGTCGCCCATTTCGTAGGAGTCCTCTTTGATGAGTTCCCCCTCGTTATCCCACTGCAGCCATCTACCGTGTCGGTAGCCTTCCTTGTACAGACCGAGAACCTTCAACTCGCCGTTCTCGTGCCACTCAAGGCATTCGCCATTGAGCTGGCCGTCAGTGTATGTGAACTCTCGCCATCTGTTCCCGTCACCGTTCCACACGGCCCTACGCCCGTGCAGAGTTCCCTCTCGGTATCCCTGCAGCACTCTCAGGACGCCGTTCTGGTCCCACTCAAGCCATGTTCCGTGCTGCTTCCCTTTCCTGTACGAGCCTTCGCTTCTCTTCTTGCCATTCTTCCACCAGTTCATGGCCAAGCCATGAAGGAGGTCATCTCTCCATACGGCCTCTGAGAGCTTCAGCCCGTCCGTATCATGCGTGGTCCATAATCCGCTCTCTTTCCCGTCTCTATAGTGCCCCGTCTTGAATATGGTTCCGTTGTCATGCCAGAGAGTCGCGCCACCATTTCGCTTGTCGTTCTTCCATTCTATGGCACTCTTCTTGCGTCCACTCTCATCCCACTTCGTCCACATGTCTGTCTTGACGCCGTGTTCATACTGCCCTTCCTCGCGCTTCGTACCGTTGTAATGCCACGAGGTGAACGGGCCGTGCCGTTCCCCGTTCACGTAGACGCACTGGTTCATCATCCGCCCATTCTTGAACCAGTTCGTGAAGAGCCCCTCAAGCTTGCCGTTCCTGTAGCATCCCTGAGACCACTTCTCTCCCGTCTCGTAGTAGCTCACGTGGAGACCATCCGGCCTAGGTTTGTCACGGCTGGTTCTTGACCGGACGTCTTGGGTCGTGCAAGTGGGCGGCATGCCTGCCCCCAGTTCGCCACTACGCGAGGCCCCATCAGTCTGCCACGCAAAGATCAACACCAGACCGATAACCACGAGGGTGCTCACCCTCAAGGACTGATGCATCGAGATTGAGCTGTCCTGTTCTAGCCACATATGTCTGTGTCAATCCTGGTTGAGATCGCCCGTAGAGGCGCTCTTCATGAGAGCACCTCCTCTCCTTCGTACGGGCCGGCGCAGCGCCGCACCTATAGCATTAGACCCCGTGTCATGGGTCGATGTTCCGAGCTTCCGGACGAAGGCATCTGGGCGCGTCGAGCGCGTGTGAGGCGTACGGTGCTTGCTGGGGGGCCTGAGACGCGTGCGAAGGCAGTGCAGTGAGCCGATGAGTTACTGGACGGCACGGGTTATGCGTCCACGCGATCTGCCGCCTAGAATCGGCGACGTTGGCCAAGAAGAGAGGAGTGGGCCTATAGGCCGAGTTGTCGATCCAGGGGTAGCGGAGAGATAGCGTTCTGGTGGCGGCTTTCCGGGGGTTCTCGCTCATTCTGCGGTGGCCCCGCGGCCAAAGCCGAGGCTGGCGAAATGCGATTCCTCCGCTCCACGCTTGGAGAATCTGGCGCTCTTCTCGGCTCTCGCGCTTCACGAACAAACGACTGCTGCGCGCGGTTACGCAGGCGGCCCGCACAGCCGCCACCCACGAACCAGAATCACGAACCTACTATCAGAGGAAGCTGGCTGGCCGGTCCGATCCGCATGCCAAGACACTTGCCCTCATCGCGCTCGCGCGCCATCGGACACGGCGGCTCTACAAGCTACTGCGACGCGCCTCTCTGGCGCCCACAGAACTCGTCGCGTAGCCATCCCAACGCAGTGCCAAAAGGGTCTTGACTAATCAGAGAATCAGAGAGTCTTATAGGGATAGGGACATAGACAGCATGTGCAGTCGCGACAGAGACGCTACGAGGCTTTCCGTCGCCTTTCAGAACGCGTGATACAGATTGCGGCTGACGCGGCGCTACCGATCAGCCATCGCGTACGGCGGTGACGGACGTTTCGCGGAAGCCTGCGATCCCGCGCTCCACGACATAGCCGGCTCCGCCGCAGAGGAGCGTGTCGTCGTCAGCGCGGAGGACCTCCCGGCCGTCGAGATGGGCCACGATGGTGGTACCCCTCACGGTAAGCACGAGATCATGGAGGTCGCCCACTTCCCACTGGCAGGGCTTCTCGCCGAGGACGGTTTCCCCGTAGTAGTTCAGGACGAGCTTGAGCGAGTCGGCGGTCTTGACCAGGGCGATGAATCGCTGCAGGCCCTGGTAGCGCGCGATGAGGCCGCCCGAGTCGGCCAAGGCAATGGTGAAGCGGCTCGAAATCGTGTAGTCGGTCCAGTCGTCAGTGCCGGTGACAAGGACGCCGCGGCCCTCGTTCTTCCCGAAATAGGTCATGGGCTGGCTGTCCTGGGGGAACTTGGCAATGACGTGGTCGACGTCGGCGACCCAGCCCAGCACGTCGCCGCCCTTGTGACGGGGGAGCTCGTCGGGGATGTGGATGTCGGGCGATCCACTGCAGCGCACCGTATCCACGAGCACGGAGCCCGCGGCATCGGGTCCGCCGGTTATCTCGACGCCGATGTCCTTGACGGGGAATCCGCGCTCGCCGGGCATGGGCAGTGTTAGCGCGAACGATTCGCCTTCGTCGAGGTCGATCGGTTCGCTGTGGACGAGTTGCATGTCCGTAGATACGTTGCTTTCCCCGTCGCCGGTGAAGCATCGGGCGAATAGGCGGATCGACGCGGAGCCGCGGCTTTCCTTGGCTCTTCCTTCGAGCGTAACGGTCTGGCCGCGGTAGAGCTTCGGGGTGCCGACTATCGCGTAGCCGGGCTGTCCGGGCTCGGCGAACACCGGAGTAGACACCCGGACGGGGTGGTTCGGGGCGACCTCGCGGAAGCTGATCTGGAGCACGCGCTCGCCCTTCGGTCCCTGGACGTTGCGCACCGCGCCGGTGCCGGGCATGCCCTGGTCGGTCGGCTCGACCATGTACCCGTGCTGGCTGCCCGGCATGCTGAAGTGGTGCCAGGCGTTGCCCTTCGGCGCCTCCAGGTCGGGCCATCCCATGATCTTGCGGCCCATGCGCGCGATGTACAGGGCTTCTTGGAGGCAGTCGGAGGTGAGCCGCGCGCCCTCGGCCGTGGGAAGCAGCATGCGGTCGGCAAAGGGAGACTGGAAGTCGTAGTCTCGGTTGATACCTTCGAGTCCGACCTTGACGCCCATGACAGCGCCGACGTTGGCGGCGTTGCAGTCCGTGTCCCAGCCTGCGGTGTTGATGATCGCCTGGGCTTGGCGGAAGTCGTCGGGCGCGTAGGCCCACGCCATCACCATGAGTGCATGGTTTGGCACCATGTGGCAGGCTCCACCATAGATGTGAGGGCCGTACTTCTCGACGATGCGGTCGTAGGTTTGGTGCCAGTTGCCATCGCCCTTCGTCCAGGTGCGGACGTCGCGGTGCACCTGAGCGATCAGGCTGTCCGACGGAATGACGCTGACGCCGATGTCCAGGAGCTTGCCCATGTCTTTCTCGACAAACGCAGCGGCAATCATGCTCGCCACCACCTTGGCGCCGTTAACGGCCTCTCCGTCGTGAGAGACGCTTCCGGCAGGCTCTGCCAGGCGGGCCGCGAGCTGGGGCTCACCAGGAGCCACCAACCCGAAGGCGTCAATGAAGATCTGCGCGCCGATCTGCTGTGCAACGATGGGACCGTTGAGTTCGATGCTCCCGCTGCGGGGCGACGGGATACCTTGCTTCAAGCGGAGGTAGGCGCTATGCTCGGTGGACATGCCGAGGCCGCCCCACCACAGGATGGTCTTGCCTTCGATTAGGTAGTTGAGCCACGTCTTCCCGAAGAAGTCGGCGGGCGTGTCGGCGTACTGGCCCGAGTCTTCGAGGGCGCGGACGAAGGTGAAGGTGCCGGTGATGTCGTCGTCGGTGACAACCAAAGGGTAACCCTTGTCGGCCGCCACGTAGCGGTCCACCAGGCCCCAGTGAGCGACGAGGTCGGGCTTGCGCCATCCCTCGAACGGGCGGCCCATGTAGACACCAATCACTTTGCCAAGCACGCCCGCGTAGACCTGCTCTTCGTAGTTAGCGATCTCGGGCATGGTTGCCGACTCCTTATGTTGTGAGTTCAGTGCTGACAAGCACACTGCCCCGTCGGGCCGATGTCTGTCCCGCGGATTCGACCCTCAGGGGGCCGGACCTCTGACGTGGCAAAGAACGCGCCGCGTCGAAGCGGCCGCGAGTCATCTGCAGCCCGCGTGGTCTGTCGTTGACGGCAGGCACGGGTTCTGGCATACCGACGGCAGCGTCGCTTGGATATCACACAGACTCTCGGAGCGTATTCGTCCTCGGCACCGCTGTCCCATCTCCTCAATACCGAGGGTGCGCGGCTGCTGGGGATTCACCACGTCCGGCCCGCAGTCGATCCACTCCCCCACAATGTCGTTGATGTACCCGCACGAATGCATCCAGGCGTGCATCCCCGCTTCGTGAATCACCTCGAATAGCCGCCGATGCCGGTCCTTGAAGAACTCCCTCCACATCTCCAGGCTGATGAAGCACGCCTGCTGGGTCCCCCAGTCATCGGTCATGAAGAACCCATGGGTACAGATCAGCACCCAGACGCCTACACATGTCCGCGGGTGATCAACCCGATGATGTTCCAGACCGAGCTGTTGAGCAGATCCCCCAGGATCAGGCCGATGGCAAGCGGAATCGTCTGACGGTACAGGCGCAGACCCCCATACCGGGTCACCAACGTCTTGAGAGTCCACGCAATGAAGAAGGGGAACGTCCCCACGGCCTGGGGGACGCTGTTGGAGAGCAGGTAGCCAATGGGGTGAAACGGCCACCAGAGGAAGCGCAGACGCATGATGCCGAAGAGGATGGCGGTGATCGCCCCTCCCACCATGCACAGCACGCCCCCCACATCCGGAGTCCCCCCGTTCATGATGTAGTAGGCCATCTCCGGGCCCTCGCCTGCCTGGAGCGCCCACGGCACGAAATAGTTGCCTTTAGACAGCCCGGTCATCAGGAAGCCGCGGCCATACAGCACGGTCAGAGTGATGTATATGCCCAGGACCAGCGCGACCGGGAGCACAGCGAAGAGCAGGTAGGTCAGTGCCCGCTTGTGAGTGCCGTTCGCATCCGCGATCTTGAACGACGTGAGCGTGTTGATGGAGCAGGCGCTGAACATCCGGCTGGGAAAGGGAGACCCGGCCCAGTTCATCATGTAGAGGGTGAGGATCTCCGTGGGCCGCAGATTGCGCATGCCCACCACGATGATGCAGATATCGTTTCCCCACCAGAAGAATGGGCCAAAGGCACCCTCGGCTTGCACTCGCGCATAGGCCAGGTACAACCCGACCAGGAGCGCCACGTAGATCAGACCGAAGATGGGTCGGTTACCCGAGAGGATGAGGAAGGCGACCAGCCAGGACGCAGAGATGACGAATCCGATCAGAGCCCAGCGGTACGGCAAGGGCTCATCGCGGTCCGTGCTCGAGGTGCCTCGGCTGAAGGCAATGCGCACTGCGCGCGCGAGGTGTCTCCGCGCCGTCCACAGCGCCCAGAGGGAGAGCGCCACCACCGCCCCCGTGGCCTGGCTGTGGGGCGACGGGAAACCAAGGGACCACCACGAGTCGGCTGCCATGGGCTCGTGCCCGTACGTGATCGCCCCAGCGCACAGCCCGATCCGCACCAGCCACAGGAACCAGACCGAGAACGAAAGCTCCTGCGGGAGGATGTAGGCCAGCGCGATCAGCCAAGGGTAGAGCCATAGCTGCACGTCGCCGAGGGCGGCCAGCGGCCCTACGTACTGCGCGCCCATCACCGTGACTTCCATGGGCAGCGACGGTATGGCGGGCAGTCTCTGTGAAAGCTGGCTGAGGAAGCTCACGACCGCGGCGACGATGAGTCCCACCCAGAAGGCCCTGCTGACTGGCAGGCAGCGCGGCCCCTCGTCCGTTGGATGCTTCGCCGACGGTCTCGAGAGGTATCTGCGCCAGGGGGAACGTCAGCCGCTCGTGTCTGATCCATTGCTTCTCGACGAGCACGAGAAGGCAGACGTTCGCCAGGTAGAGGCACAACATGAAGGAGGTCCAGGCCGCCAGCGGCAAGGCCCATTCCGACCATGGCACGGCGACCCCGCCCAGGTAGAAGTCCTTAGCAGCGGTGTACGAAGTGGGGCCCCACCACCCAGGGATCAGGTGGAGGAATGTTGTTTCCCAGAGCGGCTGCGTCAGACTGTAGTATCGGTAGCTCGGCACCTTGCCCAGCAAGTAGAAGAGCACGTGCATGCCGAACAAGGGCGTCACCACGAGGATGGCCGAGTAGATCGTCAGCAGTTCGGGCCGGGTCAAGCGCAGTCGGCGGAGGGCGGGGATGCTCATGACAGCCGTCAACAGGAACAGCACCGTCAGCGGCCACGGCGCCGGCACGCCGCTCGACCACCCGCTCGCCCAGAAGTGGGGGGTCTTCCTGAACCACACGACCTCGCCGTAGAAGATGGCGGGCGCGGTGAACCCGATGATGACCAGTGAGATGAGAGCGGCCCGCCACGTGACGCCACCTGCGGGTGGCCCTTCAGGTGCCGCCGCGGAGGGTTGCTCGCGAGTTACTCCGGGTGGGCTCATCTGCCGATGGACTCGCACTTTCGTGGGCGGCTTCAGAGGCTTGACGTGAGTGGCCCTATCGGGACGAGGGCAACATCAACCGCCGACACCGTTGAAGACCTCCTTGAAGACTCGCACATATGTCTTGAACTGGTCGAACGAGGTCGATGGTGGGATTCTGTGATCGGGCAGCGGAATGTAGCCGCCCTCCGCCGCCAACTCGCGAAGCGGCTCTAGGTGCTCTCGGATCGCCTCCTCTCCCTGTGGGATCACGTGTTTGTCCACCCCTCCCATCATCCGGAGTCGCTTCCCGTACTGCGCGCGCAATTGGCGCGGATCGGTCCGCCACTTCCCAACCTCGAGCGGAAACACGATGTCGAAGCCCGAATCGAGCCAGCAGGGAATGAGCTTATCTACTCGCCCGTCCGAGTCCACGAGAATGTACTTGATGCCTGCGCGGCGGTAGGAATCGATCAACTTTCTGTAGTATCGGTCGTAGTGCTTCTTGTAGAGCGCTGGCGGTAGCAACGGTCCGTCGCTGCCGCAGCAGTCCTCGAAGAAGTAGGCGAAATCGAACTCCACCTGCTCGAGGATCGGCCGGTAGAGAGCGATGAAGTAGTCGGCGAGGTACTCGATGATCTCCTCGTAGAGCACCGGATCATCGTAGGCCAGAAGGCTCCATTGCTCCACCCCCATCCAGTCCCGCGGTAAGCCATAGAGACTGCCGGCCATGAAGGTTGCCACGGTCTGTCGCTGGCTGAGCTCCCTGGCGAGCTTCCGCCAGACCAGGGAATACCGTGCTGGCTGGCTATCTGCGGTCCATGGCGCGCACCAGCCGGGAAGGTCGGGATCGAGATAGGTCTGGAAACGTCGCCAGCTTTCTCGCGTCGGAGCGAGCGCTTCCTCAATATGCTGGAATATCGACCCCCCGCGCTTGTCGTGCTTGATTACGGCTCCCAACACAGTGCGAACCACCCGGTTGTCATCGGTCTCCTCCAGCAGCTCTGATGGATGGGGCGAGATCGGCCAGAAGTTGACCATCCCCTGACACTCCCACATGCCGTCCTCCCAATCGGGATCCATCCCCGACAGCTCCGTGATGCGCGCCCAATCGTCCACCCCCTCCCGCTGCCATCGCACAGCCGTCTCCCCCCAGACACCGTCGTACAAGACAGGAAGGCGGTCGAATGACCTGTAGCCCATAACTGCGTCGAATCGTTCTCGGTGAGTCATCTGTGCGTAGTCCTCCATTCACATATCACGCTCAGCGCCCGAAGCCGGCAGCGCCGACGCCCGCGGCCGCCACTGGTTCGGCGGCGACGGCCTGTTCACCCGCTGGGCAGTACCCTATCACGGGGATAGGTGATATCTAGGCGCTTCCGACATTCCCGGCAATCTCAGAGGCGGCCCTGGGTCACGACTCTGACCGTAGCCCAGATGCCCCCATTCATCAGTTCACCGATGATCAGCCCGACTGCAAACGGCAAGGTCGAGCGATAGAGCCGCAGCCCGCCGTAGCGAATGACCAGCGCCTTGGCCGCCCACCCCACGAGGAAGGGCGACCACCACCACTGGAAGCCCCAGGTGTTGGAGGCCAGATAGCCGACCGGATGGAACGGCCACCACCAGAAACGGAGCCGCATCATCCCGAGTATCACGACGACGGCCCCGCCGGCGAGCACGGCTATCAGGCCGTTCACGTCTGTCTTGCTCGCACTGATATCGGTAAGGAGGGAGACAATGCGCCCTCCGTCACCGAGGGCCTGGCTATTAACCCATCCAGCCAGACCCAGGTTGAGGCCAAACCATCCGTAGTGGTGTACCCCGGTCATGAAGATCAGGATGCCAGCCACCAGAGAGACGAGAAAGCCAGCAGTCAGTGCCAAGGCGAGACGACGCGCGTTGACGCGGGCAGAGTCGGCCACCTTGAACGACTCGAGGGCCGCCCCTGGGAAGACCTCGAAGGAGTAGCTGAACCCCGGCGTGTAGAACGAGCGCAGTGTCACCAGTGCAACGACCTCACTGATGCGGAAGACTCCGCTGCCAAATGGCACCATGGCCAATTCCGGGATCTGATGGGGGAAACTGAGGAAGCCGAGACCCGTCTCGGCCCGGAGTCGGGCCCAGATGGCGAAGTACCCCACCGTGAGGAGAGCTACCGCGATCCCGAAGGCGACCCGGCAATCCGACAGCCAGAGGAAGTACACGATACAGGCGAAGGAAGTGAGCAAGCCGAGGAAGGCCCAACGGTAGGGAATGGGCTCCTGTGCGTCCTCGCCGCCAGATTGGCTGCTCAAGGCGACGCGCGCCGCGCGGGCGAAGTGGCCGCGCGCGATCCAAACCGTCCAGACGGAGAGCACCAATAGAGCGCCAGTACCCTGGTAGTACGGCGCAGGGAAAGTGGTGCCCCACCAGTCCTCGGGCCGCATAGGGGTGGCCCCCGCGGCGATAGCGGCCACTGTAAGAAGGAAACGGATGATGCAGAAGAACCACACTGAGAAGGAGAGCTCCTTAGGAATCATGTAAGCGATGGCTAGCATCCACGTCCAGAAGACGAACGTGATCGCGCCCAGCCCGGCCAGCGGCCCGACCCTCTGCCAGGGAATGAGATCGTTTAGGAAGAGCGAGATGTTCGGCATGGCCGGTATCTTCAAAGAGAGGCTGCTGAGGAAGTTCACCGTCAGTGAGATGAAGAAACCTACCCAGAACACCCCACTGAGGGGAAGCCGGCCCACGGAATGGGCCTGACCCTCACGAGAGCTGCGCACCATTTCCAGCGGCATCTGCGCGAGGGGAAAGGTCAGCCGCTCATTGGTGATCCACTGGCGCTGCACGAGGGCCATGACGCACAACGTGCAGACGAAGAGGCTGATCGAGAAGCCAGCCCACGCAGCGAGCGGGACGGCCCAGACAGACCACGGCACCGACACACCGCCGTGGAAGAATCCCTCCACAGCTACAGGGTCGCTCGGAGCCCACCAGCCCGGGACCTGTGTGAGGAACATGGTCTCCCAGTGGAGCTGGGCGGCTGAGGCATAGTGGTACGCAATGGGCTTGACCAGTATCCAGGCGAGAACACCAGGGGTCACCACAGGCGCTCCCACCAACACGAGCGCGTAGATGACCAGCAGCTCCCGACGCGTCAGGCCGACACGAGCCAGTGCGGGAACCCTCATGAGCAGCGTGAGAAGGAACAGGACGACCACGGGGACAACGGCCGGCACGCCGGAAGAGAACTGCCAGTTGATGCTCCAGTTAACGCCCCAGGCCAGCTCCACGTAGAAGTTCAGCAGCGCCACCAGCGCCAGCAACACGAAGCCGGTGAAGACAGCTCGCAGTGTCACGCCGCCCTGGGGGTCGTTGTCCTCGGCGCGACCTTCGGCCGAAGGGTGGAAAGCCATTCTCCTCTCGTTCTCCGGGGAACCCAGCCGACGCCGCAGAATGCCCACCCGTTACCGAGGCGGAGCGCCCTGCACGGGCGCTCCGCCCACATACATCTGCCAGTGATTGTCAGCGATGCCTACCAGAGAGTGGCGCCGCCGTAATCCTCGGCGACGCAAGGGGTAGCGTAGGTGGAAAACGGGCCCCAGGGCTCGATGCCCATGACCATGGGCCAGCCTGACTGCTGTCTGGCCTCTTCGGCGTACTTGTCGACCAGGGCCTGTGAGTTGATCCAGCCCGCGTGGCCGTCGAGGTAACCGATGTTAACGCCGCCCAGATGCCGCGTGTACGACTTCAAGGCCTCCCTGTTCTTCAGGTGGTAGCCGTCCGGTTCGCTCCAGTTGTTCTTCCAGGCGGGGGAGATCCTGTGCACATACACGTCGCACCCGGCACCTGCATATGACGCGATACAGGTTTCCCAGTCGACCCAACCCCAACAGTTGGCGCACTCTACCGCGCAGATATCGGTATAGGCGAGGGTGCCGAGGTTGTAAGCCTCCGCATACACGCCACAATCTCCGGCGATCACCCAGTTGACCGGGTCATCCACCTCGGCCAACTTCCGTCCTGAGTTCGTGTTCTCGATGTTCACGCCTATGCTCTGCTCGAAGTACTTGTCAACCGCGCTAGCGTTCCATGCCGTCGCCATCCGGCGCTGCACAAAGGAGTCGGTGATAACTCCGCCCCATCCCGGTGGGAAGCAGTAGTCCTTGATACACACGTAGGGGTCAGTGGAGCTGCCGAATATGCCCTCATTGGCCTGCACATACCGGAACCAGTCAGGGCCGGGTACAATCGCACCAGGTCCTCCCATCAGCTTCGCGCTGGGGCAGCGCCACACATCGCGGTTCCTGACGTACTCGTCCAGGATCACGGCGGGGCGCAGATACGGGTTGGCGCGGCCGGCGACGAAGCAGGGGTCCTCCGTCCATCTGTCATCTCCCCCCGGCTCGCCGTTGAAGTACCCGACGACCTCCGGACGATGCTCAATGTCCTCCATGAGCGTGTCGTTGTTGTCCGCCAGGTACATCTGAACGGCCAGGGCGATGTTCTTCACATTCGACAGACACACCGCCTTGCGCGCCGACTCGCGCGCCCTTGCGAAGACCGGGAAGACCATCGCTGCCAGGATGCCGATGATCGCGATGACAACCAGCAGCTCGATCAGCGTGAATCCTCTACGCCGCCCTCTCATCATGAGTGTCATGCCTCCGCTGCGCGTAGTTCCCCCTCCCCAGATCCCCTCCCCATCATTGGCCAGACCCGAGCTACCTCCTTCCTCGCTTCCCGCAGGGAATGCCGACCTGAGCAGCCCTGCGGGAAGGCCGCCTGTTCCCGCGAGGTTGGGGGGGGGATCCGCACGCAGACCCCCGGCCCAGACTCACAAGGGATCAGTTCGTCAGCGTGATCCCGATCCCTGTCTCTACTGACTCCGATGATGGGGTTTTTGACGCCCGGCGCACAGCTCACGGCAGGCCGCCGGGCGGGCCCCCCTGCCGGAACATGTGCGGCCGATGGGGACAGATCAGACCCCAGACGCCTACAGATGTCCGCGGGTGATCAACCCAATGACGTTCCAGATCGAGCTGTTGAGCAGATCCCCCACCATCAGCCAGCTCAGTGGTAGCGCCCGGCCTCTTGCGCCGTCTCCCAGAGCGCGCTCATGTTCTCCTCAGGGATCCCCGGAATGGCTTGGTCGGGCGCGCAAACCCAGCCGCCGCCCGGCTTCAGGATCTCCATCACTCGAACGACCTCTGCCTGTACCTCCTCACGTGTACCCATGGCGAGCACCGCGGTGTCGATTCCGCCGTGCAGGGCCATCCGCCCCACCGTATCTCGCTTGATCTTGTGCAGGTCGTTTGCCCGTGCCTGCACCGGATTCAAGACGGAGACTCCAATGCCGGCCAGATCACCCGCGATGGCCTCCACACAGCCGCAGCTGTGGAAGAGCACGAGCATCCCCTCCCGCAGCACGTTCTCGAAGCAGTTCTCGTACTCGGGGAGGAAGAACTCGCGAAACATCTGCGGCGAGATCATGAGGGCGCGCTGGCTGCCCAGGTCCTCGCTGAACGAGACCCCATCGACACCAAGCTCGAGGTAGCGGTCGAACACCCCTCGGGCATAGCTGGAGATGCCGTGCAGATACGAACGCGCCTCCTCGGGGTGTGTGGC
>JALGTG010000124.1 GCA_029821495.1 Candidatus Hebobacteria bacterium
GCCCAGGCGATTCGCATCCACCGCCACTACGGCGATCAGGCCGCGGCGGCCGTCGAGGAGAACCCGTACCAGTTGGCGATGGAGGTCGAGGGAATAGGGTTCAAGAGCGCGGACCGCATCGCGCGTTCCATCGGCATCCCCGCGGGCTCTCCCTACCGGCTGCAGGCGGGCCTCACGTACGCGCTCCAGGAAGCGGCGCAGCAGGGCCACTGCTTTCTACCGAGAGAGCGATTGTTGGAGCATGCCGCGCGGGCGCTCGAGTGCGGCGACGAGGATTCCCTGGTAAGCGCCTACGACGGGCTACTCGCGAACGGCTGGGCGAAGGTGGAGGAGAACGTCGAGCTGCGCTTCGTCCCGGGGAGGCCGAGCGAGGGGACGGCGACGGCAGTCTACCTACCGCGCCTGTGGCAAGCCGAGCAGGAAGTGGCGCGTCACCTCCGCCGAATCCGTGCTGGCGCGGCGACGGCGAAGACCACTGAGGAATCGCTCGCGCGGTGGCTCGGCGGCGGACGGCAGGTGGGCGAGACCTCGCTCTCCGAGCAGCAGGCCGAGGCGGTTCGCCTCACGCTGACCGAGAAGGTCGTCGTTCTGACGGGAGGCCCCGGCGTCGGGAAGACCACGGTGACGCGGGCGATCGTGGAGGTGTTCGAAGGCTCGGAGTGCGAAGTGCTGCTGGCGAGCCCGACCGGCCGGGCGGCAAAGCGACTATCAGAGGTGACCGGGCGCCCCGCGAAGACGATCCACCGACTGCTGGAGCTGGACCCGATCGCCTGGAAGTTCCGGCGCAACGAAGCGCGGCCACTCGAGTGCGACGTCGTGATCGTGGATGAGGCATCCATGCTCGACCTCGACCTGATGTGGTCTCTGGTGCAGGCGATTCCGGAGCAGGCCCGGCTCATACTGGTCGGCGATGTTGACCAACTGCCGTCCGTGGGTCCGGGGCTCGTCCTGCGGGACCTGATCGACTCACATGCGGTGCCGGTCGCGCGGCTCACGGAGATCTTCCGTCAGGATAGAGAGAGCCAGATCGTCATGAACGCCTATCGCGTGAACTCAGGACGCACTCCGGAGTTCCGCCTGCCGCCGCGGCCGGAGGACGACTGCACCTTCATGTCCGAGAGCGATCCCGAGGCCGTGATAGGGCGAGTCGTGGACCTGGTAGGCGCGGCGCTGCCGGGGGATGCGTTCTCGGCGCAGGACATACAGGTCCTGACCCCGATGAACAAGCGGGCCCTGGGGACGGTGCACCTCAACTCAGTGCTGCAGGAGACGCTCAATCCCCCGCGGCCGGAGAGGCCGGAGGTGAAGCGCGGCGACAAGTGCATCCGCGAGGGCGACCGCGTCGTCCAGACGGTGAACAACTATGAGAAGGAAGTGTTCAACGGGGACGTGGGGACCGTCGTCTCGGTCGACTCGGGCGCGAGCAAGCTGGCGGTTCAGTTCTTCGACACAACCGCGTGGTACGAGTATGACGAGCTGGACGATCTTCAGTTGGCCTATGCGATGACAGTCCACAAGGCGCAGGGGAGCGAGTATCCCGCGGTGGTGATGGTCTGTCACACCAGCCAGTACATAATGCTACAGCGGAATCTCCTCTACACCGGCCTAACGCGCGCCCAGCGCAAGTGCGTGTTCGTCGGCAATCGCCCCGCCATCTGGACCGCGGTGCGAAACAACCGACCGGCGCGGCGGTTCACGCGATTGAGGCAGTTGCTGGCATCAGCGGTGACCGATGGCGCGGCCGCGTAGCGACCTCAACGACCTCACCGGCAAGGAGTGGATCAAGTTCACGCGCACGTGGTTCGTGTGCGATTCGCCGCGGTACTGGCGGAATCGGCCGACGGAGCTGCACCCGGCGCGGTTTCCCGAGGAGATGGTGGCGGAGTTCCTTTCCTTCTTCACCAAGCGAGGCGGGGCCGTGCTCGATCCGTTGGCGGGGTCGGGGGCAACGCTGGTGGCGTGCGCGGAGAACGAGCGGATTGGGGTAGGGGTGGAGCTGAGCGCGAAGTATGCGCGGGCGGCTAGGCGGCGGGTGAAGGATGCGGAGCCGCCGCAGTCGGTCATCGAGGGGGACGCGCGGGAGATCGGGAAGGCTGACTTCTGGCGCGGCCGTAGGGAGGAGCTAGACGCGACCGGGCTTGGCTTTCGGCGCGGGCTACCGCAGTTCGACTTCTGCATCACTTCGCCGCCGTACTGGCGGATGCTGCGGACGAGCCGCGGCGGCGTGTTCTCGAAGCACAAGCAGCGAGCGGCTCGAGGACTCGACACCGCATACTCGAACAGCCGGGCCGATCTCGGGAACGTGCGGGAGTATGGGGACTTCATCGAGGGGCTGGGGAAGGTATTCGACCGGGTGCTGCGCCTGGTGAAGGAGGGGAAGTACCTGGTTGTTGTGGCGCAGAACCTTCGGGATCCCGAAGGGAGCATCAGGCCGCTCGCCTGGGACCTGGCGCGCCGCATCGAGAAGCCCGGCCGGAGTCGCGCGCGCTGGCGGTTTCAGGGAGAACGAATCTGGTGCCAGAACACCAAGCCGCTGGGGATATGGGGATACCCGAAGATCTTCGTGCCGAACTACCATCATCACTACTGTTTGATCTTCCAGAGGTCTCGCCGCCAGGGCTGACGGCCGGCCTGGGCAGGCGATCAGGCGATCGAGGCGGAAGCCATCGTCGTGCCCCGGACAGCAAACAGAGCGGAAAGCCCTTCCACCCCCCGGGCGGAGGTACGGGGCGGCGAGGGCCCCCACTGGCGCCGGACCCTCTACGGCCTTTGGCTGGCGATGTTCTTCGTCTTCCTCGAGTTTACGTTTGGCATGACCTTTGTTCCGGTCTTTCTCCAGAAAGACATCGGCCTCGGCTTCGAGCAGGCGCAGCGGTGGAGCGGCCTGTTCATAGCACTCCCCTCGCTGGCGATGTTCGTGGCCACTCCCCTGTGGGGAGCTTACAGCGATCGGATCGGGCGCAAGCCGGTCGTGATCATCAGCGTGATCTTCACTTCGCTGCTCCGGGCGGGCTGGTACTGGGCGCACTCTCCCTGGGCGCTCTTGGGGCTTGGGATCGCGGCGGGCGTCCTCGGGGCGGGCGTCATCGTCGGGCAGGCGATTGTCGCGTCAACGGCGCCGCGGAACCGCATGGGAGAGGCGATGGGGACGCTGCAGACATCCATGACCGTGGGCTTCCTCATCGGGCCGGTGGCGGGCCAGGCATGCGCGCATGCCATCGGCCCGCGTCCAACCTTCCTTCTGCAGGCGCTCTTCGCCGTGATCGGGGCGGCCCTGGTGTGGTTGGTGGTTGAGGAGCGATTCGCGCCGCCGAAGCGTGTGGCGAGATTCAGCTTCGCCAGTGCAGTCACAAGAGACCTGCGCCCACTGGTGGGAAACCGACAGCTTCAGGCCTTGTGGGTGACGAGCTTCGTCGTCTTCCTCGGCTTCTCCTCAATGTGGGCGATCATGACTTACTTCGTGCAGCACATCGGCATCCCCCTGGATCATGCCGACACTTACGCCGCCTACGTCATGCTCGTGACGGGGTGCGTGATGACGGTGATGGCGCCTCTCTGGGGGCGAATCGGGGACCGCGTGGGACACAAGCGAGTCCTTGTTGGCACCACTGCGACCTGCGGCCTGGCGATCCTGCCACACTCGCTGGTGCAGACCTACGCTCAGTTCTTTGCCGTCCGGACTCTAGCGACGGCTCCCGGGGCGGGCATCCACCCCAGCACATCCGCGCTCGTCGCCCGCACCATCCCTCGGTCGAGATATGGGGGCGCGTATGGCGTCCTCGCCAGCGCGCGTTCGTTGGCGGCCTCGGTGGGACCGCTCTTCGGCGGCGGCATGGGCGGGTTCGGCCTGATACGCTGGGTGTTCGTGTGGACGGGGATGTTGACGATCTTCGCCTCGGCTTGGGCGGCCGCCGCGGTGAAGGAGCCGCCCGCGGAGTCAGAAGAGGGGCGTGGTGCCCTCGGCGGAGACGCGCCGTCGAGCTAGCTCGACGTAGCTGGGGTCGGTGTCCACGCCGATCCAGAGGCGGCCGAGCTGGGCGGCGGCGACGCAGGTGGAGCCGGAGCCGCAGAAGGGATCGAGCACCAGCGCGCCCTTCCAGGAGTAGAGCTTGATGAGGCGGCGGGGGAGCTCGACGGGGAACGGCGCGGGGTGGCCGACCTTGTTGGCGGACTCGGTGGGGAAGGTCCAGACGGAGCGGGTAAGAGCGGTGAACTCCTCGCTGGTGAGGTCGGTTTCGCCTTTCATCTCCTCTCCCCCTTCGCCAAGGCTTCGGGGGGCAAGCAGCCGGAACTGCTCTTTGCAGAAGACCATGATGTACTCATGGACGTCGCGCAGGGTCGGGTTGGAGGGGCTCTGCCAACTCCCCCAGGCCGTGGAAACGCCGACGGAGGCGGCCTTGTCCCAGATGATCTCGCCCCGCATCAGGAGGCCGAGCTCGATTAGCTGCTGCGTGATGTAGGATTGGAGGGGCAGGTAGGGCTGGCGGTCAACTCCGGCGACGTTGATACAGATGCGGGCGCCTGGACGCATGACGCGACGGCATTCTTCCCACACATCCCGCAGCAGTGCCAGATACTCTTCCAGGGGGAGCGTGTCGTCATGGTTCTTGTAGTTCTTGCCGACGTTGTACGGGGGCGAGCAGATGACGAGGTCCACTACGCCATCCTCGATCATCTGGAGGTCCCGGCTGTCTGCCTGGTAGATGCGGTCGGCGATGGTGCGTGAGCCGACTACGCGTTCTGGCTTGTGTGCGGCACTCATTTCCGGTAAGATCGATTCGCCGACAGGCAGCGGGTAACCTGCGCGCGGAATGCCAGTGCAGAGAGCGGACCGGTGCGAAGGAGGGAACTGATATGATCGGCAAGCAGATCCGCATGGAGCGGATCATGGACCGAGACACGGGCCGGACGGTCGTGGTGCCGATGGATCACGGCCTCACTATCGGTCCTATCTCGGGCCTGGAGAACATGCGGGAGACCGTCACGAAGGTGGTGGACGGGGGGGCGAATGCCATTCTCATGCACAAGGGCATGGTGGGGGCGGGGCACCGCGGTGGCGGGCGTGACGTTGGATTGATCATCCACCTCTCCGCCGGCACCAGCCTCAGCCCAGACCCCAATGCCAAGGTGCCGGTCTGCACTGTGGACGAAGCCGTCAGGCTTGGGGCCGACGCCGTCTCGATCCACGTGAACTTAGGGGCCTCAACCGATTCCGATATGCTGAAGGACTTCGGGAAGGTCTCTCAGGAGTGCCGGCACTGGGGAATGCCTCTGCTTGCTATGGTATACACGCGGGGCCCCAAGATCGAGAGCGAGTTCGACGTCAAATACGTCAAGCACGCGGCGCGCGTCGGTGCCGAACTGGGGGCCGACATCGTGAAAGTCAACTACTCGGGCTCGCCAGAGAGCTTCCGCGAGGTGGTGGAGGGATGTCCCGTGCCGGTCGTGATCGCGGGCGGCGAGAAGGTGGAGACCGACGAGGAGCTTCTCGAGATGATCGCCGGCGCAATAGAGGCGGGCGGGGCCGGGGCTTCGATCGGACGCAACGCGTTCCAGCATGCGGATCCGGAGGGAATGGTGCGCGCGATCAGCATGATGGTTCACGAAGGCGCATCGGTCAAGGAAAGCAAGAAGTTCCTGGAGTCGCGGCGATGAAGCGCATCTGGGTTCGCGTCGAGCCTTGGGACAAGTCACTAGCCATCGCCGCGATCGAGAGTGGCGCCGATGCACTTGTCGTGGCGGAGGGCGATTCCCCGAAGGTCAAGGAGCTCGGGGCGTTGCCGACGGTGGCGCCCGACGGAGACATCAAGCCCGACGCAGACGTGGTCTGGTTCGGGATCAAAGACAAGGGAGACGAGGAGGCCGCCGCCACTAGTCACCTCGACAAGACAGTGGTGCTGCGGACCTCGGATTGGACGGTCATCCCCCTCGAGAACCTGGTGGCCCGGCGGAGCGGGCTGATGGCCGAGGTCGCCGGCGCGGAGCAGGCCAGGCTCGTCACCCAGGTGCTGGAGAAGGGCGTCGACGGCGTCGTGCTCGACACGCGGTCAGCGGAGGAGGTCCGCAAGACCGTCGCCCTCGTCCACTCCCTCTCCCCAGAGCTGGAACTCGTGCCCGCGCAGATCACCGGCCTTCGCCCATTGGGGATGGGAGACCGCGCCTGCGTGGACACCTGCACCCGCATGGGAGCCGGCGAGGGGATGCTGGTGGGCAACAGCGGCCAGGCCCTGTTTCTCGTGCACTCGGAGAGCCTCGAAACGCCTTACGTCGCGCCGCGGCCATTCCGCGTTAACGCCGGCGCCGTGCACGCGTACATCCTGCTGCCGGATGGCAAGACGAAGTACCTCTCTGAGCTCAAGGCCGGGGACGAGGTGCTGCTGGTCCGACACGACGGCCGGACCTCGGTCGGCTACGTGGGTCGCAACAAGATCGAGCGGCGGCCGCTGCTGCTGGTGGAGGCGGAGGCGGCCGGCCGGCAGATCTCCTTGATCCTTCAGAACGCGGAGACCATTCGGCTTACCACCCCGGACGGGGAGGCGCTCTCAGTTGGCGCTCTGAAGGTGGGGGATCAAGTCCTGGCCCGCCTCGAGTCCGGCGGCCGCCACTTCGGAACGAGCGTGGAAGAAACGATCACCGAGAGGTGATCGTATGCGGAGGCGGCTCGCCGCGGCCGCAGTACTCGCCGTCGCGGCAGATCACCCAACGGCGCCGGATAGGATCTGGTTCAGCTCGTCGAGAAAGCGGAGCAGCCCCGTCATCTCCGTACGCAGGCGGGCGTTCACGGCGCGCGCGTCCCTGAGTTCCCCCTCCAGCCCGGAAAGTCGACCCCGCACCGCGTCCGATGGCGCTGCCTGCTCGTGTGTGCCGTCATGCCCGACGGGTTCGCCCTCTGCCCGCAACTCCTGCGCCTCCGCCGCTGGGGCATCTGCGCGTTTCTTCTGCTGAGATGCCCTCTCCTGGGCATCTTGCAGCCTCTGCTCGAGCTCGCGCGCCCGTCCCTCTGCCTCCATCCCCTTTCGCCGCTCGGCCGCGAGGACCGCGCGGACATCCCTCAGCTCCGCCTCAAGCTGCTCGGTGCGGAGGGCGAGACGCTCGGCTTCTCGTGCAGCGGTACGAGCCACCTGATTCTCGCACGCCGCTTGGTCGGAATTGCCGCCGGCTGCACACACCTCCGGGCACCCCCCAGGAGAGGGGACCGCAAGGCGCTCGCACTGCGCTGCAGCATCCGCATACTCCCGCCGCAGCGTCTCCAGTGCCGAGGCCAACTCTCGCAGGCGCGCCGCGGCGCGCCTGCGCAGATCCGCCAGGTATGGCACTGGCGAGCCTTCGCACCCTTGGCCGCGCCTGCTACCCCCCCTGGCGGCAGCGTCCTTGCTCCGGCTTCGAGACCTGCGAGGTGACATCGTCTCCCCCCTCCCCGCCGTATGTGGTGGCCCTGGCTCACGGCATCGGTCCGACGTCGCATCCCAGTTGCCCGCTCGGCCCCTCCCGCAGAGGGTATCGGGGAGCATCGCCTCGCCGGGTGTTCAAGACGAACCCAGACCCCTTGGGCCCACCACGGGGTAGACTAAGGGTCAGCCGGCTTCGGGTCAAGTTCCCTTGAGGACCTCTCTGTTCCGGATTCCCACACCAGGCACCCGGAACGCACAAGCACGCCGCCCCCGCTGGAGCACGCCCACTACTGCCCCGCCGCCGATGAGGCCGGGCGAACTCCGCGTGCGCGTCGGCGGCGCGGAGCCTGTTCGAGCCTTGACACGTCATTCGCCATCGGTATAATGCGGCCCAGGACACTCGGTGACCGGGCAGCGTCCCGAGGCCCCGAAGCAGGGGAGACCACCCGAGACAGGGGGTTAGCAGAGATGGCGAAGGCAAAGTTTGAGCGAACGAAGCCGCACGTAAACGTAGGGACGATCGGGCACGTAGACCACGGTAAGACTACGCTGACCT
>JALGTG010000125.1 GCA_029821495.1 Candidatus Hebobacteria bacterium
CGCCGCGCATCGGCCGGACGGAAGACGTTGAACTCACCGAAGATGAACATGACCAGTCCAAACCCCGACCCATATCCGGCTTTGCGGACGTCTCCGAGGACGTATGTACACGCGAGGCCCTCCCTCCCCACCTGCTCCTTCGCGTAGCCTATGGATGCTGGAGCGTAGTCGATCCCCACACACTCGTGCCCCAGCCTCGCCAGACGGCTCGTGTACAGACCCGGACCGCAGCATAGATCCAGGATCTTCGTGGGACGCCCGGTCAGCAGCTCACGATGGATCCACTCGACATGCCTCTCGATGATCGAGAACCGACGACTGGCAGCGTCGTGCTCCTGCGAGAGATGCTCTGCCAGCATCCTCTCGCTGAAGCCCGCCTCGTGCCACGGGATCTTCTCTCCCTCCGTCCATGGACTAGGAGGGCTGCGCCGGCACACCGTCTCCAGGAGGTTCATCTGTCGTGGCCCCCATGTCGATCTGTCGCGGGCAATGGTCCGCTCGAGGCTACATCACCCTCTCAACGAACTCCCAGAACGTCCCCCCGAACAGCTTGCCGACGTCCCGCCGAATCTCCGCCTCGGTCGGGGCCCAGCCCGTCGCCGCCAAGTCCGCATACTTGTCGCAGAGCACCTCCGCGATGACCTTCCGCGAGTGATGCCACTTGTAGATGAGCTGATCGAGCACCCGCGCGTCGGAATGCTGCGGCACCACGCTCCCCCCCAGCAGCTCGAACCGCATCCGCGTGATCTCCTCCACCAGGCTCGGATTGTTCAGAAACCACCAGCACCCGAACACCAGCACATTCGGGAACTTCCGCGCCGTCACGCACAGCTCGTGCTGGTTCTCCCTCGCCAGCATCGTCACCAGAAACTTGTTCTTAGGGTACTGCGCGCACAGCTGTTCGATCGCGCCGATGTCCGCCTTCCCGACCGAGTCCCCCGCGTCCCGCAGCTCCGGGTTCATCCGCTTCTTCACCCCGATCATCATCGCGAACGGCCGGTTCAGCTCCTCGCAGACCGGCAGCACACACTCTCTTATCAGTATCGCGCGCGCCGATTCCTCCGGAAACGCGAAGTCCGGCGGCAGCGACACTGCCAGATACACGGCCTCCATCCGCCTCGCCCAATCCAGAAGGAACCGCCGCACCTCCTTGACGGTCGGCGCTCTCATCCCCTCCCCCACCCCGTATCCCCACTCGTTCAGCCGCGGCCGCGCCTGCTCCCACCCATTCAGCAGCTGATCCACCCGCAGCCCCGCCCGAAAGCGCGGGTCCCGCTGCTCTCCCTCGAGCCACAACTCCCGCTCCCGCTCGTCGAACGGATCGTTTGTCATCACCACCTGCTTGATCCGCGCGACCTCGAACACACGATCCACGTACTCCTCCACCGTCTTCCCCTCGAAAAACCGCCGATACGCGCCCAGGTCGCGGGCGCCCACATCCAGACCCAGCACCTGCAGAGTCGTGAGCACCCCGCGGCACGCCTCGCCATACGGAGAGTTCTCCTCGAACAGGTGCCGCCAGATGAGGTCCGCCTGCTCTCGCTTCGACATCCCCCAGAAGTCGTCGTACGACACCTCCGCGTACCGGAACACCTCGGCCACCAGGTAGTGATACGTGATCAGCTCGTCCACACCCCACAGCAGCATGTCTCCGAACGAAGGCGGGTACAGGTGTGTGTGAACATCCGTCACCTCCACTTCCGCCACCGCACTACAGACCGCTTCCTTCAGCGTCTCACGCTCACTCATCCCCATCTCTGCCGCCCTTTCTCCGCCACCCGCGCCACTCCTCACCCCTCCGGCATGCTTGTCTTCAGCTCCTGCGTCTCCCCCGTCTCCGCCGCCCGGTAGCCGCACTCGATGATCTCGATCACATGGCGCGCGTGTTCCGCCGTCGCAATCGAGGGAGTGCCCTCGCGGACCCAGTCCACGAGCTGCATCATATCCTCGAACACATGGCTTTCCAGCATCCCCTCGTGTGGCCCGACGACGTGCGGCATGTGGTCGCCCTCCCGCACCATCGATTCGCCGTTCACCTCCGTCCCGACGACCGATCCCTTGGTGCCGAAGATGCTGGGATGGAATCCCACACTGACATCGCCCATCACCGTGCCGTAGACTGTCGCGAAGATCGAGTCGCCGAAGTCCAGCAGCATGAACGTGCTGTCGTCCATGTCACACTCGATGGTCCGCCCGCGGTACTCGCGCTGCTTCAGCGCAAGCCCCGAAAGAGCGCTCACGCGCTTCGCGGAGCCGAGAATCCCGGTGAGCCCGTGCAGGCAATACACGGTCACATCCCACAGCGGCCCACCCGCCGGCTTCCTGAAGTACCACGTCGGATCGACATCGCTGAGGATGTCATCCCCCGTCCGGAACTCCTCCGTCAGGTGATAGTCGCTCACGGCCGCACCCGCGACGGCCCATATGACCTGGCCGATTGCTCCCTCGCGAATGCGATCCCGGATGCGCTGGTTGTACGGCCACAACATCATGCCCGGCGAGGCGACGAGGCGCACGCCCTTCTTCGCCGCCCGGGCTATGAGGTCGTCGCACTCATCTGCGCTCGTCGTCATCGTCTTGTTGAAGTGAATGTGCTTGCCGGCCTCGATGGCGGCCACGCCTTGCTCGTAGTGAATCCCGATGGGCGACCCGATGGTCACCGCGTCAACGCCGGGGTCCTCCAGCAGAGACTCGTACTCCTCATATGCGCTGGGCACGCCGAACTTCTCGGCCGCCGCCTGCGCCCTCCCGGGCGCCGGATCGCACACCGCCGCCAGCCGGACTCGATCCTGCACATCCGCCAGCGACAGATGCGACAGCGCACCCCGAATGCCGATCGCCCCTGCGCCCACCACACCCATTCCGATTGGATCGCTCATACTCGTTGGACTCCTCTCCTTCAGGACTCGGTCAACGCGCCTCTCCAGGATGTGCGCGGCTCCCAGCCCACAGTCTCACGCAGCTTCGCATTGGACATCAGGCTCGCGTGTCCCTCGAGACCCTTACAGCGCGGCGCCAGCTCCGGCTTGAACCGCTCGATCAGCTCCATCGTCGGCTCCAGCGCGGTCGTGTCATCGTTGTTGCAGAAGTAGACCCCGTGCGGCTCGATCTCCTCCGCCTTCTCCATCAGCAGCCGATGCGCCGAGGCCAGGTCCTCGCTCCCGATCCACGGCCACAGCCATCCATCCCACCCGCCGGCGGGACCGGCCTCTTCGGCCATCCCCGCTCGGCGCTCCGCGTTGCAGATCCCGGCCGACCGCAGCACATGGGTCCTGATTCCGTAGGCCCGCGTGTACGATGCCAGCAGCTCCTCGCCAACAAGCTTGCTGTAGGAATACGAGTCCTCGACACTCGTCGGGTGGTCCTCATCGATGGGAAGATAGTGGATCGGAAACTCCGACCCGCTGATCCGGTACCCGTGCCCGAGCGCGCAGTTGCTGCCCGTCATCACGAAGACGCCGATCTTCCGCTCGACCGCCGCCTGCAGCAGATAGTACGTCCCCATGATGTTCGTCCGCATGGTCTCGTCGAAGGGAACACCCCGCTCCGACGAGCGTTGCCGGGCGTCCGGGTGGTCGCTCGGGTACGGAGTCGCGGCGAGATGTTGGATCGCCTGGATGCCACCCTCCGTCGCCTTCAAGCACGCGTCGTAGTCGGTGATGCTTCCTTCGGCCCACGGCCAGCGGTCGGCCGCCTCCGGCCGCGTCCGCGACATCAGCACCAGCTCGTGTCCCGCCGACTCCAGCTCTGCCACGACGAAGGGACCCAGTCGTCCGCTTGCGCCCGTCACCAATGCTCTCACTTCATCCCTCCGGATTCCTGAGCGCCGGCCGCCCGAAACTCGAAGTAGTTACTGGACAGCAACTCCCCGGTCTCGTCCCTCAATTCCGCCTCGATTCGGCATCGCCCCTCCGCCCCCTCCGGAATCTGCCACTCTACACTCTCCACCACTTGCGAGCTGTCCTCGGCAACCGACAGGCTCCGGCTCGCCTGCGCCACCACCTCGCCCCTGCCGTCCTTGACACACCACGCCAGAGACGCCCCCTCGAACTCCCGGGGCAGGTCATTCGTCACCCACACTCTCGCCGACACCGCCTCCCCGGGCGCATAGACCTTCTCGAACCCAAGCAGATGCTTCTCCCTCAGCCACTCGATGCTCACCAGCACGGGCGAGTACACCATCCCGAAGATGTCGTACGACTTGTACTTGCGCCGGTAGTAGTCCAGCAGGCCGCTCCCACCCAGGCACGGCCACGGATCGCTCCAGAAGTAGAGAAACATGGATGCATTCGGCCGGTACTTCCGCTGCCTGATGTACTCCACCGACTCCTTGATCTGCCGCGCCGACCACGTCTGAGCCTCCTCGATCAGCTCCTCCAGGCCGCTCTTCGACTCGACATCTATCCCCTGTAGCCTCAGCCAGTTCGGATCGACGTTCAGGTAGTACCATCGGTCCCAGTTTGGTGGCCATTGATCCTCCGGCTCCAGAATCTGCCGGGCCGTTTCGATGGGCGCGAGCGAGGCAGTCCCGTACTCGACCTTCTGCGGATTGGTGTCGTCCGCCGTGCGAAAGTCGTGGTCTCTCTCGCCCCACACCCCCGTCATCACGTTCTCCGCGCCCTCCCCGTAGTCGCCCTTGTGCACCCACCTCACCGGGTCCACTCTTCGCGCCGTCTCGTACATCACCTCGCACAGCCGGCCGTACAGGTTCGGCCTCGGCTCGAACTGATAGACCTCCGGCTCCTTGAACACGCTCCAGATCACGATGCTCGCATGGTTGTACAGCATCCTCACCATCTCGCCCATCATCGGAGCCGCCCGCTCGATCACATCATCGCTGTCCGCGTAGTTCCCCCAGTGCAGCGGGAAGACTTGCCACAGGAGAAACCCCATCTCATCGCACAGCCGGTAGAACTCCGGCTTCTCTACATGGCTTCCGATGCGGATGGCGTTGATATTCACCTCCCGCATACGAGATAGGTCCTCGCGAAACAGCTCCTCGTTTCCCTCCCCCAGCCAGATGCTCGAGTGATATCGCATCCCCCGCGCGAACACCCGCCTCCCATTCAGGTGCCACCGCCCCTTCTCGTCCAGCTTCAGCTCCCTGATCCCGAACACCTCAACGCGCTCGTCCGCCGCCGACTCCGTCGCCGCAGTTACCCGCATCTCGTACAGGTTCGGCCGCCCCTGATCCCAGCACCACCACAGCACCGGCTCCTTCACTGTGTGGACAAGCTTGACCGTGTTGGCCCCCGGCGTCAGCACGAATCGCTTGCTCTTCTTGATCTCCTCCCCACTCTCGAAGTTCCTGCCCCACGCCTCCAACCCCACCTCTGCCTCCACCGTCTCCCCGCTGCTGTTGTACACGTCCACGTCAACCACCACCAGCGCGGTCCCATCCACAACCCCATCCCGCTCCACGAGCTTCGGCGAAATCCTCACCTCCCCAATGGTCAGGCTCCCCGTACCTATCAGCTCCACCCCCTGCCACATCCCTCCCGTGTTGCCGTCCTGGCCGAACTGCGTCTCCCATCCGGGCCGGTGCCAGAAGTCAATGCACGACCCCTTGATCGTCGTCAGCGCAACCGGCTTCCGCGACTTGTACGCCTCCGACAGCGGCCGCTCCCACCCCGGCTGCTCCGGCGCCAGGCGATACTCCGTCTTGTCGCGGGGCGAGTCCACCCTCACCACAAGCGTGTTCTTGCCCTCCGCGATATGCTCCGTGACCCTGAACTCGAAAGGCGCGAAGAACCCCTCGTGCCGCCCCAGATACACCCCGTTCAGCCACACCTCCGCGATGTAGTCCACGGCATTGAAGCGAAGAGTCCACTCTCGGCCCCTCCCCTCCTCCGGCGCCTCGAACTCGCGCGCGAACCATATCACCCCATGGTAATCCCCGACCTCGGTCTTGTACCAGTTGACCGGGATCTCCATGCTTCCCCAGCCCTCCCGGCCGCAGGCCGGATCGTAGAGCCCATCCCGCTTCCCGGATCCCTCTGGGTCCTTCTTGTAGGCCCACTCACCGTCCAGCGCGAGCATCTTCCTCGTACACTCAGCACTCATCAACCAGCCTCCACATCCTGGATTACGTTCGCGCCCATCTCCACAGCCGCGCCACCCCCCCGGCGCTAATACCCGAAGAAGTTGTAGCTCGGAACGTTGAAGATCAACCCGATCAGCGGCCAGGCGCATCCAACCATACACTCCCCCAGGATCAGCCCGAAGAACAGCGGCAGCACCCTCCGATAGAACCGCAGCCCCCCGTACCGCAGCACGAGGATCTTCACCAGCCACGCGATCAACATCGGCACCCATACCAGGTGAATCGACCAGCTCGCGGACAGCGCATACGCCACCGGGTGCAGCGGCCAGCCCACGAACCGGGTCCTCGCCGCCGCCAGCGCGAGCGAAATCGCAAACCCGACCCCCATCGCAATCACCGCCCCGAAGTTGGCCGGCTTCGGGTGCTGAACCCACGACTGAAGCCGCCTATACGACTCGTTCCCGAACCAGTTCGCCCCATAGCCCCAGGCCGAAGTCGCCCCCAGCTTGTACGCGAAGTAGAGCCATCCCCAGAACCCCGCTATCACCGTCGCCACCACCGCCAGCAGTATCGCCACCGTCAACGGCCGCCCGGACGAGCCCCCGCGCGCGCTCATCTGCAGGCCCTCAATCGTGCACGCGATCGGGTGCCCCCGGTATGCCCGGTTGAACCAGTAGAACTGCTGGAACATCCCCAGGTCCTGGTGGCCGATGTTCATCGTCCCCAGCGCCACCGACAGTGTCCGGTCCGGTCCCGCAAAGTGGAAGTCGTGCACCGGCGACCCGAACTCCGCGCGCACCCGCGCCACCGCCACCGCCAGCAGGAAGTAGATCGCGAAGAACGCAATCCCCAGCCACGGCAGCATACCCGCCCGCACCGTGAACGCGACCAGGAGCCCCATGCCCACCAGCGCACCCAAGAAGGCCGTCCGAAAGCTCATCCCCTCCTGCGAGTCATCCAGCTCGCCCCCCCGCCCCACTATCCGCACCCACATCTGCCGGAAGTACTGCCGCCCGATCAGCCCCGACCCCAGCGCGATCGCGATGAACCCTCCGAACATCTGCTCATTGGAGTACGGAAACACCGCCTCGCTCACCCCCCACCCATACCCCTCTCCCAACGCCGTCGCCTTCGCCAGCACGAACATCGCCTTCCAGTAGAAAAAGAAGAACGTGCACGAGAACAGCAAGTCCAGCGGCATCAGAAACGACAGCCCCACCACCGACGGGTTGAACGTCATCGGCAGCCACCCGACCCCCGTCCACGGGTCGTTGTGGATGTGGCCGCCCAGATCTATGTAGAGCGGTACCGACGGCACCGCCGGGAAGATGTAGCTCAGCCCATTGACCAAGACAAGGCCGCCCGCGAACGCGGCCCCGATCCACATCAGTGGATCCCTGAGAAGCGTTGTCTTCGGATTCGTCAGCTCCAGCGGAAGCTGGATGATAGGGAAGGTCAGCCGCTCCCGGTCCGACCACAGCGGCCGGAACACCACCGCCAGGCAGACCAGCACGAACACCAGCACGAACGCGAACCCCAGCCACCATAGTACCGGCGGAACCCACGCCTCCAGCACCTCTCTCTGGTACAGCGTGCTCGTCCCATTCCAATACCCGTACAGCACATCTTGGTCCGAGATCACCAGCCAGCTCGGCGTCGTCGCATCGAGCATCTGGTCCCACTTGTTCTGCGGCGTCGCAAACCAGTAGCCCGTCGTCATTATCGGGATCAGCACCTGCAGCATGTCGTGCCCCATGATCGAGGTGCTGATCGTCAGCATTACGTACACGATAATCAGCTCGGCCCGATTCAGCGCAAGCGACGGCCTCACCCTCCCCACCGCCGCGTTCGCCAACGCCACTAAGACTATGACGAACACCACGTTGAAGAACAGCGAGATAGT
>JALGTG010000312.1 GCA_029821495.1 Candidatus Hebobacteria bacterium
AGCACCCTGGCGAGGCGGCCGCGCTGATCGCCGACTCGACGGGCGTTCCGCTCGCCCGGGAGCGGAAGATCATGGACACACTCGAGTGGGAGGTCGTCATGGACGACGCGACGGACAACAGCCTTAGACAGACCGCCGACTTCCTGCTCGAGCAGGAGAAAGTCAACCACCTTCCCGACTGGAGAGAGGTGATCGACCGGTCGTTCACCCAGAGACTCGAAGCGCGCTAGCTGCGAGGCAATAGCCATACACTAGGAGGGGTAAGACATGACCCGCTATATCTCGTTGATCGCAACCGCATGCCTCATCCTCTTGCCGGCGTCGATCGGCCTGTGTGCCGTACAGGGCGAGCCGGCGAGCAAGACGGAGGGAGACGAAGGCTCGTTACCCGAGCTGATCGACCTCCTCGCAGAGAAGGGAATCCTCTCCGTGGAGGAACAAGACGCGCTCAAAGAGCGCATCGCTGATGCGGAGAAGACGACCGCGTCGCCCGCGCCCGAGGCTCCGAAGTACCCGAGAGTGAAGACCAAGGTGCGAGTGGAGACCAGGTTCTCCTCGGTGCAGGAGGACGAGAACCAGCCTTACCTGGGCAACCGCGATGACCGCACCGGCAGTGACGGCTTCGCGGTGCGGCGCGCCCGACTCTACCTGCTGGGCGACCTCAACCCCCAGACCGGCTACAAGGTGCAGTACCAGTCCGACTGGGGCCACACGAATCCGAACCTGCACGTGGCCCAGATGGAGTGGCATGGCTGGGACTTCGCCGATCTGATCGTGGGGCAATTGCAGACCACCTTCGGTTTTGAGATCGCTTACTCAGACGCCTACCTGCTGTGCACGGACCGGGCGGCTGTGAGCGACTTCCTGCCCCCGGACAAGGACATCGGCATGATGCTGAAGAGCAAGCGGCCCCTGCCAGGCAGCCTCGGCTATGAGCTGTTTGTGGGCAATGGGAGCGGCAAGTATCTCGCCAATCCCAACGGCGGCTACCTGTGGATCGGCCGCCTGAAGGCGAAGCCGACCCCCCAGCTAGATGTAGGGGTGGCCGTCTCCGCCAACTCCGACACCGACTTCAGCCCCTACCAGGCCCGCTTCCTGAAGAAGAACGGCGACCCCTACGGCTTGCTCGCCGCCTACACCGCGGCCGAGGTGGATGAGACCGCCTGGGAGGCCGATCTCCAGTGGACCAATGGCCGGTCATCCGTGTGGGCCGAGTACATCAGGTCCAGCATTGACCCGGGGAACGACACGGCCGTTACTGCGGACGGCTACTACCTCTACCTCCACCACTTCCTGCCCTATGCGGGGAGAAACGACAAGCTTGAGGCGGTCCTCGGCTATCACGAGTTCGATGCCAATCGCGCCGTTAGGGACCAGTACGACCTCACCGCCTATACCCTCGGCCTCAACTATCACATCAGGGGCAGCCGCTACGGCAAACACCGCTGCCAGGAGATGATTCGCTTCAACTACGTGTGGAACCGCGAGGCACAGAACGAGACGGACAACGACAAGTTCATCGCCCAGTACCAGGTCTGGTTCTGACCCAGGAGACCCAGCAGTGACCTCCCGCCAGCGCGTCGAGGCTGCCCTGCGCCGAGAGCAAGCGGACCGCGTGCCCGTCTTCCTCCGCGATCTCACCCTCGGCCTGGACGTCTGTGACTTCACAACGCCGGAAGTCTGCACCGGCGGACCCGATGGCGGCTACCACGCCGAGAAATCGGCCCGCTGCATCATCGAGACCCAGCGCCTCCTCGGTCACGACTGCGTCGTCGGCAGCATCCATGACCTTGGACTCGACGCGGACGTCCTCGGCGGCCGCGTTGAGTTCCCCGAGCGAGGCGTTCCCTATGTGGTCGAGCCCCCGTTCTCTCGGCCCGACGCTGTGGCCCATGCCGGGGCCCGGTCACCAAGGCAGGGCTTCTTCGCGGGCTGGCCGACCTGCTATCCGACATGGTCCGCGATCCATCCGCCGCTCGGGCGGCCGTAGACTTCGCCGTGACTCTGGCCTGCGAGCACGTCAGTGCCCTCCTGGACGCCGGTGCGCACTTCATCTTCATCGCGGCCGCCTCCGATGGCCCCGGCGTCATCCGGCCGGAGCAGTATCTCGAGTACACCATCCCCGGCCTCGCCAGAATCGTCGCTGCCGCAGACCAGCGCGGCGCTCCCGTCGTCTTCCATCCCCACGGGCCGTTCACCGAGGAGCGCTTCTGGCCGCTCGTGGATGCCGCAGTAGACAGCGGCATCGCGGGGTTTCAGTTCGGCGAACAGAACGATCTTGTCGTGGGAAGGCGGCGCTGGGGGGATCGCGTGTGCATCCTCGGCGGCGTTGCTCGCCCACATCGGAGATGACGCCAGCTTCATCCTCATGCCCTCCTGCTCTATCCACCGCGGCTTCCCCATCGAGCATCTTCAAGCCATGATAGCCGCGGCCAGAGAACCGTAGGATGGCACGCCATCTCAGCGATCATGAGGAGACGTGCTGTGGACGCTCCCGCTGCCATCTCCAAACTTGAACAAGCCGTCGTGGGCGGCGACGAGGACGGCGCTGCACAGGGCGCCCGGGTGCTTCTCGACCTCGGTATGGCTCGGCGAGCAGTTCCAGCGGCTCGACATTTTCGTCCCCGACCTCCTCATCGCGGCCGACGCATTCGGGGCCGCGATGCACGTGCTCGAGCCTGCGCTCCGCCGGCCCGAAGGCGTTGGTGACCAAAAGGGCACCGTGGTCATCGGTGTCGTCGAGGGCGACATACATACGCTTGGGAAGTCCCTGGTCGCCGTCATGCTCAAGGCCGCCGGCTTCCAGGTGCAGGACCTCGGCCGCGACGTGGAAGTGGCCAGGTTCGCCCAGGCCGCTGCGCAGTGCGGCGCGGACATCATCGCCATGTCATCCCTGATGACCACTACCATGGGACGTATGAGCGAACTGCTCGACCTTCTGACGGCGGACGGAGTCCGAGGCGAGTATCGCGTCATCGTCGGCGGTGCTCCCGTCACACAGCAGTTCGCCGATGAGATCGGCGCCGACGGCTATGCCGAGGA
>JALGTG010000313.1 GCA_029821495.1 Candidatus Hebobacteria bacterium
GGGGATCACGAGCGGTCTGCCGCTGTCGGCGGTGATCGGGCGGGGGGATCTGATGGACCAGTATCCGCCCGGGAGTATGACGAGCACGCACACGGGGAATCCGGTGTGTGCGGCCGCGGCGCTGGCGAATCTGGAGATCATCGTGGGGGAGCGGCTGGCGGAGAAGGCGGCGAAGGTGGGGGAGGTGCTGCAGGGCGGACTGCGAGAGATCCGGGAGAAGAACAGCGGTGTCTGCGGGGCGGCGATGGGGAGAGGCATGGTAGCGGGTCTGCATATGGTGAAGCCGGGCGGGATCGAGCCGGATGGCAAGCTTGCAGAGGCGGTTGTGGATCGGTGTGTGGAGAAGGGGCTGCTGATGTTCCACCCGGTTGGGTTTGGCGGCGCGACGGTGAAGATCGCGCCGCCCTTAGTGACGCCGGCGGAGGCGGCGGTTGAGGGTCTGGGGGTGCTGCGGGAGGCGATTGAGGAGGCGCGCGATGAGCTGGGATGAGCGGCTGAATGTTCTGCTGATCGGAGGTGGGATGATCAGCCGGGAGGTGGTGCTGCCGACGCTGTTTCAGGAGCGTCGGCGGGGGATCGTGGGAGAGATCGCGGTGGCGAGTCGGCGGGGCCGAACGATCGCTGAGTGCCGGCGGGCGTTTCCGGGGGAGGATTTCGCGGGGCGCCCCGATCCGCGGGAGGGGGAGGAGGAAAGCCGGCCGGACAGCTATCGGGAGGCGCTGTCCGGGATGGAGAGGCCGGGCGTGGTGATGGTCGCGACGCCGGATCATCTGCACACGGAGATGACGCTGGAGGCGATTGAGGCGGGGCACGATGTGATTGTGATGAAGCCGCTGTGTCTGAAGGTGGAGGAGGCGCACAGGGTGATCGCGGCGGCGGAGAAGCGCAAGGCCTATGTAGCCACGGACTACCACAAGCGGATGGACCGCGCGGTGAGGCTGGCGCGGTACCGGGTGCGTCGGGGGGACTTGGGGGAGATGCTGCACGGTCACGCGTGGATCGAAGAGCCGAAGTACATGCCGCTGGACCGCTTTCGGCTGTGGGCGCACGAGTCGAGCCCGTTCGAGTATGTGGGGGTGCACTACGTTGATGTCTATTACTTCATCACGGGGCTGAGGCCGAAGCGGGTGGCGGCCTGGGGGCAGAAGAAGTTCCTGCCAACAAAGGGCAGCGACGCGTACGACGCGGTGCAGGCGGCGATCGAGTGGGAGGACGGGTCGGTGCTGTGGATCCAGACGTCGTGGGTGTGCTCGGAGAAGAACTCGGCGATGACGAATCAGGGCCTGCAGATCAGCGGGACGAAGGGGGAGTACTGGGCCGACCACAAGTTTCGCAACCTGCACATCGTCACGGATGAGAAGGGTTTCGAGCAGGTCAACCCCAACTTCTTCCGGCATTACGACGGGTGGGAGGATGACGACACGGTCGAGTATGTGGGCTATGGCTTCGAGAGCATCTCGCGGTGGCTGCGCGATATCTATGAACTGCACGTGGTGACGGAGGGGATGTCGGAGGCCGATGCGCGGGGTCACCGCGAGGGGAAGCTGAAGGAGTGGGAGGCCGGCCAGCGGCCGCTGCCGAGGCAGGCGTTGATCGGGGTGGCGGTCAACGAAGCGGTGCGGCTGAGTCTCGACAACAATAGCGCTTACGTTGGGTTCGACGACAAGATGTATCCGAGGTTGTCGGAGTAACCGGACCAGGGGGCGCGGGAGTCGGCTAGACGGGAGACGGCTGTAAGGGATGGGCGATGTGCCCGGCAGATGCCCGTTCGACTGCGCTCAGGGCAGGCTCTGCCGGGCGGAGCCGCGCCTGGGGGGACTGGCCGGCCCGTTCGACTACGCTCAGGGCAAGCTCTCCGCCTAGACTCAACTCACTCGCGTTTGGGGTTGGCTGACGGTGGATCACCTGCATAGGTCATGGTGTTGATGGTGCCGCCGGACAGGTGCACCTTGGTCATCCGGTTCTCGATGTCCGAGGAGTAGGTGGTACCTGTGCGGAGCTCTGCCTTGGGACAGCTTGACCCGGCGCGCGTTAGTCCCAGGCGACCACCACCACTTCTTCGACTCGGCCTGTCTCGTTGAAGATCACGTAGCACCCAGCAGTCCAGGATGGATTCGCGTAGGTGAACACACCTCCGGAGGGCGCGGCCCGGGTGGGGCGCTCGCGCGGATGCACTTCGCCCTGTGTCATCCCGGGCTTCAGTTGGTCGTATGTACGTAGCTCAGGGGGTCCGATGATCAGATCCAATGGTAACACTTCTCTTAGGGCCTCAGGATCGCTTATCACGAGCCAGGAGCAGAGAATGAGAATGCCAAGGCACAGCGCACGCAAGAAGGAGAGCATCCCGGCGTGTAAACCCTAAGGTGTGGTCGCACCTCAGACTAGGCATGGAGTCCCTCAATAGCCGTCAATCAGTCGTTCTCTCACAGCAGCAGTCGTGACATGCGGTGGACTCGTCATACCAGCATCCGTTGCCTCGGTAGTTCTACTGCCGGAGTGGCGCAAGGT
>JALGTG010000126.1 GCA_029821495.1 Candidatus Hebobacteria bacterium
GGCTATCGCTTGTCCCCCGCCGGACGAGATGTGGTCGCGCCTGGGCCGGAGTCACTCCCAGCGTCGCCTGCGACGATGTCAACATCGCGTCAGTCTCCGAGAGGATGAGGTGAGATCGCTGCATGGCGAACCAGCCCTTGAGCTTGGGGGGAACGGGCTCGACCTCGGGTTCGGGGCACTACGCGTGGAACTGTCCCAGCGCGCGTAAACGCACTTGTTCAAGGATATTTCGCGTTCTCGTTCATACTTCGTAATAGTTGTGAGTTACATCTATAGGGAAGATACTGCAGCACGTAGGAGGTCAGCAATGTGGCTCAGAGGGCGCTTTGGGCTCCTCGGGGGTCTCGCGGTCGTTTCGCTAGTGGCTATGGCGCAGGTCAGTTCTGCTCAGACAGAGGACCCGGTTAGCGAAACTGCCATCGTCGCGCCACGGCCCGCCGAGGACGAGACGAACGCACCTGAGGAGGACGTGCCGGAGATCGAGGTCGAGGTGGTCGGCGTGCGGGAGGGTCTTCTCTCGATCTCTCCCACACCGGGCGAGGCGGTAATCGAAGTAGATGCCCAGGACATCGAAGATGCTGGCGCGCAGACGGTAATGGAGGCGATCGACCTGACACCTTCGGTGTTCGTCCGACACCAGGGGGCGCGGTATGAGAACCGCCTCTCCATCCGCGGCACCGCGCCGCGGCTCGTACTACTGGACGGCATCCCGATCGCGCGAGAGGGATACACCGGCCTCGGCGGTGGAGCGGGCGGCAAGGAGGCCGGCTTCGCTGGCCGCATTCTTTACACCTTGCCTGCTGAGATCATCGAGCGCATCGACGTGATTCGCTCCGCTGGCACTGTCGTCTATGGAGCGACAGCCGCGACGGGCGCAGTGGTCAACATCGTCACCAAGGAGCCCGAGAAAGGCGAGGAGGCCAGCGCCAGCGCCACCGCCACCTACGGCTCCTACCAGCAGGCACGGAGCCAACTCACCGCCGGTGTGAACGACGGACGTCTGGCCTACCTCGTCCATGCCGGCACCGATTTCGCCGAGTCTCACCTGCCTCTGGGAGAGAAGCGGTTTGCCGACGTCTTCACCAAGCTCGTGTATAACCAGCCGGACGGTTCCAAGCTCCTGCTCGACTACTTCAGCCTGGAGGGGCGACGGACAATCGACCTAAGCCAGGACTTCTCCATCGTTCCCCCTCGCTACTGGCGGATCGATCCCTGGGATGAGGAGTTCGTCAACCTGGTCTACAGCAAGGCACTTGATGATGAGACGACGCTGGATGTCGTGCTGTATCGGCGAGATCGCGACTTCGCGACCGACCTGTATACGAACGCCAGCTTCGGCACTGTGAAGCGGGATTGGATCGAGAGCGAGGACGACTTGGGCGCCGATCTGCGCTACAGCGTCCGCAAGGAAGACGGCCGGATGACGCGCGCGGGCATCCAGTGGTCCAAGATCACGTCCGACACGCTCGACACCACGTACATCGGGAGGACGGGACCGCTCCCGAGGCCCAAGGTGCTGACGGTCTCACAAGAGCGCAAGACCAAGAGCCTCTTCTGGTCGCAGACGGTTCCGCTGCGCAGCAATCTGCGAGCCAGCCTGGGGGCGAGATATGACGACCCCACGGGATACGACCCCGCGCTTACGTACTCCGGAGGCGTAGAGGCCGACCTGAGCAGCAGTGCCACTTGGCACTTCCACCTCGGCACCGGCTTGGAGCACCCGATGCCAACCGACGGTGATATCCAACGCAGCATAGTGCCCGCTGAGGCGCAGACCCTAAGTGCTGAGACGGGATGGACCCTGCGGCCGGATGAGCGATCTCGGGTCGGGCTCAACGCATTCTGGTCCAAGACCGAGAACGCGCGCATCCTCTACAACGACCCTCCCGGTGAGATCGGGCCCACCGCTTTCATCAGCAAGGCTGAGGACCTGACCACATGGGGCGCTGAGTTGGCCTACGACCGGCAGGTGAACGAGAATCTGCGATGGTTCGCCAACTACACCTACCTGCGGGAGGACGTCACGAACAGCAATCAGCCGTTCATGCCGGGGCCCCTCTACCTGACCATCGCCGAGCCGCCAAAGCACATCGCCGCAGCCGGCATCCGAGGAAGCCGAGGCGAGACTCGCTTCGCACTGAGCGCCAAGTACTCCGGTGACTATATGGCGCTGAACCGGCTGATGAAGTACGCCATGCCTGTGGATAGCTTCCTTGTGTTCGACATCAGGTTGGCCCGACCGCTTGGTAGGGGAGAGGTGTCCCTCTTCGTTGACAATCTGCTCGACACTGACTACGAGACCATGCCTGCCTTCCCACGGCCGGGCCGGAACTACCTGCTGAGCTACAGCGTGGCATTCTGACGAAGTAGTGAAGAGACAGCCAATGCAGCGACAACTGCTCCATCCAACATACGCTACTTGTCTTGCCGTGCTGGCTGCGGCGGCCCTGGTGGCCGCCGCAGCTCAGCCCGGCGCGGGAGCATCCCTCGATCTCGGAGCCCCCGACCACTTCCAAGCTGCTGTCTGTGAGGCGGCCGCAGCCTTCGTGTCCGAGTCGGGCCACCAGGTTCGAGTCCACTGCGTCTCCGTCCCGCCCGGTGCCCTACGGATAGCCGAAGAGGGGCAGATGGATGTCATCGTCCCCCCCTGCAACAACTCCTCCAAGTTGTTCTCTGACAGAGGCTGGGTCAGGCCCGAGACCGGCAAGCGGATCTTCTGTCGGCGTATGGCGATCATCCTTCCGCCGGGAGACCCCAGAGGAATCACGGCGCTCGCCGACATCCTGCGGCCCGACGTGAAGGTGGCAAGCCTCACCGTGCTGCGAGAGCGTATCGAGGAGTTTGCCCCCTCCCTCTGCCGCGACCCCGACGTCAGCCTCGACGTCATGGCCGTGTGGCTCCGCGACGCCGACCAGATGATGGACCTATTGGCCAATGGCGAGATCGACGCGGTGCTCGCCTGGGACACGTTCGCCGCCGCCGACCCACGCAACTTCGCTGTCATCCGCCTCCCGCGCTCAGAGGTAGGAGATCAGGCCTGCGCGCCTATCACCGCCTTCGTCACGCCCGGCGCGGATGAGCCGGAGGCCGCTCAGCAGCTCGTGGACTTCCTCAGCGACAGCCTCACTGCCCAGGACATCTTCCTCAAGCACGGCCTCATGACCGACGACGGCAGCGATGCCGCCTGGTATGACGAGTTCGCCGCCCGGCGCTTCCAGAAGGTCTACGAGAATGTCTGCCAGCAGGTGATCGACGACTACGGCATCGTTGAGGGACTTGCTCTCGACATCGGGTGTGGTCCCGGGCAGATGACAGCGACCCTCGCTCGGATGACTCGCCTCGATGTGACGGGTCTCGACATCGAACCCGAGTGCACCGAGATTGCTCGGCGCCACGCGGCCGAGGCCGGTCTGGCCGACCGGCTTCACTTCGTGTGCGCGGACGCCCACAGCCTGCCCTTCCCCGACAACTGCGCCAACCTCATCATCTCCCGCGGCACCCTCCCGTTCCTCCGAGATCACGCGCTGGCAGTGCAAGAGGCCTACCGCGTTCTGAAGCCGGGGGGTGTGGCTTTCCTCGGCGGCGGCATGGGGCGCTACACTCCGACCGAAGATGCCCTCAAGCTGTATCCGCAGGGCGTTGCGCCCGGGACCGCCCTGGGCTGGGGACCGGGGCAGACCCGAGAGAACTCCATCTTCCCGTTCCCGGTCCAGAGCTTCGAAACGCTTATGACTCGCACGGGCATTCCCAACTACAACGTAATAGACGAGGGCGGGCGTTGGGTCGAGATCAGAAAGTGACGCCGCCCGCCGCCCAACACGCCTCCGCGTCCGAGCAGCGAGGGGCCCAGACGAGCACGCAGGCCGCTTGCCTGGAGCGCGGCCTGGGTCTCCCCGACTGCGTTCTTCTCGTCGTGGGCAGCATGGTGGGGAGCGGCATCTTCCTCACCACCGGGCAGATCGCCGGGGCCCTTTCCTCGGCCTGGCTGGTCATCCTCGCCTGGTTGCTCGGGGGCGCACTGGCTCTGAGCGGCGCGCTCACCTATGCCGAGCTGGGAGCCGCTCTTCCCCGCGCCGGCGGCCACTACACCTACCTGCGCGAGGCATACGGGCCACTCGTCGGCTTCCTCGACGGTTGGCTCTCCTTCATTGCATCCTTTCCCGGGTCTATTGCCTTCGTGGCTCTGGGGCTGGTGGCCTATCTGCCATACGTTGCGAGCGGCGATTCACTCATCGCCGTACACATCCTTGGGCGGGACTGGGCCCTGACCTCGACCCATCTGATTGCGGTGGGAGTGATCCTCGGGCTTTCGCTTATCAACGCCCTCGGGCTGCGTGCAGGCAGCGGCGCACAGAACTTCCTCACCGCGCTCAAGATCGCCGCGCTGTTGGGCATCACAGGTTTCGGTCTCCTGTCCGGCCGCGGCGACTGGGGCAACTTCGCTGCTGTCGGCGCGCCCGGCGGGAGCGTGGCGAGCGGTATGGGGGCCGCCCTCATCGGGGTCTCCTTTGCCTATCTGGGGTGGGACGCAGCCACTTACATGGCGGCCGAGGTGAAGCAACCACAGCGTAATGTGCCAAGGTCTCTTGCCATTGGCACTCTGCTGGTGGTAGGCCTCTACCTTCTCTTCAATCTGGGCTTGTTCTATGGGATGTCAGTCACAGGCATGGCGACCTCGGGCAATGTCACGCGCGATGTAGTCGCACAACTGCTGGGCTCGGGCCTCTCCGGACTCGTCAGTGTCGCGATCCTCATCTGCATCCTTGGATCCCTCAACGCCACCATTATGGTGGGGCCGAGGATCTACTATGCAATGGCAAGAGATGGTCTATTCCCTGCCGCGGTCGGTGCGGTGCATCACGTGACACGGGTGCCGGTGGCGGCTATCGCCGCGCAGGCAGTCTGGGCCTGCATCATCGTCCTGAGCTCCACCCTGGGCCGCATCCTGGCTTTCACCGTGCTTGTCATCTGGCTGTTGTCGGCCGTCACCGGCGCCGCGGTGTTCATCCTGCGTCGGCGACCCGATCTCGATCGACCATACCGCACCTGGGGATACCCCTGGGTCCCGGCCATCTTCTGTCTTTCATCCCTGGGCCTGGCAGTGAACCATTTGGCTCACACCCCGGCCGACTTGCTCTGGCTGGCCGGCTTCCTGCTCTCGGGTCTGCCTATCTACGCCGGCATGCGTCGCGGGCGGCCGCAAGCTAGGCCGGCTGGGTACACTAGCACCGATAACACCTAAGGAGTAATACTCATGTGGGAACTGCTCAAGCAAGGCGGAGTCGTGATGTACCCCCTAGGTCTGTGCTCGCTCCTCACAGTCACCATTCTCATCGAACGCCTGTGGCGATTCTCCCGCGCAGACCGTGACCCTCAGGCAGTGCTCTCTCGGGCGAGGGCCGCGCTGGCCAAGAGTGGCAATCCGGGACCGGTGTGGCCCGACGAGCCAGCTCCCGCGACGCGGGTGGCGGGTGTGGCAATCGCGGGTAAGGGGCGGTCGAGAGTGGCACTTGAGGATGAGCTGCGGGCCACTCTGTCGGCCGAGAACCTGCGGCTCAGTGCTCACCTCGGCATCGTGGGAACCATCGGGAACATCTCCCCGTTCATAGGCCTGTTCGGGACTGTTCTGGGGATCATCCGCGCCTTCCGGGATATCGGCCAAGTGGGTGCCGCCGGGCCCGCGGTCGTCGCGGCCGGCATCTCCGAGGCGCTCATCGCCACCGCGGCCGGTCTCTGCGTGGCAATAAGCGCGGTGATCGTCTACAACTTGTTCATCGTGTGGCAGGGCAGGCTCTCTCGCCGTGCTGAGATCGTAGCTTCGGAGATGCTGAATCTAGTTGCCCCAGAGGTGTGACATGGCCATGGAGAGACAAGGCACGAATGACAGTATCATCGCCGAAATCAACATCACGCCCCTCACCGATGTGATGCTCGTACTGCTCATCATCTTCATGGTCACGGCCACCTTCTTCGTCACGGAACCCGCCATGGAGGTAGATCTTCCTCCGGCCGTATCAAGTGAAAGAGCGACTCGCGGCAATGGCGAGATCACCGTCATCGTCAACAGGGAGGGCCACCTGTTTGTGGAAGGCCAGTCCGTCTCCGCTGACCGGTTGACCCAGGCGCTGATGGATGCCGCGCGAAGAGTCGAGAGCGACCGGAAGCTGGTGGTCGTGCGAGGCGACCGAGAGGCCGCCTACGGGCAGATAATCTGGATCATGGACAGCGCTCGCTTGGTTGGCCTCCGCCACGTCTCGCTGGCGACAGAGGAGCCCGAGGAGCGATCGGACACCGGCTAGCAGGGAGGACAACATGCAGAGAGCCCACCTCATACCGGTATGGCAGTCAAGCACCCGCACGGATCATGTGCTGGTGGTCGCGCTTCTCATCTCGCTCATTCTGCACACGGGCGGCGTCTACGCGGCCCACCGCTGGGGCTCCTGTGTCTGTAACGTCGGCGCAGTTGTCTGCCCCAAGCTGTGCCCCGATCCACAGCCGCGGATAAACTTGAAGCTGAGCAAGGCAACGGAGCCTCCGCCGCCTCCCCCGCCGATAAAGCCAAGACCCCCGTCCAAGCCGGCGGTGATTGTGGAGAAGCCGCAGGCGGATCGGCCGCCCGCCGCACCCGCGGTCGGGCAGGTGGTTCTTCCCGACGAAGTGGTAGACCAGTATCCGCAGGCACCAGCTGAGATCACAGTGGAGCGGCCCACCATACCTGAAGAAGCCGTGGTAAGGTCGTCACAAGTTGCAGCGCCGGTCATTGCGACTGCGGAGATCTTCGGCCGTGCTGATGAGATCACGCCCGGTGCTCCGGGCGTCTTCGGCTTGGGCGGGACAGGTACGGCCACCGGGATCGGCCCCTTTGGCACAGAGCCAGAAGGCGGTGGCCAGACCACAAGCGGTTCTCTCCCGGCTCCCGTCGAGCAGCCGCAGCCGGAGCCGCCGAAGCCAAGGGGCCCGAGCCGGCCGCCTAGGGTGCTGAACTGGACCGACCCGCCCTATCCCGAGCAGGCCCGGCAGCAGGGCATAGAGGGCACCGTCGTCCTCCGGCTCGCCGTGAGCGCGGCGGGCCGACCACAGGGGGTACGCGTTGCGCGTTCCTCCGGCCACTCTGCGCTCGATGACGCGGCCGTGGCGCACGTGAGAAGAGCAAGGTTCTCGCCAGCACTTAAGGACGGAGAGACAGTACCAATGACCATCAGTTTCAAGGTGAACTTCCGACTGGTCAACGCGTGACAGAATGACAGTGGACTCTGAGAGGACTGCCGTCGCTCTTGCGACTACTCACCCCTGCTACACGGAGGCGGCCGGGCTGCGCTACGGGCGGATCCACCTGCCCGTGGCGGCTCGCTGTAACTTGGGGTGCAACTTCTGTGAGCGCACCATAGGACCCAAGGCCAGGGCCATTGGTGGGCCTGGAAGCGCCGAGCGGCTGATCTCGCCCGATGACGCGGCCGCTCGCGTGGACGCCATCAGGCGGCTGGGCTGGCTTCATGTGGTGGGGATAGCTGGACCGGCTGAGCCCCTGGCAAGCCCGGAGACCTTCGAGACCTTACGCCTGGTGCACGCGGCTCACCCGGACCTGGTCCTCTGCCTCAGCACCAACGGCCTCAACCTGGAGGAGGCCCTGCCGCGTCTACTAGACGTTGGTCTGCGCGCGCTCACAATCACCATCAACACCACCTCTGCGGCTACCGCGGCCAAGCTCTACGCTTGGGCCGAACTCGGCGGAGAGCGCGTCCCCGGGCGCGAAGCGGCGAGTGAAATCCTCGCACGCCAGTGGCGCGGGCTGGAAGCCGCAGTGAGCGCCGGATTGCTCGTCAAGGTCAACTCGGTCTACGTCCCCGGGCTGAGCGAAAGAGACCTGGTCGCGGTGGCGCGGCTCGCCGGC
>JALGTG010000009.1:0-26026 GCA_029821495.1 Candidatus Hebobacteria bacterium
GAGCGTTCGCAGCTCGTACAATTCCTGGAACGCCGGCACAAGCACGCGGCCGACCCTGCCGCTCGCGCCGGTAAGGAACACCTTCAATCTGGACGCCTGACTGTGCCCGCCAAGCGCCACGCGCTCCGGCTCGCTCATACCTTGGCCAATTCCCTAACCGCTCTGGTACCGTCCGCGTCCGGGCGCCAGGCATCTGACCCAACTGGCCTGTGTGTTCCAGGTGGACTCGCATGACCCCTGGTTCGAGCACGGAAATGCGCGTGCAGAGGGAGAAAGGCGAAGACCGCCAGTGCTCCTGAGCTAATGGAGGCGGGGCAGGAGTGAGTCCTGCCCCGCGGCTCGGTTCCGTCCCGTGGGCTTCGGCGGCCCGCAAGTCCTCCTGCGGCGGACCGGGGTGGCGGCACGCCTCAAGGCGGGCCTAGCCACACGCTACCGAAGCAAGGGGATGCGCACCCGCTTCGGCAGTACAACTACCGAAGCAACAGGGGCGAGTCTGTTGTTGTTCAGCGCGAGTCGCTGATGGCGACTTTGTCTTTGACGACGGCCTGGGCGGCGGCGAGGCGAGCGATGGGCACTCGGAAGGGCGAGCAGCTCACGTAGTCGAGCCCGACCTTGTGGCAGAACTCGACCGAGCGCGGATCGCCGCCGTGCTCGCCGCAGATGCCGACCTCGAGGTTCTTGCGGGCCTTGCGTCCGAGCTTCACCGCGATCTCGACCAGCTTGCCGACACCCTCCGGGTCGATCGTCTGGAACGGGTTCTCCGGGAGGATCTTCTCCTCGACATACTTCAGCAGGAACTTGCCCTCCACGTCATCGCGGGAGTACCCGAAGCAGGTCTGCGTGAGGTCGTTGGTGCCGAAGGAGAAGAACTCGGCCTGCTCCGCGACCTCGTCGGCGGTGAGTGCGGCCCGAGGGATCTCGATCATGGTGCCGATCTTGTAGTCGACCTTGACGCCCTTCTCCTTGATGACCTGCTTGGCGACCGGCTGGAGCCGGTCGCGGACGTAGGTGAACTCGTTGACGTGGCCGATGAGGGGCACCATGATCTTCACGTGGACATCAACGCCGGCCTTCGCGCACTGGCAGGCCGCCTCCATGATGGCGCGCGTCTGCATCTCGACGATCTCGGGCATCATGATGCTGAGGCGGCAACCGCGGGTGCCGAGCATGGGGTTGAGCTCGCGCATGCCCTCGACCTCCTCGAGCATCTTGCGGAGGCCCTTGAGCTTGCGCGAGGTGGGCGACTTGATCTCCAGTCGAGCGATGTCTACGAGCAGCTCCTCGTAGGAGGGGAGGAACTCGTGGAGCGGCGGATCGATCAGCCGAATGACAACGGGGAGGCCGTCCATGGCTCGGAAGAGACCGGCGAAGTCCTTGCGCTGCAAGGGCAGCAATTTCTTGAGGGCGGCCCTTCGCTCCTCGCTGCTGTGGGCTAGGATCATGCGCTGGACAATGGGCAGGCGTTCGGTTTCCATGAACATATGCTCGGTGCGGCAAAGCCCGATGCCCTGTGCGCCGAAGCTGCGGGCGCGCTTGGCGTCACGCGGATAGTCGGCATTGGCCCACACCTCGAGCCGGCGGATGTCGTCCGCCCAGCTCAGGAGGGTGGTCAACTCCTTCTCCTTGGCGAGGTTCGGCACGATGGTCGGGATGAGGCCGGCGAACACCTCGCCGGTGGTACCGTCTATTGAGATCGGCTCCATCTCCTTCAGCACCTTGCCGTCCACGGTGAGCCGGTGCGCGGCCTCGTCCACTCGGATCGCCTCACAGCCGGCGACGCAAGGCAGGCCCAGGCCGCGGGCAACGACGGCGGCGTGGCTGGTGGACCCGCCGCGGGCGGTGAGGATGCCCTTGGAGGCGAGCATGCCATGGACGTCGTCGGGAGTGGTCTCGGGGCGGACGAGCACCACGGCGGCCCCGGCATGGCCGTGCTCTTCGGCGCGGTCGGCATTGAACACGGCGGCGCCGCTGGCCGCGCCCGGGGAAGCGTTGAGGCCCTTGGCGAGGAGGCGGCCTTCCTTGGCGGCGAGATCCTTCTCCTTCGGGTCGAAGCCGGGGAGGAGAAGCTGGTTGATCTGGTCGGGCTCCACCCGCATGACGGCTTCGTCCTTGGTGATGAGCCGCTCCTTCACCATCTCGACCGCGATGCGGACGGCGGCGCGGGCGGTGCGCTTGCCGACGCGGCACTGGAGGATGTAGAGCTTGCCGCGCTCGATGGTGAACTCGATGTCCATGGCGTCCTTGTAGTGCTTCTCGATGCGGGTGGCGAGGCGGACGAACTCCCGGTAGATCCTCGGGTTATCGCGCTTCATCTGAGCGATCTCGATGGGTGTGCGGACACCCGCGACTACGTCCTCGCCCTGCGCGTTCATGAGGAACTCGCCGTAGGTCTTCTTCTCGCCGGTGGCGACGTCGCGGGTGAAGGCAACGCCGGTGCCGGAGTCGTCGCCCATGTTGCCGAAGACCATGGTCTGGACGTTGACGGCCGTGCCGAGGTCGTGCGGGATCTTGTAGAAGTTGCGATAGGCGACGGCGCGGGGGATATTCCAGGAGCCGAAGACGGCGCGGATGGAAGTTTCGAGCTGCTCCATGGGGTCGGTGGGGAAGTCACGCTTCATCCGACGCTTGAAGAAGGCCTTGTACTGCTTGACCAGCTCCTTGAGGTCGTCGGCAGACAAGTCCGTGTCCTGTTTGACGCGGCGCTTCTTCTTCATCGCGTTGAGCATCTTCTCGAAGTTGGCGCGCTCGATATGCAGGGCTACCGAGGAGAACATCATGATGAAGCGGCGGTAGGCGTCATAGGCGAAGCGCTCATTGCCGGTGAGCGCAATGATGCCCTGGAGGGTGCGGTCGTTGAGGCCGAGGTTGAGGATGGTGTCCATCATGCCGGGCATGGACATCTTCGCGCCCGAGCGCACGGATACCAGCAGCGGGTTGCTCGGATCGCCGAACCCCTTGCCGGTCTCTTTCTCGACCTTCTTCATGGCGGCCCTGACTCCCTCCATCAGCCCGGCCGGCATGCGCTTCTTGCTGAGGTAGTCGATGCAGGCTTCAGTGGTGATGGTGAAGCCAGAGGGGACGGGGAGGCCGAGGTTGCTCATCTCGGCGAGGTTGGCGCCCTTGCCGCCGAGCAGGTCTCTCATCTCCTTGTTGCCCTGGTGGAAGAGGTAGACTCTCTTCGGGGTTTTCTTTGCAGCCTTCTTCTTCGTAGACTTCCTAGGCACGGTCAGACAGCTCCTTTCAGTCCCTCGTTTCTACAGTTCTACCCATAGGTGAAGGGGACGATTGTCCCTCTGCAATACCCATGTGTCTCAATATCGCCGCGGACCGCCTCAGTCGCGCCCCGCTCCCGCGGGAGCCTCGGGAGAGCGACCGTGGCCGCCCAACTCGGATATGCGCGTATTGACCCGCTCCCGCAGCGCCTGCTCTGCGTCCACACCGGCAATGCGCGCAAGATCGACCGCCGCCAGCAACATCGCCCCGCACACAGCCTGTGCCTCCTGCGCGTCGATGTCCTCACGCGCAAGCTGTTCCAGCGCCTCGCGCACGGCGCCGGCCGCGTCTTGGGCGCTGGGCGCCGGGCCGGCCCGGGCCGCCCTCCGCTGGACGACCTGTGCCCGGGACAGGGCCGGCAGCGCCTTGGGCACGTCCATCATCGGGCTCGTGCCGTCTTCGGCCTCGGCGCGTTCCTCGTGCTTGAGGGACTGCCATCGGCGGAGAACTCCCTCCGCCGTCTCGATGGATTCGTCGCCGAAGACGTGGGGATGGCGATGCACAAGTTTGTCGTGGAGTCCCTGGAGGACGTCGCTGATGTTGAACTGGCCGGCCTCGGCCGCGAGCTGAGCGTGGAACAGCACCTGGAGGAGCACGTCCCCTAGCTCCTGGCAGAGCGCGCCGGGGTCGGCGCAGTCAACCGCCTCGAGCACCTCGTACGTCTCCTCGAGGAGGCAGTGGCGCAGTGAGCGATGGTCCTGCTCTCGGTCCCAGGGACAGCCCTCCGGGCCTCGGAGCCGTGCCATCAGGGCGACCAAGTTCGAGAACTGCGCGTCTTCTGTCGAAGGGGCGCTGCTATTCATCGGTCCTACGGACGTCTGTCTAAGAGTTCCGGCGTTGGCGGCGCCAAGCTAGCCGGTGGAACTGTCCGGTGCGCCGGGCGCGCCTGCGTGTGCCGGTGATCGCCTACCTGTCGGCAGGGGCTGCACCGGCCTCCGGTTCGGCCGGGGTTGGCGCGTCGAGTGAACCTCCGGGGGATACGGGAACAGGGATTGCAGGGGCAGCCAGTTGGCGGTCACGAGCATCCCGCTGCATCTGGTAGATCTCTTCGAGGGAGCGGTAGTGTGGGGAGAGGATGCTGATGTCGGCGCGGGCGCGGAGCGAGCTGTAGAACTCGTGGAGTTCGAGCTGCCGCTGCGGCTCACTCAGCATCCAGTCCTCTATGACGTCTTCGTTGTCCTCGTAGGTGATTTCGTGGGGCGGAATGTATCTTTCGACCTTGACGATGCGCCACCACTGGGGGGGTTGTTGCTGGGATGCGGGCTGCTGCTCGCCGCTCTCCTCGTCCACTTCGGGAGCCGCGGGCAGCACCATTGGCACTGGCTCGCCGATCTCGCCTTCGCCCAGGGAGAAGAGCACTTTCTCCAGCTCCTGGTCTTCGCTCTTGCCCTTGAGTAGCCAACCGACCATGCCGCCGCGAGCACGCGTAAGAGGATCGATGGAGCGAGCTTTGGCTATCTCCGCGAAGTCGGCGGTGGCGCCGGCGTCTTCGCTGATCAGCTCCCGGTAGACCGCTTCGGCCTCCTCCTTGGTGGCGAGAACGATCTGGCGGAAGATGACAGACTCGTTGTTGTGGGGGAGTTCAGACAGGCGGTCCGAGTTCTCCTCGAAGTAACGCTTGCGGTCGTCCTCGTCCAGGACGATCTTCGCAGTGAGGATCTGAAGGCTGAGGCGGCTGGCGAGATCATCCTCTGTCTGGCCGGCTCCCTCGAGCCAAGTCTCGAAGTCTTCTCCAGTGTAGGCGAGGCGGTAGTCTTTCTGCCCTTCGATACGGCGCTGGATCTCCTCCCGGGTCACCTCGATGCCGCGCTTGCGTGCCTCCTGACGGGCCAGCTCTTGAACGATGAGTCGGTCGAGGGCCATCCGGCCGGCGTCGCCGTTGTCCTGCATTTCAAGGGCGCGCCAGACCTGGCGCTGCGTGATGGGGTGCTGATTGACCCGGGCAATGACGGTCTCCTTCTCGCGGCCGCAACCGCCGAGGGCGAGCGCGAAGAAGATGACGCCAATCAAGGGGACGTGTCTGCGCATGTATGTTCTCTTTCCTCCCGCGCGAACGGCCCGTCCGCCGCCGGCGGACAGGCCGCCGAGCCCGGCTTACGGAGAGGCGCCGGGCTGGCCTTTCTCCCACGCGAGGCTGTTTTGATTCTATCGGTCCGGGTGTCAAAAGTCAAGCTGGGCGGCAGGCGGGCTAACGGCGCACGATCTCGATGAACGGCGGGCGAGGCGTCTGGATGGTGGCGTAGGCTGGGGTGCGGGCGGAGTTCACGGTCTTGAGCACCTGCAGGTAGGAGTAGCTTCCTTCGGTCCAGACGCGGACTAGCCCGTCGGCCGCGGTGCGGAGCTTGGCCAGCTGCTGGGGGGGGACCGTGCGGGGGCTTACGACGCCGAGGACCACGGTCTTTGTATCCTGGCAGAGGACGGTCAGGCTGGAGAAGGCGGCATTGGCCTGCTCTGGGGGCAGGAGCGCGAAGAGACGGGACAGGTCCGCTTGGATGCGGAGGTTGCCGCCGGCGGCCTGGGCACAGGCGCGGTTGATCTCCTCCCCGAGCGCCTGGGGGGAGGCCTGCTCCGCATCGTCCCTGCCGCCGGCCCAGAGGAGAGTGACGCGGCCGCTGTCGAGTCCCTTCTGGAGGGACTGCTCCTGGCCGGCTTCCTTCATCAACGCTCGCCAGCGGGATCTCTGTCTGCTGTCTCCGGCGACGCGAATGAAGGAGTCGCCGGCCTCCAGCGCCTCTTTGGCGAACCCGACGTCGAAGATGTCCTGGTGGGTGTCAGCGTCGACCTCCATCAGGTAGACGCCGCCGTATGGGATGCCGCCGCCGAGGAGGTCGTCGAGTTGCGGGATTCCGGTCGAGACGGCCTCTTCGAAGCGGTAGAAGGGCTCTTGGAAAGGAGGAAGGACGCGAATGCCGCCCTGGCCGATGGTGAAGAGGCTTGGGATGGCGATGTGAGGTGAGCCGCGGCTCTTCACGACCTCGATGAAGCGCATATGGCGGTCGGCCACATAGGAGCGATTGAGCATGATGAGGCCGTCGGCGAGGAACTCCTCGGGGCCACTTCCGATGTCCTCATGCTCCCGGAGCTCTCGCAGAAGCATCGCGGTGAGGGACTCTCTCTTCAGGGCGTTGACCAGACTATAGACGGCGTCGCGGAACTGCCGTGGGTCCTGTCCGGCGTTGTGGAGGTTGCTTACGCTGTCGACGACGACGCGCATGGCCCGGATCTCGGCGATCATCTCGTTGACGAGGCCATGGTCCCGCACGATGTCCTGCTGAAGCACTTCGGGGGAGGTGAAGAGGACCTTCAGCTTCCCCTGATCCTCGAGTGCGCGGAAGTCCCAACCGAAGCTCGTAGCGTCGCGGTAGATGCGCTCGGGGAACTCCTCGAAGGTGATGAAGATGCCCGGCTCCTGGTAGCGGGTGATGCCGCTGTGGATGAACTGCATGCCGAGGCTGGTCTTGCCTGTGCCGGGCGCGCCGGCGACCAGCATGGCATCTCCCCGGAGGAGGCCGCCAAAGAGAAGCTCGTCGAGTCCTTCGATGCCAGTCTTGACCCGGTCCATGCGAATCTCCTAAGGGCTAGGTGAGGTAGCTGTTCAACCGCTCCGGCGCCAGATCAGCGCTGGCGGGGCGGTATGTATCGGTAGACGTCCGCTCCGGGGTAGCTGATCTTCTGGACGAAGCGTCTCTGTTCGAGCAGATCCAGCTCCTGCTGCACTGCCTCGGACTCCCTGCCGACGCGCAGGGCGATCTGTCGGGAGGTGTTCACGGTGTATGGGTTCGCCTCGAGGAAGGCGATCAGCTTCTCCAGCCCGGTGACGGATGCCACCAGCCTTCCGAGGTCGCCACTGACACGATAGGTGCGGAGGCCGCGGCGGATGCGCTCGGCGAACTCGCGTACCCCGTCCGCTCGTTCGAGCAAGTGCTTGCGAAGTGTCGGCTCGGGCATCGCTGCGAGCCTCTTCTGGTCCTTGTCGCGCTCTGCGAGGGAAGCATCCGCCTCGGCCACCGCGCCCTCCAGGCTGTAGCCCTGGTCGAGGCCCTGCTTGATCAGGCAGACCTTCACGATTGCCGGGTAGTCGTAGGTGCGACTGCTGCCGCGCTCGATAGGCTTGATGATGCCCTTGTCGGTCCAGTAGGAGAGCTGGCGGATCGAGACGCCGCAGAGACGGGCAGTCTGGCCGATGCCGAGTTCGAGCCGGGCTGCGAGTTTGCTGAAGTCGACCGGACCGACCGAAGCGCGCGGCCGTTCGTGCGGAACTTCCGCCATTCTTGTCTCCTTGTGGTCTTGGGGTCTGTCGAATGGGGCCTCAAACGACGTTCCGACAGGGCAGTACGGTGAACGGTAGCACAACCTTGTGCTGTCGTCAACACACGCGTGTTCCCTTTCCGTTCCATTCGGCCGCCGTGGTGTGCTGCGGCGCGGCCCGCATCGGCCGGCCGCGAAGCGAGGGTGCGAATCAGCTTCTGTGGCGGGCACGGCGCGGCGGCGGAGGTCGGTGTCGTCGAACGCGGCGCGATTTGGCGAATCTCAGCCACCATAAAAGGCCAGGTATTTGCTGGGTTTTTTCGCTCGCCCCTTGACAGGGAGTGCTATAATGTAGCTGGCAGCGTGTGGCGGGGGCGCTGCCGCCACTGTTTGCGGACCCCCGTTCGGGCTCCGCTCTCACCGGAAACGCGCTTCGCTGGAGACTCCCATGGCAGGCCGATCTCGGCGCGATCACCAGACCCTCCAAGCAAGGGCATTATCGATATTGGACTCGGGCCGCCGTGCGGAGGAGGCGGCGGCGGTGGTGGGCGTATCCGCCCGCACGGTGCGGCGGTGGCGCAGGAGACGAGAGATGGCTGAGAGGGAGCGAAGGAAAGCGCCGGGGGAGGCGCTGGCAGAGATGGTGCGCGCGGAGGGCCCGGCGGTGGCGCGGGTGATACTCGACCTGGCGAAGGACGGAGACATACGGGCGGCCGCCCTGGTGGTGAGACTGCTGGGGAACACTCTGGCGACTGCGGAGGAAAGGGATGACAGCTACCCGGAGGCCGACGCCGAGGAACTCGAGCGGGAGCTCGGGTCCCTGCCCCCGGCGATCGCTTCCGAGATTGTGGGGCTGCTGGCGGAGGCTGAATCAGAGGCAGCGGCTACGGGTGGCGGAAGGGGCGCTGGAGAGGGTAGGGCAGAGCGGGAGCCTGTGCGCCTACCTTGGCAAACGGAAGGTGGTGCATCCGACGAAGGGGGCAGTACCGTTTGAGCTGTATCCGTATCAGCGGCGCCTGGCCGAGTCCCGCGCCCCGCAGCGCATCGTCGTAAAAGCCCGGCAGGTGGGAGTGTCGCAGCTGATCGCCGGGGAGGCGCTGTTCCTGGCGAAGCACCTGGCTGGGGTGACAGTGCTGTTCGTCAGCCGCAACCTGCCGGCTGCACAGCACCTGCAGCGGATGGTCTACCGGCTGATGGCGTCTGATCCGAATCTCCCTCCGGTGGTGCGTCAGAACGATGCCGAGCTGGTGTTGGGGAACGACTCGACCATCCGCAGCCTCCCGGCAACCGAGGACACAGGGCGCACCCTGGCCGCGACCGCGGTGTATCTGGACGAGTTCGCCCATATGCCGTGGGCGGATCAGATATACCAGTCGGTTGCGCCATGTGCGGCGCGAGGCGGGCGGCTCACCGTGGTCTCGACGCCATATGGGAAGGCCAACGCCTTCCACCGGCTGTGGAGGGAGAGCGCGCTGGGGACGCGGTCGTTTGCGCGCTTTCGCATCCACTGGGCGGAATGCCCCGAGTACAACAGCGACGGGTATCACCTGGAGGATCCGGCGGAGCGACGGCGGGTTGGGGAGCAGGGGGCGTGGTATCGCGCCCAGCAGGCCCGGTTCACAGACGAGCAGTGGGCGCAGGAATACGAATGCGACTTCGTGGGCTCGACGGCCTTAGTCTACCGGGAGTTCGACCCGGATTCGCATGTGGGTCAGTTCGACTATAATCCCGAGTGGCCGACCTACGTAGGGCAGGATTTCGGGTACGTCAACCCGTCGGTGGCGCTGGTGATCCAGGTGAGTCCGTCGGAGGAGCTGTTCGTGATCGGCGAGCACTACCATACGAGCCGGTCCATCTCCGACCTGGCGCGGAGCGTCTATCGCCCAGTATGCGATGGGTACAGCGTCGAGGCCTGGTACTGCGATCCCTCGGGGCGGTCCGAGATCGCGGAGCTGAGGGCGGCGGGGATCCCTGCCGTGGGGCGGCGCTCGACCGTCGAAGAGGGAGTGCTGGCGCTGCGCAAGCTCCTCCGACCGCCCGGCGGAGGTCGTCCCCGGCTACACATAGACCGCCGCTGTCTCCGCCTCATCGCCGAGATGAGCACGTACGCCTATCGCGAGGGCACCGACCAGGTGGCGAAGGATCAAAGCGACCACGGGCCGGACGCGCTGCGGTACTTCGTGGTGAATCACTGGCGCGGCGCCGTGGAGGCGGGACCTCTGGCGCTGCCCTAACTCAAGGTGCGAGGTCATAGATGCTTCAGCCCAGTGTCGTGGAACAGGCCATTCTCTCCCTGAGGGAGACGGACTACACGCGCAACGTGCGCTACCGGCGGAACTGGCGCTACTACCAGAACGTCCCCTACACCGAAGCGCGCCCGGGGCTCTATGCGAAGATGCGCGCGATCTTCAACCAGATCACGAAGATCGTGGACAGCGACGCGCGCTTCGCCATGGGAGAACGGCTGCAGGTGCAGGCGGAGCCGGCAGTCGAGAGCGCGATCAACCGCCTCTGGCAGTGGAGCGATTTCCAGCAGGAGAAGTACCTGCTGGCCCGCTACGGCGCGTGCTGCGGGGACGCCTTCATCAAGGTGGTGGACAACCGGCCGTGGGAGCTCAATCCTGACCCCGACCCTGAGGTGCCGGTCCGCTTGAACGTGCTGCCGCCGGACGCGGTGGCGCCTCGCTACGACCCACACGACCGCAAGCGCATGCTCGCCTGCAAGATCGAGTACGTCCACGGTCGGGACATCCACAAAGAGGTCATTACTCCGGAGGAGATCCTACTGTACGATGAGCGGGACCCGGATCGCGTAGTGGAGCGCTACCCCAACCCGCTCGGCTTCATCCCCATCGTGCACATCCGCAACCTGGACATCGGGGAGGAGTTCGGGCTGTGCTCCTTCCACAACCTGCTGCCCACCGTTGACGCGCTCAACGAGCTGGCCTCCTTCATGTTCGAGATCGTCAAGCTCTATGCCGATCCCGTCATCATCGGCCGGGGGATGGAGAGGGGGTCGCTGCGAAAGCAGACCGTGGACGCCGAGGGTCGGCCGGTCGCGACTGTGTGGTGGGTTCCTACACCCGAGGGATCGTTCGAGTTCCTCGAATGGAGGGGCAACTTGCCCGACGTGCTGGCGTTCGTAGATCGCATTCAGGCCATGATTGAGCGCAGCACACCGGAGCTGACTCTGTCCGGGCTTCAGGATCGGAGGGATATGAGCGGCTACTCGATCTCGCTGCACCTGATCGAGCTGGTGCGGAAGATCGAGGAGATGCGAGGGAACTACTTCACCGCGCTGGAGGCGGCGAACCGGATGGCGCTGCGCATTCTCGGGATGCAGGGCAAGGGGGAGTTCGGCGACATGTCCCACCGCGTCATTGGTGATCCGGTGCTGCCGGTGGACGATGAGCGGCAGCTCCGCATTCTCCAGATGGAGAACCAGGTGCTGCGGATCAAGTCCCGCGCCAGCGTAGCTGCGGAACGCGGGGTGGAGGAGGTGGAGGCGGAACTGCGGAAGGCGGATGCGGATGCACAGGCGAAGGCCACTCAGGCGAACAGCCTGGTCGAGAGAGCGCAACCGTGAGCGAAGCCGATGATGGCGGGCGCGGGCGCAAGGGCGGGTCCGTCCTCTCGCTCGTGCCCCGACTGGCTAAGCTAGCCTACCACCTGGCGCGCGACCCGCGCGTGCCGTGGACGGTGAAGGCGGCGCTGGCCGGACTGGCGGCCTATCTTGCGTGCCCGATTGACATCATCCCAGACTGGATACCGGTCCTTGGGTACTTGGATGACGTGCTAGTCGCCGGCTTCGTAGTCAGCTTTGTGCTGCGCTCGGTTCCGTCCGACGTCGTGCGCGAGCACTGGGGTGAGGATGTGCACGTGCTGGAGTCACTGCGGAGGAGGCGTAAGAAGAAGGAATAGAGGCGGCTCTCGAACGATCAGAAGCGGAGGCAAGATTCCTGGCTCCGCTCAGAATGCTGGAATGAGAGTGCACCGCGGACGCCGCTGGCGTCCGCGCAGTCTTTTCTAAGGAGTGATCCATGTCTGACACCCCTGATCGCTCGCAAGGAGCGCAGCAGGAGACCAAGACGGACGGGGCGTCGTCGAAGGAGGCGGCGCCTCAGGCGTCTCAGCAGTCGCCGCAGGAGAAGCAGGAGTTCTACTGGCGGCGGCAGGCGGAGAAGCTGGAGAAGGAGCTGGCGGCCCTGCGCGCGGAGCGCGAGGCCGAACTGAACCGCGTGTCCCGCGATCGGGATGAAGCGACGGCCCGAGCAGCCGAGGCGGAGTGGCGCGCCAAGCGCCTCTCCCTCATAGGCGAGGCCGGGCTGCCGTCGGAGCTGGCGGAACTCGTCCCCGAGAGTGACCCCGACAGTGTCGCCGGGTACATCGAGAAGCTCAAGCCGGTCGCGGAGAAGCTGGCGCGGCCTTTGCCGCGCGGACTGACTAACACGAATCCCCCGAACCAGGCCGGGCAGGACGAGGCGCGACTCCAGCGCCTCGCCGCGGAGGCCGCGCGGGGAGACCGCCGCGCACTGCGCCAATACTCGCATCTGCGCGAGAAGGTGAAGAGCAATACCTAAGGAGGTACTGAATGCCCTTCAACGGTCTCGCGACCTACGACAACTTCGAGGGGATCGGCGAGGACGTATCGGACTTGGTGGCGTTTCTGGCGGCGTTCGAGACACCGCTGCTCGACGCGCTGGGGACCAGCGACCAGCCGGCCACGAACGTGAAGCACGAGTGGCTGGAGGACACGCTCAACCCGACGACGGATGCAGTCGCCGCCGACACTACTGATCTCGACACTACCATGGACGTTGACCACGCAAGCTACTTCCGCGTGGGCGACGTGATCCAGGTCAGTGACGAGACTATGATGGTCAACACAATCGTCGACTCCGACACAGTCGGCGTCGCGCGAGGCTACGGTGGAACGAGCGCGGCTTCGCACTCGGCCGGCGCCGATGTGACCATCATCGGGAACGCGGCGCTCGAAGGTGAGGACACCGACGAGGACCGCACGACCAAGCAGGTGCGCAAGCACAACTACTGCCAGATCATGAAGGTCGGCGTGAAGATCTCAGGCACCGCGCAGGCTGTCGGTTGGCTGACGACCGGCGACAAGCTGGCGGACGCCAAGGTGATGCGGCTGCGCGAGGTGCTGCGGGATCTCGAGAAGACCGTCCTTCTGGGCCGCACGGATGTTGCGACCATCGGTTCCGACACCGGGAGGCGCACGATGGCGGGCATCGTTTGCTCGCTGGCGACGAACGTGGTGAGCTGCGGGACGCTTACCGAGTCGGCTCTCGGGAATCTGCTGCAGTCGTGCTACAACCAGGGCAGCCGTGATGTTGACCTGATCGTGGCGCCGCCAAAGCAGAAGCGGATCATCTCGAGCTGGAACGGCAGCCGGGTCCACGTGACCAGCGACGCCAACGCCTACCGCAACGTGGTCGAGGTGTACGAGAGCGACTTCGGCTCCCAGCGGGTGATCATGAATCGCTGGCTGCCGGACGACGTCGTCCTCGCGCTCGACTCCAGCCGCCTGAAGGTTGTCCCGCTCAGAGGGCGCTCCTTCCAGTACGAGGAGCTCGCCAAGGGCGGCGACTACGCGCGCGGTCAGATCGTGGGCGAGTACAGTCTCGAGCTGCGGAACGAGAATGCCCACGGAATGCTGAACGACCTGGGCTAGAGTCTCGCCTCCTCCTCTACACGGGCGCTTTCGGCGCCCGCTGCGTGCCCGCCTCCGGCCCCGCCCCGGAGGCGGGCACATCTTCGACAATCTCGACAGGCGCACGAGCCGCCGCTAGTGACGGCGTGAGGCCGGGGCCGCGGCACGCACAGAAGGCGCCTTCACCCAACTCGGTGCCGGCGTGCCGGCCCCGGCCGCTGCACAAGCATGACTTCATCTTCGTTTGGGGACAGAACTTGGAGCCACGAATTGCTCGATCTCGTGATCTATACCGGAGGCCTACCGTTCGACGGGGCCGCGCCGTTCGAGCGGTCTCTGGGCGGCTCGGAGAGCGCGGTGGTGTTTATGGCGCGCGAGCTGGCGCGGCGAGGACTCCGGGTCCGCGTCTTCTGTACCTGCGAGCGGCCGGGCGAGTACGATGCGGTAGCATACCGCGACCTCTCCGAGTTCCCGGCCTTCGTCGAGTCCGGCTCGTGTGATGTGTTCATCTGCTGCCGGCATGTGAGCGGCCTCACCGCGCCGGTGCGCTCTAGGGTCAACATCGTCTGGAATCACGACGTGATACTGAAGCAGACCGCGCGGCAGCTCATGTCCCTGATGTTCAAGGTGGATCGGCTGCTGGTGCTGTCGGAGTTCCAGAGGTCGCAGTTCGAGCGCCACCTGAGCGTGCCCGAGGATCGGTACGTGGTGACGCGCAACGGGATTGACCTTGCGCTGGTGGATGAGGCGGTGGAGGGCGCAGCGCGCGATCCGAACCGCCTGCTCTACACCAGCCGACCCGAGCGGGGCCTCGATGTGCTGCTCATGATGTGGCCGGAGCTGAAGAAACGCCGCCCCGACCTCACGCTGGCGGTCACATACTACGATAACCCCAGCGCCGATGCGCAGATGGCGGAGTATCTCAAGACGCTGAGCCGCACGGCCGAGCAGTTGCCGGACGTGACCATTCTCGGCGCGCTGAGCAAGCGTGACCTCTACCGAGAGATCGCCTCCTCAGCCGCGGTCGTCTATCCCGCGAGCTTCCCGGAGGTTAGCTGCATCAGCATGATGGAGGCGGCCGCCTGTGGCACTCCCGTGGTCGCGTCTCGCTACGCGGCGCTCAAGGAGACAGTGGTTGACGGCGAGACGGGGCTTCTGATCCCGGGCGACCCTCACTCCGAGCAGTATCAGGAGAGGTTCGTCGACGCGGTGATCGGCTTGCTGGACGATGAAGCGCGGCGCGCCGATATGGGTGAAGCAGCGCGGAGACGCGCACAGGAGCAGTACCAGTGGCGGGATATCGCCGCGGAGTGGGAGTCCCTCTTCGGTGAGCTGCTGGCACGGCCCGGTGCGGGCGAACGCCAGACGCTCTCGGTTGGGCAGGAGCTTGCCTCCTGCCATCCTGCAGCCGGCGGGCATGCAGAGACATGCCCGCCCCAGAGAACGGCAGGGCAGCAGAGCGTCTCGGTCTGCATGATCGTGAAGAACGCGCAGGCCGCGCTCTACCGCTGCCTCGACAGCGTGAAGCCGATCACAGATGAGATCATCGTCTGTGACACGGGTTCCACGGATCGCACAGTTGAGATCGCTCGGGAGTACACGGATCAGGTTCACCGGATACCGTGGGAGGACGATTTTGCGGCGGCCCGCAACCGCAGCATCGAGAAGGCGAGCAAGGACTGGATTCTCTGGGTCGACGCGGACGAGTACTTGCTGGGCGGCGAGCACCTTGCCAAGTACTTGCGGGACAACATGTACAACGGCTACGTGATCCGCCAACACCACCACGCCGTCGACGCGCAGTTCAAGCCGGATGTGCCTGTGCGGCTCTTCCGCAATCACCGGGGGGTGCGCTTCTTCGGGTGCGTACACGAGCACCCCGAGACCGAGCTGAACAAGGGGGTCACGCCCGCCGTCATCTTGAGCGACGTTCACATCGTGCACGATGGCTATGTCACAGAGGCGGTCCGCCGCAGACGCTTCCTGCGCAACCTGCCGCTGCTGCTCAAGGACCGCAAGCGCCATCCCAACCGGCGGCTCGGGCTGGTCTTCCTGGCCAGGGACTACGTCCACCTTGCCCGGTACGAGCTAGAGCGCACGCGGGGCTTAGTGACCGAGAAGGCGCGGAAGTACCTGGAGCGGGCGATTGAGATCCACCGGGAGCACTTCCGCTCCCCGAAGGATCCGCTGTACGCCTACAGCTTTCCGCTCTACCAGTCCGCTCTCGAGCTGCTCGGCGAGGGGTTCGACTTGGGGTACTTCCTCGCCCTCAGCGGCGAGCCGCTGAGGGACCTCGGCGCGCAACCGATCGAGCGCCGCCGCTGCCTGGACGAGGAAGAGGCGCGCGAGTTCCTGGCGCATCATTTGACGGAGTTACTCCAGGAGGCGCGGGCCGAGGATGAGTTTCCGTTTGAGGATGGCGATCTCGCAGCATAGGAGGCACGGATGCCCTACTGCACGCCAAACGACGTCCGCCTGCGGGCGGTGGGGATGACCGAGGAGGTCGTCCCCGACGTTTCATCCAGCAGCTTGAACCTGACGACCTGCATCGCGGAGGCCGACGCGGAGATAGACGAGGCCGGCCGCGCGGGGGACTACGAGGTGCCCTTCGATCCCGTTCCCGACCGCGTGCGTGACCTGTCGGCAGTCGGCGCGCTGGCCCGCGCCCGCCGCGGCCTCCAGCTCGGAAACCAGCCGGCCGCCGAGGCAGACACGTACCGAGTGGAATCCGAGGCCGGCCTGGACCTGCTGCGGCGGGGCGCGCTCGACTTCGGCACGGTAGTTGTGAGCGGAGAGCAGGCCGTCGCGCCCGCCGAAGATGGCGACTGGGCTCAGCTCTCGCACCGCGGCATGCTGAAGGGCAGCGTAGCCGTTACCAATGCGGCCGGCACCTTCACCTATGTCGAGGACCGCCGGGAATACGAGCCCGGATACCGCCCGGACGCCGTGAAGGACTACCAGATGGATCATCGCGGAGGCCGGCTGCGCCGTCTCTCCGGGGGGCGCATCGGCCGAGGCGAAACGGTGCTGGCTGGCTACGAGTACTACCGGCGACAGCCCGGACGGACGCAAGATGCGGAGTACGCGGGCCGCACCGCAAGCAGCGACGACTTGCTCCGTCTCGACCAGCAGGAGTAGTCGTTCGGAGCGCGACCCTCGCGAAGCCCTGTCCCAAGGAGCCGGAAATGGCACATCCTGAATCCAGTCGGTTCATCCCCATCCGCGAAGCGATCGTTGCGGTGCTGGCCAATGCCCCGCAGTTGGTGGAGATCAAGTCCGTCGTGCGAGACCGAGAGGCCTTCGCGCGCCTCCCGGTGAGCCAGCATCCGGCGCTCGGGGTGTTCTTCGCCGACACCGTCGGCGCGGAGCGGCCCCGGTGGGTGAGCAACCGGCGGGACCACATCTACCAGCTCGAGGTACACGTGGCGGTTCGCGCGATGGAGAGCGCGCAGGCGAGCGAAGACCTGCTGCTCGCCTACATCGAGGCCGTGGAGGACGCGCTTAGGGACGCCCCCACGCTCGGGGGGCTCGTCCGGTCAATGTCGGTGAGCCTGGTGCGGCGCGCCCGCTCGAAGGTCGAGTCCTACTGGCACTCACAGGCCGTGCTGCTGGTTCTCTGTGAGCAACGCACTCCCTGAAGGAGGTCATCATGTCCGGCCGTATCGGTCAACTCGGCGCGGTGGGCCTGGCCCTGGAGTCCACTTGGGGTCAGCCGGCTGCGCCAACCAGGTACCTGGAGGTCACACATGCAGATGTGCGCCCTCTGATCAGCTATGACATTCCCGGCTCCGTGCGCGGTACCCGCGCGCGGCGACGCGTCCGTGCGGGCGCGATGCTCTGCTCGGGGTCGGTGAGCTTCGATGTCTGCGCAGACGGGATCGGTGAGGTGCTCAAGGCGGCCTTCGGCACGGTGACCACGACGCTGGTGGCATCCGCCGGCTCCGCCGCAGTGTACGAGCACAGCTTCACTCGCTGCGACACCACCTTCCTGCCCTCCCTGACAGTCGAGCAGAACATGGGAGGCGTGAAGAGCCGGCAGATCGCGGGAGTCCGCCTGAACCAGCTCGCCCTGTCGCTGACGCGCGGGCGCGCCCTGATGGTGGACCTAGACTGCCGCGGCCGCGAGGAGAATCTAGTCTCGCCCACCAGCCCGTCCTATCCGACCGACCAACTCCTGCACCACAGCGGGCTATCCGCCGAGGTCGGCGGGGAGCCCAACTTGGAGATGGAGGACTTCCTGGTTCGATTCAACAACGGCCTCGTGGACGACATCTGGACCGCGGGAAGCGAGGGGAAGATCGGCAAGCTGCCGGCAGGGGCGTTCTCCGTCGGCGGCCGCTTCACGATGGCCTTCGAGTCCACGGACGCCCATGAGATCTTCACTTCGGGCGAGGCCACAAGCCTCTGCCTACGCGTAGCGGGCCCGACGCTCGTAGAGACCTGGGGATACGGCCTGGAGATCGAGCTTCCAGAGGTCCGCTACTTCTCCGCGGACGCGCCGCTGGCACCCGGCCGGCTGACGTACGACATCGCCTTCGAGGCGCTGCTCGACACGGGGCAGTCCCCGCCCCTCGACGCGCGCTGCCGGCTCTGGAACACGCAGCCCGCGTACTGATGAGATGGGAGGAGCAATGGCCGAGTCACGCGCTGAGCGAATGGACCTGAGGCAGATGGGGATCTGGGGCCGGCAGGTGACGGTGCAGTTCGGGGATCGGCACGAGGAGGTATGGCTGCAGACCATCGGGGATCGGACCGAGGCGCTGGAGCGCGGCCACGAGGCGATGCAGCGGAAGCTGGTGGAGTTCCGCCTCGGTGGCGAGCGCTCCGAGGCAATGACGGAGGCGCTGAAGCTCGCTCCTGTACAGGACGTCGTCGACCTGGTGCTGCGGGCGGAGCGCGCTCAGATGGAGGCGCGCGCCGGGCGAGAGATGCCGGACCCGATCACACCACGCCGCGACCGCGCCGCCGGCGAAACAGAAGAGCAGTTCGCGCGGCGGAAAGCAGAGCACGACGAGCGCTGTCGGGAGCTCGCCCGCGAGCGGGCGAGGGAGGCGGCCCGAAGGCTGGAGGAGCGCCGTGAGGAGCTACTCGCAGTGCCGCGGGAGAAGCTCGCGGAGTTGGCTCTCCCCCACCGCATCGACATGGAATGCTGGAACGCGTTCGCCCGGACCTGCGACGACTGGGTGCTGCTGCGGGCGGTGCGCTGCGCGGACGACCACGACCGCCCGTACTTCGGCGCTGTCGCAGAGGTGCAGGCACTTCACTCCGCGGTGAAGGAACAGCTCCGAAGCGCCTATCGGGAACTCGAGCCCGCGGAGGAGGAAGCACTCCCAAAATCCTCAGCCGCCACCCCGAGTTCCGACTCAACGACCTGATCTGCCGGCGCTACCCGGGCGCCTATCGACATCCGATGGATTCCGCGCTGCTCTCTCTGCCGTGGTGGCTCAAAGAAGCCATCGCCCTGCTCGAGGCCGAAGACCGGGCACGCGCCGTTAGGCCTGATCTCTCAGGAGCACCGACATGGCCACATCCGACCTGCCTCTTGACGACGTGAACCCGATCGAGCCATTGATCGCGGGCTCGACGCCCATAGAGAACGCGGCCGATACCATGCTTTCCGCCTCCCGCACCATGCTGGCGGCGGCCTCGTCGCTCTCGTCCGCGCTCGGCCCCATGGGTGTACGCTGGCGCGAGCTGACCGCGGAGGCAACCGAGATTGGATTCCTCCGCGCGCTGCGGCGCGACACGCTGCTCGGCGGCGTCGAGCAGCCCCTCTCTGCCGGTTCGCTGCTCGGCCTGCCAAGAGGCACGGGGATTGCCGGCACCGGCTACGGCCGCATGGGCGCGAGGGTCACCGGCGAGGGAGCGCGGGCGCAGCTATACGGCACCGTCGGCGGGGCGATAGGCTACGCCGTCGGGGGACCAGTTGGTGCGCTCGTCGGCGGCATGCTTGGCGGCCTCTTCGGCGGGGACGACGACGGCGCAGAGCAGGCGCGACAGGAAGAGCTGCGCCGCCAGTGGCTCAATACCCCCGAGGGCTTTGAGATCGAGGCCTACCTCTACAACATCACGAGGAACATCGCCGCCGGCCGGTCGCTCATCCCGGCGGGCGTGCCTGTCCTCGATGCCGGTTCTCCGCGGTTTGGCGGCGCCTCCGCCGGGCGTCAGATCGGCACCGTGGTGGTGACAATGTCGCCTGGCGCAGTGCAGATAACCGGTGAGGGGCGGGATGCGGGCGAGCGTGCTGCGCGCTCCTTCGCGGGCGCGCTGGGCAGAGTGCTGAGGCTCAACAGCGTCGTGGTGCCCGCGGCGGGCCTGGGAGGTGATCTGTAGTGCCTACCTCTCCCATGCGCCAGACTCACTTCCAGTGGTTCGACGATGACGCGGCGCCGGCCAGCAATTCGCCCCTGCGCCGGGAGGACAGCAATCTGGCCGCGGTCAGCCCTGGATCACATATGCTGCTGCGGGCCCAGTCTCAGCACGTCGGCAAGCACAGCCTCTCCGCCGCGCGCCAGCTTCAGTACCGTAAGTTTGGCACCAACGTATGGCGTCCCGTCGGCGCATTCGCCGTGCCGCCCTATGACGTGCCGCTGGTCTACCCGAGCACCTGGTTTGCGGACGGGGATGCGATCACGACACAGCGGCTCTCTACGCCGACCGCAGCCGCCACCACCAACTTCATCGGCGGCCAGGCCCGGCAGAGCGAGCTAGACACCGACCCGGCGGACTACGGGCCGCAGGACTTCACCGAGGATCTGTGGTCCATATATGTTCACCCGCAGGCCCCGGCCGGTCTCGACCTGGAGTTCCGCGCCACCCGCGCCGGGCAGCCGTACGAGCGCTACCTCTGCTATCCGCGGCTGACCGCTGCCGGGTACGTGCCGACGGTGATGGATGTGAAGGCGAACCAGCTCTTCGCGGACGTGAGTCCCCTGGCGCGGATGGACTTCCGCAGGGACGACGCGTGGTGGGACCTGTCGGACCGGCTGCTGTTTCCATTCACCATCACGCGCCGCCTCAAAGCTGTCACCACCGCAGATGTGATGTTGGACAACTCCGACGGCATGCTGGCGCGCGACAACCATGTGAGTAGCTGGAACTACGATGTGTCGAGCACCCACGATCCTCTGCTGGACGAGGGCAGAGTGGTACGCATCCGCCAGGGGGTGAAGCTGCATCCCAACCTGGCGTACGGAATGTCGTACGAGTGTGCGAGCGCCTCTCCCACGCGGCCGGAGTCGCTCCGCGGCATCGAGCTGACCGACGGAGGCTTCGGTCAGCCTCGTAACGAGTTCGACGACGCGTGGGTCGGCTGGCAGGGAACGGAGGCGACAGTCGTCTTCACGCTTTCGCCCGCCCGGGACATCCACTCCGTCGCGGCCAGCCTCCTCACGCGCGGCGCGGCGGGAGTCCTACTGCCCACCTCGGCGTCGGTCACACTGACCGGCAGCGCGGGAACTCACACCGCTCCGCTCCCCGTGGACCACCTGCGCGACGACCCGGCCGGCCGCCGCCAGTATCTCTACGGCCTGGATCTGCAGCAGCGAGACGTCTCTCACGTCGTCCTTCGCTTCTCTCCGAAGTCCGCCGAGGCATGGATCCAGATCGACGAGATCGCCCTGTACGACGCCTCCACAACCGTGGACTGGCTCAAGACCACCTTCACCGGCATCCTCGGAGACGAGATCACCCAGCATGCCACTGACCGCGGCATCGTTCACCTCGGCCAGGTCCGAGACATGACCAAGCGGCTGGCCGATCTCTTCATCGAGGTATTCGATCATTGCTCGGACATGCCAATAGAGGAGATCGTCGAGGATCTGCTGACAAACGCGCGCTACGAGGCCGCGCTCTCCGCCGACGGCTATTCCCTGGACTCCACCAACTTCCTGATGCCGAAGTGGACGGAGCAGAATGCCAGTCTGCTGGACGCCGTCTCTCAGCTCGCGAAGATGATCGGATGGGTGTTCGAGGCCGACGACGAGGGAGTGTACACTCTCCACGACCTCGAGTGGACCGTCCAGACGGGGCAGGAGACGTACCTGGCGGACAGAGACCTGCTCGGGTGGGCGCCCTCGGTCTCTGGCATCAGTCTCCGCAACCGAGTGATCGTCAAGAGCCGTGACGCGCGCAATCGCGAGATCTGCGTAGCCGTCGAGGACCCCGAGAGTATCGCGCGCTATGGGCCGCGGCTCTTCACGGTATTTGAGCCCACCATGCGATCCGCGCCTCTCGCGAGGCAGCTCGCCAACGCCATCCGGCGAGATCATAGCTGGGTCCAGCCCACAGGCTCCGGTGTTGTCGCAGGCGATGTCTTCATGCGGCCGGGCCGCGTCGTCACCGTTGTGCACAGCGGCTGCACTCGCTCCGGTCCGGAGCGGCTCTATCGTGTTGATGCGGTGACTCATCGGCAGACGGGCCACCTCCACGGGCAGCACACCATGAGCCTGGAGCTGCACGGCTACCGCTGCCGAGTGCCCACTGCGCCCGACAGCCTCGTCGCGCACCCTATGGACAGCGCGGTCACGCTGGACTGGGCGCCTCAGCTCGAGGACACCTCGATCACCGGCTATCGTGTGTTCCAGGGCGATACCATGGCTGGCAGCTACTCACAGGTCGCCAGCACGGCCGCTGCGCCTGTCACGGTGCTGAACCTGACTAACGCGCAGACCTACTGGTTCAGGGTCGCCGGCTGGGGCATGGCAGACGTGCTCGGCGAATTCGCCGGCCCGGTCCCCTGCGCGCCGGAGAGCGGCGGGCAGCCCACGCAGGCCGAGGCGGCTTGGCAGCCGCAGAGCCTGAGCGCCCGCCTAAGCCAAGTATGGGGCGCAAACCGGCCCACTCTCCAATGGCTCCCTCGGCTGCCTGCTCCAACCAAGACGTGCTACAACATCTACCGCTCTCAAGTCAGCACCGGTCCCTACTCGCTCATCGCCGCCCGCACCCATCCTGGGTCGGGCGCGGTCGGATGGATTGACTACAGCACCGAGCGCCTGCAGGGAGACCTCTACTACGAGGTCACCTTCTACGACCCGGGCAACGACTTCGAGAGCTGGCCCAGCTCCATTGCACACGTTGCCCTTCCCTGACCTGACCCTCACCGGAGGTTCGCAACCATGACTGAGGAAACCACCCCGTCCCTCCGTCCGGATCTGTTTGGCCAGCTAGCCGCAACTGATCCCCACCACGGCCGGGCGCGCCGCCTCTTCGAGCGAGGTCAGGTGCTGGCGGTCAATGGCAACCAGGCCGACCTTCGAGTCGGATACGACACCCGGGGCAACCCGCTGGACCTGAAGGAAGTCCCGATCATCTCGGGCTATGTCCCCCAAGCGGGAGACTGGGTGGCCATCCAGTACGAGGCCGGGCACTCGGGGGCCCCGTGGGTGACCGGCCCAAGTATGGCGGTCGATAGTTCGGCGGATCCGGCCGGCATCGGTGTGTTCTCCGTCTCCGCGGCGGAGCCCTCCGACCCCCAGAGGAGCACCGTCTACTTCGATGAGTCCCTCGCGACGTGGCGCGGCTGGGATGGCGCCGATTGGGTTGAGCTGCCGAGCAGGCTGCACAACGCGCTGGCGGACCTGCAGGGGGGCGTAGCAGGCGAGTACTACCATTTCTCATCCGCAGAACACGGCGCGCTCCACGACCTCTACGATGGGGATGGCATGGCCTCCGCCTGGATCCGGCGCCTCAGTTTCAAGGCCATCGACGCCAGCGGCACTGAGCGCACGCGTCTCTTCGAGAAGGACGGCGACTTCTTCTGGGCGATCAACGCCGCCTACGACGAGGAGACCGACACCTGGAACCGCGTCGACGCCGCCAAGCACGCCTACTTGACCGAGCTCCGCTCCAAGAACCCGATCGCCTCCGAGCCTCTCGGCGGCATTGTCTGGTGGCGCGCGGTGCCGGGCGACAACCCCATCGGCGACTATGGGGCCGTCGGCGGCTGGGAGCTCGGCTTCATGATGACCGAGCATCGCAACTACGTGATGGGCGGCATCAACCTCGAAATCGACGGTTCAGGCTCCCCGCCCTACGGGCGGCTGACCCATCTGGCCGGGAACGATCCCGCCGGCGACCACACCCTGATCCAGCACAACTCGTGGTACGAGGGCACCGACTCCTGGGGCCGAGACAACGTTGACGACTGCTTCGCCTACGGAGTCGATGGCAGCGGCGACTGGCTCTGGTGGCACTATCCGTCCGCCGGCTCCTCCCCCTGGAATACGGCCGACTGGGACGAGTACGCCCGGATGCACATCTCTGGCAGTCTGATGGCACGGTTGGACGTGTCTCGGCGGACTGGCGAGACGACCAGCGGGCAGTCGTCTTTTCTCGCCAAGCACATCACCTCCGGCGACATGGCTGACGGCCTCGGGGCGGGCTACAGCTTCGCCATCGAGGACGCCACCAGCGGCCAGCAGATCATCGCCGCCATCTACGCAGTGCGCGACGGGGCCGACAACGCGGGACGGTTCGAGATAAGACTGGCCAGCGCGGGCAGCCTGGGCACGGTGCTTTCGCTGACGGCGGCGGGCGCGCTCACGCTGAACGAGGCGTACGCCCTGCCAACGGCGGATGGCGCGAACGGCCAGGCGATGATCACCGACGGCGCGGGGGCGGTCTCCTGGGACAATCCAACGGCGGCGGCCCACGCCTCCTCCCACGAGGTCGGCGGCAGCGACCTCGTGAATCACGACCACCTCACGGGCTTCGTCGCCAACGAGCACGTTGACTGGACGGCGTCTTCACAGAACTTCTCCACCAGCGGGACGCTCCACGTTGGCGGGGCTGCCGACTTTGATGGGGATGTGGACATACAGGAGGGCAAGTTCGCTGTCCTCTACTCCGAGGACGGATCAGACTTCCATCTCGGCAAACGGGAAAGCGGCGGGACATCAGAGATAGCACTGCGATCGGTCACGAACCCGCCTTCGGGCGGCCCGCTCTTCACTGTCGAGAGTCAAGGCTACTCGCAGAGATTGCGGGTCGAGCACGATGGCTTTCTGGGGACGAGCAACTCGAAGATCGGTCTCAACTACTCGGGAGGCGGCTCTTTTGCCGATACCGACGGCTACCTCTACTTCGCCTCCGACGCCTACCTATTCTGGGACGAGTCTGAGGACTACCTCAAGATCTCAAAGCCGGCGATGCTGGAGGCTGGCAAGAACCTCTACCTCAACGGCTCGACCACAAGGGGAATCTTCCCTTCTACCTATCTCGAACTTCGGTATGACGGCAGCAACTACCTCTCCATGCGCAGCGGCACAGACTTCTGGATGATAGACGGTAGCTGGCGATATCGCATCTCATCAACATACATTGCTCCCTACAGCGATGGTGCCTGTGCTCTTGGTAGTGGCACTCATCGCTGGCTCCATGTACATGTGACGGGGGGTTACTATGTCGACGGCCTTCAAGTGGTTGGAGCTCAGCAAGGGGCCATCGCTGGCGTTCCGACCGCCCCTCCTTCTCCGATGTCAAACGCAAATGCGATCAACAGCATTCTGGCTGCGCTGCGCACGCACGGACTGATAGCGACTTGATAGGAGCGTCACGGATGACCGAGACATCGCAAGCCGAGACTGAGTCCACAGAGGAGATGGAGGCGGAGCTGCGCCGCCGGCGGGCCGAGGACTTTCGCCAGCGGGTGGAGCGGGTGCTGAAGGTCATGCGTGAGGAGCGCATTGACTGGCGAGGCGCGCCGTTCATCACGCCCGACGGACGTGTTGGAGTGCGGGTTGCACCCGTGGAGTCGGATCGCTCATGAGCGGCGTCCCAATCGAGGTGCTGACACTGGTGAAGGAATACGGCCTCGCCGGTGTGCTCGCTTGGCTCTTCTGGTGGACTCTGCGTCGGATGATGACCTCCCACGATGCTACCGTGTGTGCTCTAAAGGACCAGCTCGACACTCAGGCCCAGGCGGCCTGTGCTACAGGCGAGCGATTCGCGCGCGTCGTCGAGAATCACATGAATCACGTAGGCGACTCCCTAGCGCGCTTCGACGCCAATCTGTCGCACCAGACCGAGGACCAGCGTCGCTGGCAGGATCGCCTGCTCAACACGATGGACCGGTTGGCCGCGTATCTGGGCAAGGAGGAGAGACTCTAGCCATGGTCCGTAGCAGAGAATGGGTCGAATCCACCTTCGGGCGCTTCGCCTGGCGCGACAAGCCGGAGAAGCGCGGCGCGATTGAGATTCTGGGCGAGTGGGAGCGGCGCAACATCGTCTCCATCGCGCCGCCCTTCGAGCTGCGCGACGGAAGAGGCCGGCCGGTATCGGTCCTTCGCTGCCATCGCTTGATTGCACCCCCGCTGACACGATTCCTGACCGACCTGCACCGCCGCAATCTCTGCCACTTAATCAACACCTTCGACGGGTGCTTCGTCCCGCGCCACATGGGGTGGAATCCGCGCCGGCCTCTGTCCCGCCACACCTGGGGCATCGCAGTTGACGTCAACGCGCGCCTCTTTCCCTATGGGTCGCGCGCTCGCCAGGACGAGCGCCTAATCGCTGCCTTCGCGCGGCAGGGGTTCACCTGGGGCGGCAAGTGGCGGACACCCGATCCCATGCACTTCGAAGTCGTGGACCTGCCGCAGCCCGCGCGGCCGCTCGCCATTCTCCTCGACGGCGAGCACCTCGTCGGCGGATTCCTGCACGACGGCCGCGCTGTCGCCCCCGTGCGCGAAATCGCCGAGGCGATGGGGGCTGCTGTGGAGGCACGCATGACGGAGGGGGAGATCGAGATTCACACACCTGGAGGTGACTGCTGATGAAACGCTTCTTCCGGATCTTCCGCTACGCGCGACGTCTCTTCTGGTTCCTCGAGCTGCTCGT
>JALGTG010000009.1:26070-38819 GCA_029821495.1 Candidatus Hebobacteria bacterium
AGTGCTGTTGGACCACCCCCGCGTCCGCCGCTGGCTGGAGACCCAGCCGCCCGACGACCAGCGCAAGATTCGCGAGGCCGCACCACTAGTCGTCGCCGCGATCCTGGCCTCACTGGACTGACCTACAGGTAGCCCGCCGCGCGATGCACCTGCGGAATCACTCTCACCCGCGCTAAGTGCTGCTTCGCAACGGCCTGCAGCTCCAGCATCTGCCGCGGCGATGGGGGCCGAACCTCCTCCGCCACCGACGTAACCGGCTGCAGCACCAGCGCCATCTCCACGTTCACACCTGCGATCAGTCGCGCCGCCTGGTCCACCTCGCCCGGATCGCATTCGGCCGTCACAACACACTTCGCGAAGTCCAGTCGCGTCGGGTCCTCCACCGCAGCCAGCCCCAGTAGGAACCGCTCGTGGCTCCCCCACAGCGGCGCGCCCTTCGTGGCGGAGGGGAGCTTGATGTCCATGCACACCGTGTCGAGGTGCGGCAGCACTCCCACCAGCTCGTCCGCGAAGGTGCCGTTCGTCTCCAAGTAAGAACCCACACCGAGGTCACCCACCATCGGCAGCAGCTCGGCCAGGAATTCCGCGTGGAGCAGCGGTTCACCGCCGGTTAGCGCGACCGAGTGGTGCAGCCCGGGCTGCGGGCGCTCCAGCCGCCTCACCGCCGCCGCGATGTCGGCTGCGGACAGCGGATTCCCCGCCTCCTCGAAATCCTGCTTTCCCGGAGTTCGCTCTACACGGCACGCCGGCGGCTCCCCCTTGGCCGCCGGCGTGTCGCAATATGCACAGTCGAGATTGCATCCCGCAAGGCGCACGAACACCTGCCGCTCACCGACGAGCAGCCCCTCCCCCTGAATTGACGAGAAGACCTCAACCACTGTCGCGTGCACGACTGGCCTACCTCACGCTCCCCCGAACCCCGCCTCCTGCACCACGTGGAACTCCGCCTCCTGCAGCAGCTTCTCCGCGGCCGACACATCTGCGACCTCGAGGATCAGGATCGCCTCCCGGTCGCTCACCGGGAAACCCGACGCGTTCTCTATGTTGACCCCCGCCCGGCTCAGCACGACGGTCACGTCGTGCAGCGCGCCCGGCCGATCCGGAACGCGCACCGCCAGCGCTGGCACCTTACGTACGGTCCCGTGTCCGCGGAGCGCCTTGTGGGCGTCCTCCGGCCGATCCACCACCATCTTCACCACGCCCATGTCGCCCAGACTCGCCACGTGCATCGCCCGAATGTTCACGCCGGCCTCCGCGAGCGCCGCCGTGATGCGCTCCAGGCGCCCCGGTCTGTTCTCAGAGAATATCGCCAGTTGCTCGATCATCATCTCCCCCTAGTCGTCCCGCTTGTCTACCACGCGTACTGCCTTGCCCTCCTGACGAGGGATATGGCCGGCCTCGACCAGCTCTACCCGCGGCCGCACCAGGGTCTCGCGCCGCAGGGCATCGGCGATTCTGTCCCGCAGCGACTGGAGCTGCTCCAGGTCTCCCGCGAATGCCTCCGGGGTCAGCTCCACCTGGACCGTCATCCGGTCCGCATACTGCTCCCGGTCGATTACAACCAAGTAGCTCCTACCAACCTGCGGCAGCGACATGAGCACTCGCTCGATCTGGATGGGAAAGATGTTCACCCCGCGCACGATGAACATGTCGTCCGTCCGCCCCTGGATCCGCGCCAGCCGCCGGTGGCCGCGGCCGCAGGGGCAGGGATCGGCGGCGAACGACGTCAAATCGCGAGTACGATAGCGGATAAGCGGCATCGCCTCCCGCGTCAGCGAGGTCAGCACCAGCTCGCCCATCTCGCCGTCGGCCACCCGCTCGCCGCTTTCGGGATCGATCACCTCGCCTAGGTACGCGTCCTCCCACAGATGCAGCCCTTGCTGCTCGGGGCACTCGAACGCCACCCCCGGCCCGCACATCTCGGACAGCCCATAGCAGTTGTAGAAGGGCATCCCCCACGCCTCCTGCAGGCGGCTGCGCGCCTCCTCGCTGTAGGGCTCCGCCCCTCCTACTGCAAGCCGGAGCGACAGGCCCCTGGGGTCAACCCCCATCGCCTCGAATGTGCCGAGCAATGCCATCGCATAGCTCGGGATGATGTGGATTGCAGTCGTGCCGAAGGTGTGCATGAACTCGATCTGGCGCCTGCTGTTGCCGGCCCCCATCGGGATCACGAACGCCCCCAGCTTCTCCGCACCGTAGTGGAGGCCGAGCCCGCCGGTGAACAGGCCGTAAGTCATCATGTTCTGGAAGACGTCGCCCCTCCTCAGCCCCGCCATGTGCAAGCATCTAGCAACCAGACCGGCCCAACGCTCGATATCGCCGGCCGTATGGAACACCGCCGTCGCCATGCCCGTCGTTCCCGATGAGTGGTGCATGCGCACAATGGCTTCTTTCGGAACAGCGAGGACCCCGAAGGGATAGCTGTCGCGCAAATCCCGCTTTGCCGTCAGCGGGAACTTCTGAAGGTCATCGAGCGTCTGAATCGACCCCGGCCCCAAACCATGCTCGGCGAAGACTCTCCCGTAGTGCGGCGATCGCGCAGCCTGGCCGACGCTCCAGCGAAGGCGTTCGAGCTGGAGCGCGCCGAGATCGCGCTCCGAGGCGAATTCCAGCTCATCATAGGGCGAGTCGTTCGTCATGAGTGAAGCCTCACGTCTGGACGGGATGTTGGCGCGAGATCACGGCTCCTCCCGCCGAAGCAGTCCAAGTCGCTGGCACCTCGGATTCCGACGCGAAGCACCGGGCAGACCTTTGCAGGCCAGTGGACGGGAAGGCGGCCATCACCGCACCTCCTTCACCTTCCCCGACGCCCGCCGCGCACTCTCCACCTCGGCCGCGTAGGCCGCCAGCAGCCTATCCGCGAACGCCCGCGGCTCCAGTCCCAGCTCTTCGATCCCTACCGCCGCCACCGGCGCGCCCGCCCCCCGCACATTGAACCCCGCGTGAATGAGCCCCGACTTCGGCGAGGTCGTGGCAACCGAGACCGATAGCTTCCGGTCACGCAGGTAGAGGTCGTCGCCCTCCCTCATGATGAGCGCCTCGCCGAGGTGCCTGTTGATGACCTCGCCGGCCAGCGCCATCAGCAGGCGCTGGCGAGCGGTAATGTGCCCGAGGTCGAGTCCTGGGTGCTCGATGATGACGTGCACCATGCTCGGGCTGCGTATCTCCGCACCGGCATCCAGGTCGACGCGGTCCACCATGTACTCCCGCGCAACGTCGCAGGGGCCGATGAACCCCACGGCTGCGTCCCCCTCCAGCCCCGCCGTTTGCTGCACCCAGCCCGACCGGAGCTGTTCTCCCGTGTAGCAGAGCGATTCCTCTAGCAGCCGGGTCTTCACCGCCTCTCTCCCACCGGTTCCAGCCGGAGTATGCGGTGATTGAGGGAGTCGGACACATACACGTTGCCGTGGCGGTCGACCGCTACCGCGCTCGGCGACGACAGGTCCGCCTTGAGCATCGGGCTCTCCGGAAAATGGCACACGGCCTCCCCCTCTGGGCCGAACTTCTGAACCCGGTCGTTTCCCGCGTCCGCCACCCACAGGCCTCCGTCGAGGTCGATTGCCAGGCCCCGCGGCTCGGCCAACTCCCCGAGCTGCGGACCGGCGCGGCCGATCACCCGGTCGAGCCGCCCCTCCGGCGTGAGCCGCAGTATCCGGTGGTGCAGCGTGTCGGACACGTACAGCCTGCCCAGCGCATCGACCGCGACCCCCTGCGGCCGCCGCAGAGCCAGGGCGGAGGTGGGGCCGTGGAAGTCGATCTGCCAGCGCCCCGTCGCCGTGTAGCACGTGACGCGGTCGTTGTCGGTGTCCGCCACGTAGACCTGGTGGTAGTTATCGAGGCAGATCGCGGTGGGACGGGCAAACCGGGGCTGGGCCGCGTCCGGCCCGCCGATCCCGAACACGTACTGCCCCCTCTGCCCGAACTTCTGGAGTCGGTTGGCGCCTTGCTCCACCACGTAGATGAAGCGGGTATGATCTACCGTGACTCCGCGCGGACAGACGAACAATCCACCCCCGCCGAGCCCATACACCTCGCCCTCGGGAGTTATCTTCTGGATCCGCTCGTTCCCGCAGTCCGCGACATAGAGATTGCTGTCGGCGTCGGTAGCTATGCCGCCCGGATTGCTGAACTCCCCTAGCTCGCTCCCGTGGGACCCTATCGTCTCGACGAGGCGGAAGAGCTCCCGCGCGACCGGTTCGGCAGTCCCCGCCTTCGGCGCGACCGTCGGCCGGCGCACTCTCCTACCGATCTCGAGATAGCGGAAGCGGCTCTCGCTCACAAGTAGAGGATTCGCCGCGCCGGCTCGGTTCCCCGCCCCACCCGCCGGATAAGCCGCAACGGCCTGGGCGCTATGGCCTCTCCTGCGACCGCACTGGCCGGCCCCAGACCCGCGGCATGGCCCAGTCCGTCATTTCGTCCAGATCGCCATCGTCGCTTGGCAGCTCGACGTCCGCCAGGGCGAATCGCGACGCCGGCCTCGCCCGACCCTTAGCCCACCTCCGCACCATGCCAATCTCCTCCCGCATCGTCACCGACAGCGGCACAGTCTGTCTGATCGCTCTCAGGATGTCCTCCGTCGCGATCTCGCGCTCCTGCTCGAACGCTGAGTAGAGACCGGAGATGATCGCCTGCTCGATCTCCGCGCCCGAGGACCCCTCCGATGCCCCCGCTAGTTCATCCAGGTCGAACTTCTCCGGGTCGCGGTCGCGCTTCACAAGGTGGACTCCGAAGATCTCTCGCCGCTCCGACTCTACCGGCAGGTCCACGAAGAAGATCTCGTCGAAGCGGCCCTTCCGCATCAGCTCCGGCGGCAACTGGGTGATCTCATTGGCAGTCGCCACCACGAAGACGGGGTCAGTCTTCTCCTGCATCCATGTGTTCAGAGTGGCGAAGACGCGCGCGGTCACACCGGCATCCGCGAACCCGGACGACTGGAGCCCCGCCAGTCCCTTCTCGATCTCGTCCAGCCACAGCACGCACGGCGATACCGTCTCCGCCATCTGAATCGCCCTGCGCATGTTCTGCTCCGAAGATCCCACTAGCCCCGCGAAGATCCGGCCAACATCGAGCCGGAGCAGCGGCAGCCGCCACAGATGCGCCACCGCCTTCGCCGTCAGGCTCTTCCCACACCCCTGCACTCCCAACAGTAGAATGCCGCGCGGGGCCGGCAGCCCGAACTTCTGGGCCCTATCCGTGAAGGCCAGAGACCGGTTGCTCAGCCACGCCTTCAGTATCTCCAGCCCGCCGATATCCGTCACATCGTCCTTCGATTCGAAGTACTCCAGCACGCCGGACTTGCGGATCAGTTGCTGCTTCTCAGCGACGATCAGGTCGAGATCGAATGCCCCCTTCTCGACAATGCACTTCGCAAACACATTCTCGGCCTCGGTCAATGTCAGCCCGAGCGCCGCCTTCAGAATACGCTCCTTGGCCTCCGCAGACAGACTGGCTTTCACACCCTCCTGACCGCGAACCGAATCCATCGCCCGGTTCAGCAGACCCTCTAACTCCCCCATGCTCGGCAGGTCGTAGTCTATGACCGTAACGTCCTTCTGAAGCTCGTCCGGAAGCTGGAGCACCGGCGACAGCAGGATCACCGTAGCATAGGCCGTATGAAGCGCGTCCGCCAGATCCCTCAGCTTGCGGATCACCGCGCTCGCATGCGGGTACCCCTGGTTGAGGAAGACATGGAAGTCCTTCAGAACGTAGACGGCAGGCTCGTGGCTGGTGCGGATCGTGTCGAGCACCTGCAGTGGGTCCCGGGTGCGGCTGTCGGCGCCGCCCTTCGTCATCTGCTGAGTCCCGTCCCGCAGCCCCATCGTCTCGGACCAGACTCGGAAGTCCTTGTCTTGTCCGACGACGATCTCCCGCAGCGCCCTCAATACCCGCCGCTCCTCCCAGGAAACAACATACAGCAACGAGTATCGAGCGCGGATAAGAACGTCAATCTCGCGCATCTGCTCGTCCATCGTGCCCTAATGATACCGTGAGCGGTGGCAAGCTGGCAAGCGGGCCGGGCGGCGGAACCAGGCACGCCCACCGTGATTGTGGGCAGGCTGGCCCGTCTTGCCCGCCCAGCCAGCCGCTGTTATACTCGAAGAGCGCCATGCTGAAGCTACTCAGCTACAACGTCCTCGAGGGCGCGCTGCCCGACCGCCTGCCCGCCGTCCTGCGCGTAATCGCCAGTGCGGACGCAGACATTGTCGCCATCCAGGAGGCGCGCCACTGGCGGCGCAATCGCCGGGAGGCATTCCGCCGAGTCGCCCGGGACCTCGGCATGCGCGGCGTCCTGGCGAAGGCCAATTCCGGCTTCGACATCGCCATCTTCTCTCGCTTGCCCATTCTCGGCCGCGCCAATCACGGCCTCGACACGATCTTCCTTCACACCACCGTCTCCGTTGACCTGGCCGCGCCTGGCGGGGAGACGTTCACCCTCTTCGTAACACACCTGCGGCCCGACTACCCCTCCCGTCGCCGTGAAATGAGGCTCCTCCTGGAGTGGATGCGGCCCTACCGCCGAAGCCACTGTGCCTTGTGCGGCGATCTCAACAGCCTAATGGCCGGTGATCCCATAGACTCGGCGCGCATCTGGCGGGAGTCTGAGCTTGGCCGCGGCCCGCAGGGCGTCATCGCCGCCATCGAGAGGGCCGGTTGGAGCGACTGCTTCCGGCTGCACAACCCGCGCGCGGCCGGCTTCACGCTCGGCGCGAGGAGACGCGTCGCCCGCGTCGACTACATCTTCGCCTCGAGGCCTCTCGCCCGGGCCCTGACGGCCTGCCGCGTCCTCCGCCACCCCGAGCTTCTCGCCGCCTCCGACCACAGCCCGGTCTGGGCGGAGTTTGACATCTGACAGATAGGAGAACCATCATGTCGCTTTCCCTCGGGCCGAAGGGCGGCCCAGTTCTGATCGTCGGCTCGGTCGCCTACGATTCTGTCCGCACTCCCTTCGGAGAGGTCGAGGACGCGCTCGGCGGCGCCGCCTGCTATGCCTCGGTCTCCGCCAGCTTCTTCTCGCCGGTCCGCTTGGTTGGCGTGGTGGGGGAGGACTTCAAGTACGAGCACGTCGCCGAGCTCGCCCATCGAGACGTAGACCTCGAAGGCCTCCGCCGCTCCCCCGGCAAGACCTTCCACTGGTCCGGCTACTACGAGTATGACCTTAGCCAGGCACACACCACCGCCACCGAGCTGAACGTCTTCGAGGACTTCCTTCCCGATCTGCCCGAGGCCTACCGCGACACGCCGTTTGTCTTCCTCGCCAACATCGACCCCGCCCTCCAGCTCACCGTCCTGGACCAGGTGCGCCGCCCCACACTCGTCGCCTGTGACACCATGAACTTCTGGATCGAGGGAGCGCGTGACAGGGTGCTCGAGGTCCTCGCCCGCTGTGACATAGCACTCATGAACGACGCGGAGGCCCGCCAGCTCTCCGGCGAGCCCAACCTGATCGCGGCCGCCCGCCATGTCCTCAACTACGGGCCCGGCGTCGTCGTCATAAAGAAAGGCGAGCACGGGTCCTTCATGATGTCCCGGGACTCCTTCTTCGCCGCGCCCAGCTACCCCCTGGGCGAAGTCCGCGATCCTACAGGCGCGGGCGACACCTTCGCCGGTGGGCTGATCGGACACTTGGCGCGCGTCGGCGCCGAGGGCGACGACGCGTTCCGGCGCGCCGTCATCTGCGGGTCGGTAATGGCATCCTTCACCGTCGAAGACTTCTCGCTCAGCCGACTCCTGCGCCTCAAGCCGGAGGAGATCTCCGAGCGCTACCACGAGATCGTGGCGATGACGCGCTTTGGCGAGCTCTGACCCAGCCTCGCTAGGGAAGCTCCTTCAGTTCTCCCAACGCCTCCGCCAAATCTCGCGCCCGCTCCGCCGATGTGAACGAGACGAAGAACACCGACTCCCGCGTCTCGCGCGCCTCGTGCACCGCGCCCCGGCTTGCGGCCAGGAAATACCCATCCCGGCCGAAGATCTCCCCCTGAGTCCCGGCCTCGCCGCCGGGGCCGGCCAGCACCACTGCCTCACCGGCCCTTGGGTTCTCCGCAATCACCCATCGGTCGCCGCGCACCTCGCCGCCGAACCCACAGCGAATCCGCTGCGCGCGCCCATCCGGCTGGCCTGCCAGCACGGCGCTCAGGTGGCTTCCGCCCAGCACCGGGTAGAGCGCGAAGCCTCCTTCCACCCAGCCCGCGGTGCCGGTGCGACGCGTTGTCCTGACAGCCACCGCGAAAATCTCGCTCCCCGGCGCAAGCAGGTAGTCCACTGCCAGCCCCGAGTGCCGCGCCCGCTCCTTCCGTGGCGCCCAAGACACCCGCACGCCACGCCATACAATGCCCTGCTTCCCGCGCCGCGCTATCTCCCGCGCTCGCACTGGCTCCTCTGCGAACTCATGTCCGCTGAGACCACTGAGATGCGCCTGAATCCCGCCGAACCACGGATTGCTCCATGCCAGCGGCCGCGGCTCCGGGTACGCTGACCGCAGCAGCTCCTCGCCATCCCGCTCCAGCGAGATGGCCGACCCCTGAAACCCGGGCGCGACCGTCAGCGCAAGCACGCCGTTGTCAATCTGGAAGAGCCCGCGTCCTTTCCCTCGTCGGGCGACTTGGACCCTCGCCTCCGGGTCGCCGAGCACGATGATCGGCTGGCGCTCGCGGTACGTCGCCCGGTCAATCCGGGCCGTCGCCTCGGCGAAGTATCCTCCCTCCGGGAGACGCGCGCGCCTCCCGACCGTGACGCGCCGAGCGGGTGCGCGCTTCTTGCCGGCACCCGCGAACTTCGTCTCCCGCGGCCGGACCCGCAGCCCCTCCGGCATCTTCAGGCTCAGGCCGCCGTTAAGCTCCAGCCTTCCCACCGAGTCCACAACCAGCTTGGCCGTCACGCTCTCGCCATGCACCACCAGCGGCCGAGGTCGCAGGCCGAACTCCAGCGGCGGCCGCGTCTTCGGCCGGCGCTGCTCCCGCTCCTCGCGCGCGCCAAAGAGCATCTGCCACCATCGCTGGACGGTGAAGTAGTCGCCATCACCAACGAACAGGTAGATGGGCCCGGGCGTAGTGGACGTGCCCGGCTCGGCCGCCGGGAACTCGCGCCTCACCTGGGTCCAGCCATCGTGTATCTCGATCCGCTCGGCATGATCCCACAGAATCGCCGCTGCCATCCCTTCCGCGTCTTCCCGCGCGTACCAGCCCTCCGGCGACTCCTCGCCCTTCTCACTCAGCCCATGCTCGGCGAGCGAACGGCCCGCCCCGCCGCTGACCGCTCGGACTATCCCTTCCGGCGTCGGCGCCGCCATAGTCCCGCCGCGCGCGTTAAGCTCGACCCCCGTCTGCAGGGCCCCTTCCAGCCGCGCCGCCGAGCCGTTTACCAGAACGTCCTCTACCTCGATCAGCGGCACGTTGGACAGCGAAATCCGCCGCTCGAGCACTACGCCCGGTCGGTAAGACGATGGGGTCGTCAGCACCGCCACCGCGCGCCCCGGCTCCTGCTCCACGCGCGCCTCGCAGCGCGTCTCGAAGAACTCCTCCCACGCGAAAGGTGGACCCACCGCGGGCGCCGGGATCCCAGCCACCCCCGAGCGGTTCCTCACCTTGTCAACCACCATCGTCCATCCCTCTCGCCGCGACGTGCTCAGCCGCAGCGCTGCCGATTCGAGCACGACCCGGTCCTTCTCCACGTGTCCCACGACATCGCCGGGTCTGACCACATGGCAGTAGAGGTCGGCCGCCTTCGGCGATACTGTTCGGTCGCCCATCCTTGCCCGTGCGTCCACCTTCAGTGCCATCGTCCCGGCTTCGCTGGCACGGACGGTCACCGGCAGCTCAGCACTGCCCCGCGCCGGAACACGTACGCGCGCGCTCGACCGGTCCAGTTCCACTCCCGTCGGGGCCGTCACCCGTACCCGCGCCTGCACTGGCCTCTCGAGTTCGTTCCAGCACTGGATGACCACTCGCTCATCTCGGCCCGGGCGCAGCCCCTGACCGTCCCCGTCCAGCCCGAAATGCACGGCCTGCTTCACCTGGAATCCTGCCGCCAGCGTGATCGGCGTCCCGTTCACCAGTAGCTCGGTGCGCACGATGGGTGCCCGCGGCTCTTTCTCCTTGTCCTTGATCTCCGGATCTACCTCGAACCGCGCTGCCACCTGCGCCTTATCGCGCACCTTCAGAAGCTCCTTGTGGTCCAGCGCCACACCTTCATCGCCCCTGGCCACCAGCACTACCTCCAGCGGCTCCCTCCGGTGGTTGACGATGCGCCACCTCACTCGCTGGGGCACACCGGCGATCAGCTTCTCGTCCTCTAGCGAGCAGGCGATCAGGAAGTCGTTTGTCTCTATCTCTAGCAGACCCCACGACTGGCGGTCGTAGACCATGCGAAGGCGCTCTCCATCCTCCTCCCACTCGTACTCGTAGACCCGCACTTTTCCGCGCCTGTGCTCATCCGGCACCAGCGATAGGTCCCGCTTCATCGTTCCGTACCAGTTGTGCTTCCGGAAGAACTCCTGCGCCACCGGGTGCCGACGCGCCCCCGGCGTGAAGTTCTGCATGTGAACGCCCCCCTGCCCTGACTCCGGCGACCACATGAATCCCGACTTCTTGTACAGCGGTACGGCTTTCAGGTTGCCCGGCCACGTATGCAGGTCGACGCGCGCGATTCCCCGCTCGTAGACGCGCTGGATGGCGCGCACCAGCACTGCCTTGCCGTAACCTCGACCGTGGTAATCGGGGTCCGCGGTCAGGAATGGCACGTACGCGCGGTCGCGCTCCTCTGGCTTCGCGGCGAGGTCGCAGTAAGACACTATCTGCCTCCCGACCTCGGCTACGAACGCGCCCAGGAACTGCTGCTCTCGCACCCGGCGCGCCATCTCCTCTGCTTCCTTCGGGTCCCAGCCTCCGTCCGGCCATGCCCTGCCGGTTCGGCTCATGAATCGCGCCAGCCGCTGCGCATCGCCCGACCGCCACTCTTGCGTTAGGTCCCGTGTCCGGACAGTCATCGTCTCCTCCTCAACCATGCACCATCACACTCTCGTGCGCGCTCTAGGATGAAAGAAAAGCCGTGGGCTTCGAACTCACCCACGGCTCCGGTGTCTTCGATGCTCAGTTCCTGCGATCGCTCAGTGGCACCACTCCCCGGACGGTGGGTCCGCGCACGTTGCCAACAGCGGATGAGTCATATGCATCGCTTCCACCTCCCGGAAAGAGTCGCCCCTCCCTGGGGCGCGGCGCACATACTAACAATCCCCTCGCGCTCTGTCAACCGCCGTTCTTCGCTTCCGCTTGCCTGCCCCCAGCACACGTGTTAGACTCGCACTGTGAAGCCGGGATCGGAGAACTCGGCGCAGGGACGCCAAGTCCGCGCCCTAGTAGTCGCGGCCGCCGACGACGAAAGCGCGGCTCGTGCCCTGGCGCGCCTTCGCCGGGAAAGGCCGGGCCTTCACATCACTGCGATCCTGCGCCCGGACGCTTCCGTCCCCGCCGACACTATCATCCGTGCCCCGGCAGCAGGCCGATACGGGTTTGCCCTGCGCCGCCCTCTCCTCCGGGACCTCCGCGTAGGCTTCGATCTCGCCTGTGCCGTCGTCGCTGACCTCGACAGCCCTGCCTTCCGCCGCACCGCGCTGCTGCTCCGGCTCGCGCGCGCGCGCGAGAAAGTAGTGGTGGGCCCCGCCGGCGAGGCGCTCTCCCTCGACGAATGGCTTGCCCGGGCGGGCATCTCGCTCGGGGCCTTCGGGCTCGTCAGAGCCGCGCTCCGCCGCGCTGCCGCTCCCCTTAGACGAGCACGGGCCGCCAGACTGCTCCAAGGCGACCGCCCTCCCTTTGGCTTCAAGCGCGTGAACATCGGAGTCAGCGACCGCTGCAACCAGCGCTGTCTCATGTGCTCCGAGCATTCCCCCTACTGCGCCGATGGCGGCCGCCGCATGGCCGCGTCATCCGTTCTCGACGAAGGCGACTTCGGGATCATGGACCCGGAAATATACGAGGCCCTCATCGGCGACCTCAGGGACATGGGCTGCAGGGAGGTCGAGCTATGCGGCCTCGGCGAGCCGCTCCTGCACCCGAAGCTCTTCGAGTTCCTTCGCCAGGCGAAGGAAGCCGGCCTCTGGGTCCGCCTCGTCACGAACGCGAGCATCCTCAACGAAGAGAGGGCCCGCCGACTCATCGCACTCGCGCTCGACGAGCTACACGTGAGCATCAATGCCGCCACCGCCGAGACCTATGCCGAAGTGCACGGCGCCGCGCCCGCTAGCTTCGAACGCGTCCTCGCCGGCATACGGGCGGTGGCTGTGGCGCGGGATGGAGTCGGCTCTCCAGCGCCGGCCATTGAGACATCCTTCGTGCTCCAGGCGGGCAACTACCGCGAGCCGGTCGAATGGGTGCGCGCTGTCGCCGACGCCGGTGCGGATATCGTCACTTTCAGCGCGCTCGGGGCTGCTCCACCCGACGCGCCGGTCCAGCTCAGCGCGGCCCAGTTGGAGCATGCGAAGCGCAACGTCGCTGCCGCCATTGAGCTGGCCCAGGCAATGGGCCTCGAGGTGAGAGGAACGTTCAGCGCGCTTGCCGACAGCGGAACATCCTTCTCCGCGGACCTCTACGCCCACATGCCCTGCTACATCGGCCACATCTTCGCCCTCGTCACCGCCCAGGGGCGCATCCACGCCGCTTTCGAGACGAGTGCCTCGATCTCCCAAACCATCTGCCCGCCCTCGAAGGCTGCTCCTGCATGTCCTGCCCCTACGGCCCCTGGAACGTCGAGTTCCACCA
>JALGTG010000127.1 GCA_029821495.1 Candidatus Hebobacteria bacterium
TGCCGCTGCCGCTGGAGGAGAGGGCGGGGTAGTAGTAGAGGGCGGTGGGTAGGTGTAAGATGGTCGCTGGGGGGAGGGAGGAGGCCGAGGAGATGGGAGAACGCAAGCCACGACAAGACGTGACGTTTCTGGCGCTGGCGGTAGCCGTGCTGGCGATTGCGGTGGCGCTATTCGTGATGATGAGATCGATGCCGAAGCGGGGCGGCGACACCCCGGCGGAGGAGACGCAAGAGGAGGTTGTGGAGGAGCCGGAAGAGGGGCCGGCGGAGACGCCGGAGGGGGGAAGGGACCCGTTCCGGTCGCAGGGCGGGGTGGCGGGGGCGGCGGGGCCGGCAGTGTCGCAGCCCGGGGAAGAGCTGAGGCTGGGAGGTATCGTGTCGGATAAGGGCACAGCGACGGCGGTGATCTACCGGGGAGAGCGCCGGTACCATGTGAAGGCGGGGGACAGCGTGGGGGCGTATCGGGTGTTGAGCATAACACAGAGGCGAGTGACGCTGGCGGCGAACGGGGAGAAGATAACGCTGATCTATAGGGAACCGGAGGGGGAGGAGTAGAGCATAGGAGCGAGGGACGAGGAATGGCACGAGAGGAAGAGTTTGAGGTAGTGTACGCGAATCTGGCGAAGATCACACACGTGGCGCTGGAGTTCCTGATGGATTTCAAGCGGCTGGGTCCGGAGAGTCGAGAAGTGGACACGGCGCCGACGCTGGTGCGGGTAGTGATGCATCCGGTGGTTGCGAAGGCATTCCGAAACGCGCTTGCGGAGAACGTGCGGCGGTATGAGGAGAAGCTGGGAGAGATACCGGCGCCGCCGAAAGGGACGCAGCCGGACGTGCATTAGGGCGGAAGGGACTCCGCGGCGAGAGAGGGCGATGGGGAAATGAGCGAAGAGAAACAGCCGGAGAGACGGCGGCAGCGGCAGTGCCCGAGCTGCGGGGCTGCGAGTATGATCCGCGGTTGTCGGGTGCCCGGGGTACAGCTGCAAATCGTGACAGGTGAAGGGGACCGGAGCGGACTTATCGGCCTGTACTCGGATGTGTGTGTTGACTGCGGGCTCACGAGTTTCTACGCGCGCAGGGCGGAGGTGGCGTCGCAATTGCAGGAGATGACTGGTGAGGGGCTGGAGGGATTGTCGGAGCCGGGTGGGAGTGGAGCGGATTCGACGCAGGAGGAGGATGAGGAATCGGAATGAGGCGCCTGTTACCGCCGTGGGCGTTGCTGCTGCTCGCTGCGATCATCGTGGTTGGGGTGATGGTGTGGCTTCGCGCGAACCCGGTGGAGCCGGAGAAGGAGGATCCTCTGGCGGATGCCGCGGCGGCATTGGTGCGGGCACTGGGGCTGGAGGTAGACCCGGGTGGGGTGCCGGGAGGCGGTGTGCTAGTTACGGGGGTGGAGTCCGGGGGCGGAGCAGAGATGGTGGGGCTGACGGCCGGCGACCGGATAGTTGCGTGTGGGTCGCAGTCGGTGTGGCACGCGCATCAGCTTGTGGAGCTGATGCAGGAAAGTATGCAGTACGGCCGCCCCGGCATTCTGCTGGTGGAGAAGGAGGGGGAGTACCGACAGGTGGTGTTCGGGAGGGCGGGGATGATGCCCATGCCGCCGCCGCAAGAGGGTGGGGGGGCGCAAGAGGGCGGGGGGCCGCGTGAGGTCGGGGCGAGGCAAGAGGGCGGGGAGTGAGGGCGGGGGCTGCGCGGCAATGTCGCAGGTTGCACTAGTCTACAGTCCCCGGTTCAACGACTACGATTTGGGTCCGTCGCATCCCATGAGGCCGGCGCGGGTGGTGCGCACGTATGAGTTGATACGGGCGTGCGGGTTGCTGGAGGGATCGGAGGCTTCGTTGCTTCGGCCGTCGCCGGCGGGGGAGGAGAGGCTGGCGCTGGCGCACAGCCAGGAGTATATCGAGGCGGTGCGGGCGCCGAGCGAGGGGCGGGCGATGCGGAATCCGCTGAAGTTCGGCCTGGGGACGGTTGACAACCCGATCGTGGATGGGCTGTACGAGGCGACGGCGATCGTGGTGGGGGCATCGCTGAGGGCGACAGACGCGGTGGTGGACGGGGAGGCTTCGGTGGCGTTCAACCCGAGCGGCGGGCTGCACCACGGGCATCGGGCGAAGGCGGCCGGGTTCTGTGTGTTCAACGATGCGGCGGTTGCGATACTGCACTTGCTGGAGCGGTGCGGGGAGGGGGTAAAGGTCGCGTACGTGGACATCGACGCGCATCACGGGGATGGGGTGCAGGAGGCGTTCTGGGAGCGCCGCGACGTGCTGACGATCTCGGTGCACGAGAGCGGGCGGTATCTGTTTCCGGGGACGGGCCGAGTGGATGAGATCGGAGAGGGGGAGGGGGAGGGGTACGCGGTCAATCTTCCGCTGTCACCGTATACGAACGATGAGGTGTACGCGTGGGCATTCCGCGAGGCGGTGGTGCCGCTGGTGGAGGCGTTCGAGCCGGACTTCGTGTTCACGCAGTTGGGTGTGGACACGCACTATCAGGATCCACTGACGCATATGTGCCTGACGACGCGGGGCTACATGCAGGTGGTGGAGGCGCTTGCGGGGGTGGCGGAGCGGTGGATCGCAGTGGGAGGGGGCGGATACGACGTCGGTGTGGTGCCGCGGGCGTGGACGCTGGCGTTTGCGCGGATGTCCGGACGGGAGGCGCCGGAGCACGTTCCGAAGTCGGAGGCGAAGCAGTACGGAGGGAACGATGAGCCGGTGCCGATGCACGACGCGGAGGGGCCGACGATAGATGAGGACTGGGCGCGGGTGGCGCGGGAGTTCGCGGAGGAGTCGGTGGCAGGGGTGAGGGAGCGGGTGTTTCCGGTGCACGGGCTGTCGGCAGAGACTGGTTGACGGTCCGGCCGCAGGTGGTGGAGTGGGCGCGGCTGTGCATCCTCGCTGAGTACTCTCCCTGTGTGATGGCGGAATGAGTGGGGCTGGCGGGGGCGCGCCTCTTCCCTGAGAACGACATCTTCGGGCCGTTTGCGCAGAACGGCGAGGATTGTGAGGCGCGCTCTGGAACTAGCGAGGTATCTGAAGCGCCGGCGTTTCCAGCACAGGGAAGGGAGAGCGTAATGTGGGGTTGGCTTGCGAAGGCGGCGGTGGGAGCAGCGGTGGTCCTGTCTCAGCCGGTGCCCAGCGCCTTGGCCAACGGTGAGCGCTACGAGCCGAGCGTGACGGCAAGCGGCGTGGATGGAAGCGAGGAGGATAGAGTGGAACTCAAACCTCTCCCCAAGGGCATCTCCACGTGGGTGTACCGCTATAGTGACGGCGTGTCGAGGCAGGTGCATAGGTTCAACGAGCGGGCACTGCCACATCTTCGGTTCAAGTACTTCTTCGCGTACGCCGGCTCGGTGGGGTTCACCGATCAAGAGGGAGAGGCGAAGGTCTACTACAGTGCCGAAGCCACGAGCGCCTACGCTGAGACGCTGCCGCCGGGCATGTTGATCATGCCCACAGTGGACGGCAGAGCGGACAAGGGGGAGTTCAGCGGCTGGACGGACGAGCAGTACCGCGAGGCGGCGGGGAAGGTGGCGAAGCATATCGTCGAGGACCCCAATGCGGCCGGGGTGCAGATTGACATAGAGCCGTTCAGGCCCGACCACCTGCCGTTCTACCGACATCTGACGGAGATGCTGAATGCCGAGGGCAAGTACTGCACGATGTTCGTGGGTCCGAAACGGAAGGACCTGTTGACCAGGATCTTCGAGTCCTGCGATGTCGTGGTCATGTCCGGCTATGATCTCAACGGAGAGGGGATGGGGCTTAGCAGCTACAGGAATTCGATGAGGGGATCGGTGGCGAGGTTCCAGGAGGTGGCGGAAGAGACGGGGGGGCAGTATATGATCGGGATACCGGCGGCGTCGTCGTGGGGGGAGTTCGAGTTCCTGGTGCGCAAGGACGGCACGCGGAAGGAGACCGGGGTCAAGCAGGAGGAGTACGTAGGGGCCGCGCTGGATGCCGTGAAGCCGTATCTCGATTCGCCGCAGTATGTCGGGCTCTCGCTGTGGGTGATGAGCGACCCGGAAGCGGCGGTCGAGGAGCCGGCCGACACGACCAAGCCGGGACGGTACCCGAATGTCATCCGGGAGAGCGTGTGGAAGATGCTGGAGGGTTACTAGTGAGCGCTAGCCTTGCGACGCTCGTTGGGGGGGGCGAGTGTCACTGCCACCGCTGTAGGCCACACCGCGCCCATGGCCCCGTTTCGGGGATGGGGCGCGAGGCACGTCTGCCCTCTTGACACATGGTCGCGGTTAGCGGACCATTGGCCTCGAGACGTAGCACGACATTCGAGGGGGTGATAGCTTGCTTCGGATAAAGGCTCACGATGTGCGCCGACTTCAAGGTCTTGGCGGGGAGCCATTCACGGCCTTCATCGACGATCTGATACGAGAGGATGCCCGACGGCGGCTCGCGGATAGCGCAATCGGAACTAACTTGAGGGTCAATCTAAGTGATGGGGATGTGGACACAGAGGTGCGAGCGCCAATCGCAGCCGAGCCCACCGGAAGGTTCACTGAGCCCACAGTATGGCAGTACAAGGCGACAGATGCAAGGCTCGTACACCCCGAAGGCAGGGATTTCATCTCCGATAACCAGCACTGCGCGCGCCGTCTGCGCGAAGGCTACGCCTACCGCCTATGCGTGTGTGATGAGCTTCCGGCCCCCAAGCGCGCGGAGTGGGAGGAAGCCCTGGCGAGGCGCGTAAGCGAGATAAACCCGTCTGCTCCTGCCCCCATGGTTGTAACAGCGAGCGATCTTGCAGCTTGGGCCAATCGGCATTTCGCCATCCTCTGTCGCTACTTCCACACCTCCGTCCCCCCCACAGTCCAGAGCCTGGACACATGGGCGAAGCAGGCAACCGACCTCACTGACGTGTTTGTACAAGTCGACGCTTGGCAGCCCATCTGGCGGAGAATCGAGCAACACCTGGACTTCGGGGCCCTGCCCCCCAGCGTGGTTCTTCCCGTATCTGGGCAGGCAGGCGTCGGCAAGACCCGTCTCGTCTACGAAGCAGTATCGAGCACGAACAACGCCGAGGGATCAGTCGCATGCACGTCCGATGACGAGGATGCGCTCACCTTCGCGATCTACTGCACTCGCGGCGAAGGTTTGGACGGCATCCTTGTGGTTGATGAGTGCACGGATCGCATCCGCTCGCGCCTTGAGGATGTCCTCCGCCACCGCAGGGATAGAGTCAGAGTGATCACGATAGGGAGCACCACTGAGGGCTACGATGACATCAGCCCCCAGAACCGACTCGAGCCCCTTTCCCAAGAGACGGTTGACCGAATACTCACCGCGAACTACCGGGAGCACATCCCTGAGCACCGGCGACGAAGATACGCCAATCTTGCAGGCGGGTACATCAGGTTCGCGGCTACGCTTTGCGAATACGATGACCTGATAGCCGGCCTCGACACAGGTCTGCCCGGAGACGCGCTGAGCACGATCCACGCGTACCTCAGGCGGCTCGTGCCTGATCCGGAGGACCGGCGCGTACTCTACGCGGCTGCACTCTTGCGGAAGGTGGGCTGGCGTGACGACGTCGCGGCGGAACTCGCCGACCTCTGCGCCCTGGTGCGCATGGACCCGGACGTCTTCAAAGAGAGAGCCAACCGTATGCATGACAGACCTGGCTTCATCGGCCGGGGCGGCCGCTTCTACTACGTGACCCCGGTCATCGTGGCCCGCGTGGCGTTCGCGCACGCATGGCGCAGATGGGCGGAACCAGACCCGGAGGGGTTCCTACAAAGAATCCCCCCATCGCTTCAGGACCAGTTTCTAGGGCGCGTATCGGAAAGCGCGCCTGACGACGTGCGGGAGGTAGTCGGCCGTTTTTTCCGGTCGTGGGCCGAGAGCGTGCGGCCCGAAGACCTCTCACGCTTGAGTGAGGTGAAGCGCCTTGTCGCGCTTGTGGAAGGCCACCCCGCGAGATATCTTCCTGTACTTCGCGCGGTGGTGGAGCAGAGTTCCGTACAAGACCTGCAAGCGGTCAGTGGAGATGGGCTGGGCGGCGAGTGGGGGCCACGGCGCAAGCTCGTCTCGCTCGCAGAGGGCATCGCGGCCTTCCCAGAGCACTTCGCAGATGCAGAGGCCATTCTGCTGAAGCTTGCTGTTGCAGAGTCCGAGCCCAACATCGCCAACAACGCGACCGGCATCTGGAAACAGCTCTTTCGGGTTGTCCTTTCCGGAACAGCAGTCCCTTTCGCGGACCGCCTCGACCTGCTGGAGAAGCGGGTTGGATCGGAGGATGATGGAGTTGCCTTGCTGGCCCTCGATGCCCTCGACGCCGTCATCGAAATGCGCGCATGGAAGATGGTCGGGGATGATGAAGTGGGCGGCCGCCTCAAGCCAGACGAGTGGCGGCCCCAGCTTCAGCGAGACTTGAGTGCCTGTCTAGACTCCGCGGTTGGTCTGCTAGTGCGTGTCGCGCAGGGCCAGTCGCCATCCCGACGAGCACGCGCGCAGTCAATAGCCGTCAGTCGGTTGTGGACACTGGTGCAACACCCGTACATCGACGAGGCGCAGAAGATTCTCCCGTCTGCCAGTCTGAGCGATGATATTCGAGCTCAGCTCATCGCCGGCCTCGACGATATCATGCGTGTCTACGCTCGACCCGATCCGAGCACGCGCTCTCTCCCGCCAGAGCGGCTGGCCCAGATAGAGGAATGGCTTGCTGAGCTTCAACCGACAGACTTCCACGGGCGGCTAGTGGTGCTGGTGGGGCCCAGTCCGTTCAGGCACCTCGGAGGTGACGAAGAGGGGAAATGGAGGGGGCAGTTGCGGACGCTTGCCGCTGAGTGCCTTGGAGACCCCGAGTTGCTGCAGCGTGAGCTCAAGTGGCTCAGCTCAGAGGAGGCGGAGGGAGCGCCCGTATTCGGAGAAACCTTCGGTCGAGAGGACAAAGCGGGAAGCCTGCTGGATATGGTCTTCGAGGCCGCGTTGCGGCACAAGGGGAGCGCTTTGGCGCGGGGCTATACGCTCGGACTCCTGGCCACCAACGCCGATCTAGCAGAGCGCGTGAACACCTGGATTGACAAGGTCGAGGAGGCCTGGCCGGAGGGGGCCTATGAGGTCTTCATGATGGGCGGCGAGGCCACGAACGCAGTGGAACGTGCCCTGCGCCTAGTGGATAAGCAGAAGCTGCCGGCTGCGAGGCTGGGGGCGTTCTCATTCGGTGGCGGGCGCGAGGGGCTGCCTATTGCGGATGTGCAGGCCATACTGACGCGCCTGGCGGCCGCTGCGGAATCCGGCGACAAGCAGGCGAAGCGAGTTGCAGTGGATTTCGTCGCCTTCCGCCTGCACCGCGAGAAGCAGGAAGAGCTGGAGCCCATCCTGGAAGACGCAGCCACCTGGGCGCTCGTGTGGAGGGTCGTGGAAGGCACAGCCGATGATGCTGGCGGCGAGTCCTACCAGTGGAGTGAGATTGTGGAAGCCCTGGCAGCAGAGGACCCTTCGCGAGCGGCGGCTGCAGCCGTGAGAGGGCTGATAAGCGACAGTGTGAGCATTTACCATGACGACTACTGCAAGCAGGTGCTCGCGACCATCGCGAAGGACCATCCCAGTACCGTCATGGATGAGTTGGGCAAGGCGATGCTTGACCCGGAGCGTGGGTGGCGCTTCAGTGTACCAGTGCACCGGGACCTAATCGCTTCGCTTCCGGAAGAGGTCGTCATCGACTGGCTGAAGGAGCACGGCGTCGAGGGCGCGCAGCGCATGGCCCGGCACCTGCCCGTGCCGTATGTC
>JALGTG010000314.1 GCA_029821495.1 Candidatus Hebobacteria bacterium
TGCCCGGCCGTTCTACTACCACCTGGGCGCAGGGCAGCCGCCGCACCTCTACTGGGAATCCTCGGACGCCTCCGACGACCAAGGCGACAAGCGCCGCTCCCACGGCTACACCCCGGAGGTTTCCCGCTTCGCGCGCAGCGACTCCGGCTGGGCAGAGGGTATGGACGGCCTCGACGCCTTCATCAAGAACACCCATGAAGTTCTAGGGCCCCTCCACCGCGCCACCGCGCACGACCGCCTGACACAACTCGCGTTCCTCACAGATGACAGATCGGTGCGAAAGGCCGTCTACGGGGAGGGGGAGGAGCAGACGACGGTCGTCGTCAACTTCGGGTCCGGAGACCGCGAAGTCCCCTCCGACCTTGGCGGCCCCGTTATCCTGCCTCAGTGGGGCTTCGTGGTCGAGAGCTCCTCCTTCGCCGCCTTCTACGCTCGGCGCTGGAACGGCGTGGACTACGACGATGGTGCCCTCTTCACCATCCGTTCCGAAGATGGCCGACCCCTTCGGGAAGCCAAGCGAGTGCGCATCCTCCACGGCTTCGGCCCCCCCGACATCCGCTGGAACGACCGGCAGTACCAGGTCAACAGAGAAGAGACGATCCAGGTCACGTGACCGCCGAGCGCGCGGCCGCTCCAACCATCACGGTCCATACACTGAGGAGGTAGCTCGAAGCGGCGACCGGCCGCGGCAACCGATCGCCCTTCGCGGCACGATCCCGGGAACACGCGCATGCCCAACCCGACCCATGAGAACGAGGAGCGAGTCGGCGTAAGTCCCCGCGTCATACTCCTCTCGCTCGGCCTCGTCGCGGCCCTCAGCCCCGCCGCCTTCTACGGCGAGATCCTCTTCGACGCCACCTACGACTTCGCCGCTGGCGTCCCCGGCATGGCCCCCCTCGCCGTCCTCTTCCTCGTCGCCGCTCTCAATCCGCTCCTCTCCCGCCTCGACCGATCCGGCCTCAGCCGCCGCGAGATCCTCGCCCTCTACGCCATCATCACCGTCGGCGCACCACTCACGAGTCACGGCATCCTCCTCTACATGCTCTCCTCTCCCATCTTCCAGCACTACCTTGCCCGCGCCATCCCGGCCTGGCAGACTACCTTCCTCCAGCACATGCCCTCATGGTTCTGCGTCACCCACCCCTCCGCCGTAGACGCCTACTTCGAGGGAAGGGCCGCCGTTCCGTGGTCTCTCTGGTGGACCCCACTCGCCGCCTGGACCTCCTTCCTGCTGGCACTCCATCTCGCCACCCTCTTCCTCGTCGTCCTCCTCCGCCGCCAGTGGATCACCCACGAGCGCCTATCCTTCCCTCTCGCCCAGGTCCCTCTTGAGGTCGTCCAAACCGCCGACTCCAAGGACCGCGGCCGCCTCCCGGCCTCCGGCATCTTCTGGATCGGCTTTCTCATATCGTTCGGCATCACCTCCGTCAACCGCCTCGCCTCCGTCTATCCCGCAATACCTGACATCCCCCTCTCCGGCGTCACGATCATCGCCTGGAACCCCATCGGCCCTCTCGCCGGCCTCGGCGCCTGGGATCTCTGGCTCCTTCCTTGGATGATCGCCCTTGCCTATCTCATCCCCAAGGAGCTCTCCTTCTCCTGCTGGTTCTTCTGGCTCGTCCGCATCGCCCTCTGCGTCGCAGCCATCAGCGCCGGCGCATACCCCCAGCGCCCCGAGGAGTGGTGGGGCAGCAACTTCCCCGCCCCCATCTACCAGGGCGGCGGCGCCGTCCTCGCCGTCGCTGTCTGGGTGCTCTGGTTCGGCCGCCGCCACCTCAAGCGCGCCTTCCTCTCCATCTTTGGGCACTCCTCGGCTTCCTGCTCTGTTTCGCATACCTCGTCTACTTCTACTGGGCCGCCGGCTGCAGAGTCCTGGTTGGCATCACCTTCGTCGGCCTCATTATCGCCCACTACATCGTCTGGGCTCGCCTCCGCGCCGAGACCGGCCTCGGCTTCATCCCCTTCCCCCTCATCGTCGCTTGGATGGCCGCCGTTCCCTTCGGCACCGGCTTCTTCCGGCCCCGCGAGGTCATCGCTCTCATGTGCACTCGCTGGACCTACTTCCCCGGCTTCGGCCAATCCCTGGAAGTCTGCACCGGCAACGCGCTCGAGGGCCTCAAGGTCGCCGATTCCGCCCGCATCCCCTCTCGCCGTCTTCTCTACGCAATGGTCGCCGCATTCCTACTCGCGCTCATCGTCGGCGTCTACGTCATCCTCGTCGGCATCTACCACTTTGGCTTCTTCGACACCGGGGCCGCCTGGACCGGCTGGCTCTACCACATCCTCCGCCAGGCCGGCAACCAGACCTTCCAGTACCTAACTTACCCTAGCGGCACCAACCTCAACGGCACCATCGGCATCGCCGCCGGCGCCTTCGTCACCTTCGCCCTCGGCATCCTCCGGCTCCGCTTCTGGTGGTGGCCCTTCCACCCCATCGGCTACCTCGCCGCCTTCTGCTGGGGCATGCACTGGTACTCCCAGGCCTTCTTCGTCGGTTGGCTCCTCAAGACCATCACCGTCCGCTACGGCGGCCTCCGCGTCTACCGCCGCACCGTTCCCCTCGCCATCGGCGTCATAATGGGCGACTTCATCGGCCAGGGCGCGTGGGTGCTCCTCGTCTCAACCCTCCGCGGCTTCGGCATCGACTTCTAACCCCGCCCCCCCCGCCGTTGGTCCGTGTGTAGGGCAGGTATGGGGCCCGGCCCAATGCCCGCCGCCGGCCTTTCTGTTCTCCGTAGGGCAGGAGCTTGCTCCTGCCACTGTAGGGCGGGTATAACCCGAGGGGGAATGCCCGCCGCAATGCTGTCATTCTGAGCGAAGCCCTGCGCTGCGCGGCGAGTCGAATGGGAATCCAGCCGTTGACCTCTCTGTCCGTAGGGCAGGAGCTATTGGCGCTTCGGGTTCAGCCCGAAAGCCAACCTCGGGGCCTCCTGCCCCGGCCGTTGCCGTCCCGTTGGGCAGGAGCTTGCCTCCTGCCCCTTCTCCCCGCCGCCTCCCTTTCCCCGTCTCTTACACAGACCCACCCTTGACGCCCGGTTGGTTGGAGTGGGAGGATGGGAGGGAACGCGAAGAAGCACAGACACAGGAAGGGGGGTAAGCGATGGCCGGTTACGAGTGTCCGCTGTGCGGGAAGGACGCAACGCATCTGGGCCCACACCCTCGACACCCGAGGAAGCTAATAGGGCATATCCAGTGCGGAACTTGTGGCGAGTACTTCGCGACGTACATAGCGCAGCGCGCACTGGCGCACCTGAGGCGCGAGCCCCATAAGGTGGCTATGATCTCGGGCGTCACGCGCGAACGTGCTGAGCAGGGGAGCCCGATCACGATCCTTTGCGGTAGCGAGCAGCCTCAAGGAAAAGAGCCAATCGGGGTCAGGATCAGCGAGATCCTTGAGACGATGGTCCCTCATTCGGACGAGGAGAGGATTGACAGGGCGCTCAAGAACCTCCACCGGAGGGGTCCGCATCTCGGCGATTCCGTACCGCTGGATCCAGCCACAGATTATCCGTTGCTCTTCGCAGAGAACCCCGTGGCCATGCGCGTTATCCTGAAGCACATGGTCCAGTCTGGTC
>JALGTG010000010.1:0-6068 GCA_029821495.1 Candidatus Hebobacteria bacterium
CCTCCGGCCCTTCCACTTCGCCCTCTGGAAGCTCGTCCTCCCGGAAGTCCCGCCGTTCCAGTTCCCGATCATCACCGCGATGACAATCGGCGTCGCCTACGGCCTCCTCACCGCGCGGCGGCCCCCCCAAGGCCGCATACAGCTTCTGACGCGCAGCACGGTTGATGGGATCGGCGCGGTCGCGCCCGCGGTGGCGCTCATGCTGGGCATTGGAATGCTCGTCCAGGCCGTCAGGCACGAGCTTGTGCTCGACCGCATCCAGCCGCTGCTCACCCAGGTGCTCCCCGACTCCCCGCTCGGCTACGTGCTCTTCTTCACCGTCGCCGCCCCCCTCGCGCTCTACCGCGGCCCCCTCAACATCTACGGAATGGGCCTCGGCCTGGCCGCCCTGATCGCCGCCGCTCCCGGCCTCGGCCCCGCCGCCGTCATGGCCGCCCTTCTCTCAGTCGGCCAGATCCAGGGAGTCTGCGACCCCACCAACACCCACAACGTCTGGATCGCCAACTACGTCGGCGTAGACGTCCAGCGCATCCTCCGCACCACCCTCCCCTACGTCTGGGCGACCGCCGCCGCCGGCCTCATCGTCGGCGCGCTTCTGTTCCTAGCGCGCTGAACCGCCCCCGGCAATACTCGCCGGAGGCGGCTCTCCCCAATCCTATACTCCGGGCCCCCCCTACGGCAGCAAGTCGAAGGCCCGGCAGATGTACACGGCCATCTGATCGCGGGTGACGATGTACTCGGGCTCGGGATGGTACAGCCCGTCCAGGAACCCGCCCGCTACGCCTTCTCCGGCGATGTACTCGACGTACTTATAGGTCCAGTGGGTCGCCGGCACATCGGGGAATGTGGGGTCACCAACGTGGTCGGGAACAAACTCGTCACCGCCGACCATCGCGCGGGCGATGAACACCGCCATCTGACCGCGGTCTACTATGAACTCCGGGTGGTATCCTCCGTCAAGGTATCCGCCGGCGACGCCATTCTCGTTCACGTACTCGACATACTTATAGGCCCAGTGTGCTGGGCTTGCCGGCACGTCCCAGAAGGTTGGTGTGACCGGCGGTGTATAGCTCGCCATGCCCTCCTCGCCCATCGGGTCGCAGATGGAGCGAGAGATGAACACCGACATCTGGGCGCGGTCGACGGGGAACTCGGGGTGATAGCGGTCGTCGAGGTAGCCGCCCACGATGCCGGCATCAACGCAGGCCAGAATCTCGTCGTGAGCCCACGACTCCGACATATCCTCGAAATCAACCATCGGCGCCGAGTACCCGCCCACAGCAGGTAGCCGACCTGATCCTCCCTGGCCGTCGGTGAAGCTGAAGTAGTGAACGTGGTTGCCCGCGCCGAGGTCAGCGCCCGTAGTCTGGTACTCGTACGTTCCGTCGTCCGCAGAACCACTCGCCAGGGTCATGGTGTGCTCGGCGCCGTCTACGTAGACGTACGCGGTATCGGGGGGATCGGCGTCACCATCGTAGTAGTCCACCGTGTAAGTGAACGTGCTTGACAGATCGCCGGACTCAGGGTCAACGCCGCCGTTCGTCAGCACGGGATCGAAGTTGTCCGGCACCACGTACTTCTGCACCTTCAGCGTGTACGCGCCGGTATTCGTCCCCGCCGCTCGCACCTTCAGGTAGTAGCGCGTGTCGGCGGTCAGCTCTGCGTCGATCCTCGAGTGAAGTGCTGTATGGTCCAGGTTACAGCCCGGCACCTCGCAGTTGTCGTTCCCCGCCAGCGGGGGCGGCACATCGTACGCGGCGTAAAGCGCCAGAATCGTGTCCACGCCAACCGCCGTCCACAGGCTCCAGGTCCCGCCCTCCCCGGAGGGCACGTCGAAGCAGTACCAGTCCCCTTCCATGGCGACGTCGATGCTTCCACTCACCTCCCCCGAAGGGGGCGTGCCGGTGACCGGAATCTGCGTCGCGGCCTCAAGGCTGAAGCTCACGGTTACCGTCTCCGAGTCGCCGGGCGCACCATTCCGAGTCACCGTGAAGCTGTCGCTGTACAACTGCCCGAACGTCAACCCACTTGGGTCCACGGTGACCGTAAGGCTGTCGTTCTCCGTATCCGTAGTCCCCGACATCGGATCTACAGTGAGCCACGAAACGCTCTCGGTCACCGTCCAGTCGAAGGAGCCGACCCCCACGTTGTAGACATAGATGGAGTCGTCAGCGGTGACCTGAGAGATCGGCCCAAGATCCAAGCTGTTCTCGTTGACCTCGAGATTGGGAACCAGCTGATAATCGAAGCTCACGGTCACCGTCTCCGAGTCGCCGGGCTCGCCATCCCGACTCACCGTGAAGCTGTCGCTGTACGTCTGATCGAGGGTCAGACCAGTTGGGTCCACGGTGATCGTGAGGCTGTCGTTCTCCGTGCTCGTACTCCCCGACATCGGATCCACCGTAAGCCACGAAACGCTCTCGGCCACCGTCCAGTCGAAGGAGCCGGCGGCCGCATTATACACGTACACCGAGGTGTCCTCCGTCGGCAGGGAGATCACCCCAAGATCGACACTGTTCTTGTTGACCTCTAGGTCGGGGGTTAGCTGATAGTTGAAGCTGACCGTGACGGTCTCGTTGTCGGTGACGGTGCCTTTACGGACTACGCGAAATGTACCGGAGTGTAACCCCTCGTCGTCCCCGAGGCACGAGGGATCGACCTGGATCTCCATATAGTCATGGTCATCGCATGTCCAGTCGTCGCTGCCGCTGGCCGGCGTTACAGTGAGCCAGCAGTCAACGATCTGTCCGGCGCTCCAGTAGAAGCACACATCGCCCGCGTTGTACACGTAGATGGAGGTGTCGCTGGCAGTGCCGGTGATCGTCCCAAGATCGACACTGTTACCGCTGACTTCGAGGTCCGGTTCGAGCGCGGCATAGTACGTGCGCTCGACTGCCTCTCCAGTCGCTATCGCGTGGGGTTGGATGACGTCGCCGTCCACCGCGCTGTCATCCACCGAGGAGTACTCGGCCGCCGCAGCCGTGTGCGGCCGGACAGCCGCTGTCGCTTCGGCGCCGGCGAAAACCATCGCCGAGAGACAGAGGAGCGCAAACTGACTGAAGAGACAGGATCGCAGGCTCATATCGCCAATCCTCCACATCCGGTTTGGACCGCTGGGGTGCTACAGCATAGGGCAAAGGCAACTGGTACCGTGTGGCCGCAGCTTCCCCGCAGTATAGCACATATTAGCCGGAGCAGTGGCAGGCTCCTGCCGCCTCCCTGCTCTGAGAATGTGCAGGACTGTCGTCAGACCGGCGGTCGGCTCCGGTGCCGGCGGCGGCCTCCCCACAGGATCGCTCGCATCGGCCCCGGCATCTACCACTTCTCCCACCACTGTGCTATAATCCCGCGTCCCTTCCGCCACAGGAGACCGATATGCTAGCACGATCACCTTCGCTCCATCTGGCACTTGCCGGCGCGTGCTTGCTCGCCGCCACCGCCGGCTTCGCTGCGCCTCCCCCCGGCCTCGGCGACGCCCTCTCGGTCCGCTGGGTCTTCTCCATGGGCGCCGACACTGCCAATACCCGCACCCCCGTCCTTAGCCAGGACCGGCTCTACATAACCCACCGCGGAGTCCTTCGCTGCCTCGACGTTCGCACCGGCGCCGAGCAGTGGGACTTCTCGCCTGCACCCGCCGCAGTCGTCACCTCGCCCATTCTCTGGGAAGACCTGGTCATCGTCGGCGCCACCGACGCCCGGCTATATGCGCTCAACGCCGCCGATGGCGAGAACGTCTGGCAGCGCACCTGCGCCGGCGCCATCTCTCCCGATCCCCTCCTCCTCGAGGGTCTCCTCATGGTCGGCGCCGAGGAGATGGTCTATGCCATCAACCCCCGATCGGGCCAGGCCACCTGGATCTGTGCCCTGAAGTCCACCGCGAAGGCCGGGCCGGTCAGCGACGGCTCAATGCTCTACTTCCTCTGCCAGGACAGCTCCGTTCAGTGCGTCGACGCCACCCGCGGGCGCTATCGTTGGCGCTCCCAGTTCTCCCACGGCCCGCGCACGTTCGACCCGGTTGTCGGCCAGCGCCGTGTCATCGTCGCCAGCGGCAGACGGATCTATGGCATCGCTCGCAGCAGCGCGATTGCCTGGACCGCTCAGATGCCGGCCGGCGTCAGGGCCAGGCCCGTGCTGGTGGACGACACCCTCTTCGTGCCCTGCATGGACGGGCACGTCTACACTCTCTACGCGCGCTCTGGAGCCGTCCGGCATCGTGCTGCGCTGAAGCTCGACGACGTCGTCTCTGCGTCGCCCCTGATCACCGACACCGACGTCGTTGTGGGTACCGCAGCGGGCATGGTCGGCCTGCTCGACCGCGCCTCCGGGGATCTCAAGTGGATGTACCGCTCCCGCACTCCCGAACAAGCTCCAGAGGCGCCCGCTGAACTTGGCATCTACGCGCCGGTGGTGGGCGGGCAGGACGCCGTCTACTGCCTCACCGGCTCCGGCGACCTCTACTGCTTCTCCCCCTCCGCACCCGACCTCGCCGGGCCCGACTTCGCCGAGTTCCTACCAGAGCCCGGATCCGCTCTGCCCTCGGCCGTGACCCTCGACATGTCCGTGGCCGTCCTCGACGCGGGGAGCGGAGTCGATCCCTCTTCGCTCGAGGTGGCCATCGACGGCAAGCCCGTCGAAGTGAGTTTCGACATCGTCTCCGGCCTTGCCCTCATGCGCTACGGCCCGCTCGCCGACGGTTCGCACGTCGTCAAGGTCACCGCCGAGGACTACCGAGGAAACGTCGGCTCGACCCGGTGGAGCTTCCTGACAGACGCCAGCATCGCCGGCTCCCCGGAGAGTGAGTCGCGAATCGGCGGCGCAATGCAGCCACTTGGCAGGGCCCCGAGGCGCTAGCAGTCGACACGCGTCACCGTGCAAGCATACGTCGGATCGGCCGCGTATGAGAGAACGGCAAGTGACTGAGAGCGAGGCATGGCTTGCGGTGAACGCCGCCGAGCTGCCCGCGCGCACCACCCTCGCCCTCCTCGAACACTATGGATCTGCCGCGGCACTCATCGCGGCCAGCCCAACCGACGTCTCCTCCTCCGGCCATCTGACTCCGGCCGAGGCCGCCCGCTTCGCAGAGGCCCAGCAGCGCGACTACCGTTTCGATCTCCGCAAGCTCGCAGACCTGAACGTCCGGCTCATCCCCATCCAGGATGCGGAGTATCCCCCGAACCTCCGCCAGATCTACGACCCTCCCGCCGTCCTCTTCGTGCGCGGCTCCCTTCAGGCCCGCGACGAAAGAGCCATCGCCATCGTTGGCACGCGCCGCGTCACCCCCTACGGCCGCCTCGTGTCCGAGACGCTCGCCCGTGACCTAGCCGCCCGCGGCGTCACCGTCATCAGCGGCATGGCCGTCGGCGCCGACGCTGCCGCTCACCGCGGCGCGCTGTCCGCCGATGGCCGCACCATCGGCGTGCTCGCCTGTGGCATAGATGTGCCGTATCCCCGCGACACTATGGAGCTGCGCGAGCAGACAGTCAGCCGCGGTGCCGTCATCTCAGAGGTGCCCCTCGGTACTCCCGCACGCGCTGGCCGGTTCCAGGCCCGCAACCGCCTCATCAGCGGCCTCGCGCTCGGCGTCATCGTCACCGAGGCCCCCGAGAAAAGCGGCGCGCTCATCACCGCAAACCACGCGGCCAACCAGGGAAGGCAAGTGTTCGCGGTGCCGGGCAGCGTCAACAGCGAATTCAGCCGCGGCACCCACGCCCTCCTTCGAGACGGCGCCCGGCTCGTCGAGTCCGTCGAGGACATCCTCGACGAGCTCTGCCTCCCCGATGTACCCGATGCCCCCGAGGAGCCGGCCGCAGCAGAAGCGCACGAGCCCGTTTCCAGCCTCACTGGCGACGAGCGCTCCCTCCTGGATGCGCTCTCCCTTCAGCAGAAGTACGTGGACGATATCATGCACGAGTGTGAGCTGCCGTCATCGCGGGCGAGCGCGGGACTCCTCATGCTGGAGTTGAAGGGACTCGTCCGCCGCCTCCCCGGCAATATGTTCATGCGCGTGCGCTAGCGGCCCCGATGCCGCCGCATTCGTTACCGCACACGGCCACTGCACCATCTAGTTG
>JALGTG010000010.1:6082-42345 GCA_029821495.1 Candidatus Hebobacteria bacterium
GGCCGGACCGCGCTCACGCCCCCAGATCGCCCATCAGAGCCCACAGCGTAGAGCCGCGTGGCCGGGCCCGCGTCCAGCGGCCGCCGCCCGACCTGCCGTCAGCGGGCCGGGGGATCTCAGGCCCTTTCACTTGTAGCGGCACTCGAAATAGGGTATAGAGTCACCGGAAGATAGCCATGCCCAAGTCCCTCATCATAGTAGAGTCACCCGCGAAGACCCGCACCATTGGCCGGTTCTTGGGAGACAAGTACCACCTCGCGGCTTCCATGGGCCACGTGCGCGACCTCCCCAAGTCGAAGCTCGGAGTGGATGTCGAGCACGACTTCAAGCCCGAGTACGTCAACCTACGCGACCGCGCCCCCGCCCTCAAGAAGCTCCGAGAGGCCGTCGCCAAAGCCGACGAAGTCTACCTCGCCACCGACCCCGACCGCGAGGGTGAGGCCATTGCCTGGCATCTCGCCGAGGCCCTCAAGGTCAAGGCCCCCAAGCGCATTGAATTCAACGAGATCACACGCTCCGCAGTCACTCACGCGCTCGACCACCCGCGCACCATTGATCCCAACCGCGTCGACGCCCAGCAAGCTCGCCGCATCCTCGACCGCCTCGTGGGCTACAGCCTCAGCCCGCTCCTCCAGCGCAAGATGGGCAAATGGCGGCTCAGCGCCGGCCGCGTCCAGTCCGTCGCCGTTCGCCTCATCTGCGAGCGCGAAAGGGAGATCCAGGCCTTCGTCCCCGAGGAGTTCTGGGATGTCACCGCCGATGTCACCCCCGGCCGCATCGAAGACGCCTTCCGCGTCAAACTCGTCGAGAAAGACGGCAAGAAGCTCAAGATTGCCGACCATGCCGAGGCCCAGCAGGCCGCTGCCGAGATTTGGGAATCGGCCTTGCGCGTGGCCCACGTCAAGGAGTCGAAGCAGGCCCGCCGGCCGCCCCCGCCCTTCATCACCAGCACCCTCCAGCAGGACGCCGCCAACCGGCTCGGCCTATCCGCCCGGCAAACCATGCGCATCGCCCAGCAGCTCTACGAAGGCATCGAGTCCGGCGACGAGGGCCCGGTCGGCCTCATCACCTACATGCGCACCGACTCCCCCCGGGTCGCGCCGGAGGCCCAGACTGCCGCCCGCAAAGTCATCGCGGCCCAGTTTGGCGAGGACTACCTCCCGAAGAGCCCTCGCCGGTATGCCTCCCGCCGGGGTGCCCAGGAAGCTCACGAGGCCATTCGCCCGACCTACCCGGAGCGCACGCCAGACCAGGTCGCTCCCTTCCTCGACGACCGGCAGCGGCGCCTCTACGAGCTCATCTGGAACCGGTTCATATCCAGCCAGATGGCCGACCTCCGGCTTCTCATCAATGCCGTGGACGTGTCCGCCGGCGCCTACCTCCTCCGCGGGCGCGGCGTCAAAGTCCTGTTCCCCGGCTTCACCCGCGTCTATCCCACCCGCGACGTCGAGGTCACCGTCCCCGACCTAACGGAGGGTCAGTGGCTCGACGCCGTCAGTCTGACCGCCCTTCAGCGTTTCACAGAGCCGCCCCCCCGCTACAGCGAGGCCAGCCTCGTGCGCGCCTTGGAGGCCAACGGCATCGGGCGGCCGAGCACCTATGCTCCCATCATCGGCACCATCCAGGATCGCGGCTATGTCTACCTTGAGGAGAAGCGGTTTCGCCCGACTGACCTCGGCTTCGTCGTCACCGATCAGCTCGTCGCCCACTTCCCCGACATCATCAACGTCGAGTTCACCGCCGACATGGAAAGCCAGCTCGACCGGATCGAGGAGGGCAAGGCCGATTGGGTGGGAACGCTCCGCACCTTCTACGGCCCTTTCTCGCAGTCCGTCGAGCAGGCCGACGAGAAAATGGAGAAGATGACCGTTAAGCCCCAGGAGACCGACGAAGTCTGCGAGGAGTGCGGCAAGCCGATGCTCCTCCGCGTCGGCCGCCGCGGCCCCTTCCTCGCTTGCTCCGGCTATCCCGACTGCAAACACACTCGGCCCGCGCCCGGCTCCAAGGAGGAAGAGCGCGCCAACAAACCTCCGCCCGAGCCCACCGACCAGGTCTGCGAGAAATGCGGCAGTCCCATGGTCATCCGCACCGGCCGCCGCGGCCGCTTCCTCGCCTGCTCCGCCTTCCCCAAGTGCAAGAACACCCGGCCCCTCCCGGAAGAAGAAGCCAGGCTCACCAAGCTCGCCGAAGGCCAGACCTGCGACCTCTGCGGCAAACCCATGGCCGTCCGTCAAGGCCGCTTCGGCCCCTTCCTCGGCTGCACCGGTTACCCGGACTGCAAAGGCCTAAAGCGGCTGCCTAAGTAGCACAATCGCAACCGGCGGCAGTCGCGCTGCGGCGCCTCCCGTGTCTAGCGCACTCCCCCGGCACAGCCATCCCGCCACCACCTTGTTGAGCAGCGCGCTGTGGCTCCCTGCGGCTCATCTCAGCGACCTGCAGCTTGACACTCGCCGAAGGCCGATGCTATCATCCCCCCGACCTCACTGCGGAGGACTACGCGAAACGTGGTGGCAACCTCGGAGCGATATCGTGTCGCTGTCGTCGGCGTCCGCGCGGTCGGGCGAGAGATGCTCCGCGTCCTCCGCCAGCGCAACTTCCCCATCGAGTCACTCCGTGTCTTCGCCACCCGCGAGCGCGACATCGCCGTGGACGGCGAAAGCTATCACGTCGAAGTGATAAACGAGGACGCCTTCGACGAGATCGAGCTCGCCTTCTTCGCGGGCGGCGACAAGCGCGAGGGCCACTTCGGTCCGGTCGCCGCCGAGCGCGGCGCCATCGTCATCGACAACGGTGACGCCTTCCGCCTCGATCCGGACGTACCCCTCGTCGTCCCGGAAGTCAACCCCGACGCGCTGCGCGGCCACGCCAATCTCATCGCCAACCCGAACTGCTCTACCATCCAGTTCGTCGTTGCGCTCAAGCCCCTCCACGACGCCGCCGGCCTCAAGCGCGCCGTCGTCGCCACCTACCAATCCGTCTCAGGCCGCGGCACCTCCCCCGAGGGCAACGACCCCGTGGAGCAGCTTCGGCGCGAGATGGCCGCACTCTGCGAGCGGGTCGCCGGCCCCGCCTCCTCCGGCCTCCCCGAGGAGAGGCTTCACGACGTCATCGAGGCCGCCTCCCGAGACTGCCGCAGCGTGGTAACCGACCCCACCCTCTTCCCCCATCCCATTGCCGCCAACCTCATCCCTCACATATCCGGCTTCCTCGAAGATGGATACTCCAAGGAGGAAGTGAAGCTAGTAAACGAGACCCGCAAGATACTCGCCGCGCCCGACCTGAGAATCACCGCCACAGCGGTTCGCGTGCCCGTCTTCAACTCCCACGCAGAAGCCGTGAACCTGGAGTTCGACCGGCCCATCTCGGCCGACCAAGCCCGAGGCATCCTCGCACAGGCCCCCGGCGTTGTCGTGCTGGACGATCCCGCCTCCGCCGAATACCCGGTGCCCCTCGATGCCTCCGGCATGGACGAAGTGTTCGTCGGGCGCATCCGAGAGGACCACACAGTGCCTTACGGCCTCAACCTCTGGGTTGTGTCCGACAATCTCCGCAAGGGCGCCGCGCTCAACGCCATCCAGATCGCAGAGAAGATGGTCGAGATGAAGCTCCTGCCCGCTACCAATAGGACTGCCGCAGCATGAAGGTCATCGTCCAGAAATTCGGCGGAACCTGCGTCGAGTCGGAGGACAACCAGCTCCTCAGCGCGGAGCGCATCATGGAGGCCAAGGACCGCGGCCTCTACCCCGTCGTCGTTGTCTCCGCAATGGGCCGGGAAGGTCAGCCCTACTCCACCGTCGAGTTGGTCAAGACTGTCAGCCGTGTAGGCAGCTCTCAGCGCCCCATCGAGGCACGAGAGCTCGACCTGCTGATGTCCTGCGGCGAGATTATCTCCACCGTTGCCATGGCTCATCTCCTTCGCTCGAAGGGATACGAGACCATCGCCTTCAGCGGAGGCCAGGCCGCGCTCATCACCGACCACTACTTCGGCCACGCACACATCGTCCGCATCGAGCCACACCACCTCCTCGCCGCCCTCCAGGACGGCTACATGGTCTTCGTCGCCGGCTTCCAGGGCGTTACCGAGCGCCACGAGATCACCACCCTCGGTGCCGGCGGCAGCGACTACACCGCAGTAGCGCTCAGCCGCGTCATCAGCGAAATCCCTGCTCTTCCCTTCGGCGAGGAACTCGAGCTCGAACCCCTCCACATGTTCAAAGAAGTGAACGGCATCATGACTGCCAACCCCAGGAGCCTCGACGACAGCGAGGGAGCGCCGCCGCGCACCCTTCCCAGTCTCACCTACGACGAATGCGTGTCCATGTCCCGGCTCGGCTCCCAAGTGCTCCAGCAGCAGGCGGTCGAAATGGCGCGCAAGTACCGCATCCCCCTCGTCGTGCGCAACTTCCGCCAGGCCGACAGCCCCCGTTCCGAAGTCGGCCTCCAGTCCCCCGCGGCCCCCGACGACCGCGCCACCGCCATTGTGGACCAGCCCAGGCTACTCGTCTTCGACCTAACCGCAGAGGACCCCCGTCTCCCCCAGCAGATGGAGGAGCGCCTGGAGAGGGCCCGCCTGACGCGCTATCAGGTGTCCACCGACGCGCCCGAAAGCCGCTTCGCCGTACTGCCGACCAAGTACCGCGACGCGAAGACCATCATCGAGCAAGTGCTGGCCTCCCTGGATCTGTCCGCTGACATCAACGATGGCGACTTCGCCCTCGTTTCCGTCGTCGGAGAGGCGCTGCGCCAGCGGCTGGACGAATGGGCCGAGCGCGCCCATCAGGTGCTTGCAGACAGCGGCATCGAGGTGCACGGCGCCTCCCAGGACGCCATCAGCCTCTCCTATCTCGTCCCCGAGAGCCAGCGCAGGAAGGCCGTAAGAGCCCTCCATCAGGGCCTCGTGCTCTGACCGTCAGCCCAGCCCGACCAGGAGGTGACAGGCGTGCCCATTGACCTCAGAGGCGTCTTTGCCCCCAACATCACGCCTTTCTCTGCACAATCGGTTGACGAGTCCGCCCTCCGGCGGGTCCTCGACTACCTCATCGACGCGGGCATCAACGGGCTCGTCCCCTGTGGCACAACCGGCGAGTCGGCGACCCTCACTCACGAAGAGCACCAGAAGGTCATCGAGATCACGGTTCACCACGCGGCCGGCCGTGTTCCCGTCATCGCCGGGACCGGCTCCAACAGCACCGCCGAAGCCATCGAGCTCACCAAGCACGCCGAGAGCGTCGGCGCCGACGCCGCGCTCCTCATCTGCCCCTACTACAACCGCCCCACCCAGGCGGGGCTCATCGCCCACTTCACAGAGGTCGCCCGCACTACCTCCCTCCCCCTCATCCTGTACAACATCCCCGGCCGAACCGGCGTCAACATGGAAGCCGCCACCACCGCTCAACTCTCCCGAGCCCCCAACATCATCGGCATAAAGGAAGCCAGCGGCGACCTCAAGCAGGTCGCCGAGATCATCCGCCTTGTGGAACCTGGCTTCGCCCTTCTCAGCGGCGACGGCAACCTAACTTTCCTCGTCTGCTGCCTGGGCGGAGTCGGCGGCATCCTCGCCGATGCTCACATCCGCCCCGGCGAGTGGCGCCGCATGGTCGAGTTGATCGCGGCCGGACAGGTTCAGGAGGCACGGGAAATCCACTACCGCCTTCTCCCCATCACCCGCGCCCTGTTCCTCGAAACCAACCCGGCCCCCGTCAAGGCCGCCCTCGAGCTCATGGGCATCGCATCCGCGGAAACGCGCCTCCCCCTCCTGCCCGCGACCGATGCCTGCCGGGCCGCCCTACGAGAGGAGTTGGACGAGCTTGGGCTCCTCTGATAGCCTCGACCCCCTGGAGGAACTTCACGCGCAGATCCGGCGGTGCCGTCGCTGCTCTCTGAGCGGCGTCCGCACCAAAGCCGTGCCCGGTGAGGGAGCCTCCGACGCCTCAGTCATGTTCGTCGGCGAGGCCCCGGGCGGCGACGAGGACAAGCAGGGCCGTCCCTTCGTCGGCCCCGCCGGTCGCCTCCTCACCAATCTCCTCAAGGGCATTGGCCTCGGCCGCCCCCAGGTCTTCATTACCAACATCGTCAAGTGCCGCCCGCCCCGAAACCGCGACCCCAACGCCGACGAGATCGCCGCCTGCAACGAGCACCTGCTCACGCAGATCGCGATTATCACCCCCAAGGTCATATGCACCCTCGGCCGCTTCGCCGGCCAGACCCTCATAGACAAGGACCTCTCCATCACTCGGGAACACGGACGACCCAGGCGCATCAGCGGCATCCTTTACGTGCCCCTCTATCACCCCGCCGCCGCCCTCCACCAGGCCAACTTGATCGACGCCATTGAGGCCGACATGCGCCGCCTCGGCGAGATCCTTGCCGAAGAGCTGGCGACTCCGCGCCCCCAGGCGGCGAGCTGACATGCCCGGCCAGGCCGCCCTCAACCTCACCACCCTCGGGTCCGCACCCTTCGAGACCAAGCTCTACGCAGCAGCCACCGCGGGCTTCACAGCCGTTGGCCTCTCCCGGGAGGAGGCCGAGCGCCTCGACGAGGAAGGCGCACAAGAACTCCGCCTCAGCGACCTCGCTCTCTCCGATATCATGGCCCTCGCCGACTGGATGTCCTCCGACACCACCTCCCGCACCGTAGGCATGGCCCGCGCGGAATCCACATTCGAGCTCGCCTCCCGCCTCGACTGCTCCATCGTCATCGCATGGCCGTCGCCGGGGCCCGCCGAGCCGGTCGCCGCGGCCGAGGCCTTCGCAGAGCTGTGCCGGCTCGCACACCCCTTCCACGTGCGCGTCGGCCTCGAGTTCCTGGGACACTGCGAGTCCGTCTCCGACCTCGCATCCGCTTGGGAGATCGTCGACCTGTCCGAAGCGCCCAATGGCGGCCTCGTCATCGACACCTTCCACTTCCACCAGGGCCGATCCGCGCTCGAGATGATCGAGCCCGTCGCCCCCGACAAGATTCTCCTCGTCCAGGTCAGCGACGCCGCTGACATACCTCACCACCACCTCCGGGATCGCCACCGCGTCTACCCCGGCTCGGGAGCCATCCCCCTCGAGTCGCTCCTCGGCGCCATCCGCGCCAAGGGCTACTCCGGCCACTACTCCCTCGAACTCCCCAACGAACGCTACTGGCAGGAAGACCCTGTCCTCGTCGCACGTGAGGGCATGCGGTCCCTCCGCCGCCTCGAGATAACCTAAGGAGAACGCCCGTGAAGCCAACCTTACTCCCCGAACTGCAACCCATCTGCGACCGAATCCGCGAGAACTTCGACGCCAAGGACTCCGCACGCGAGAAGGGCCTCTCCCGCTGCCGCGCGGTCATCCGCAACAGCGCCAATGCCATCCGCGCCATCCATCGCGGTGAGTTCGACGACGCCGAGGTCCTCATGAAAGAGAGCGCCGACATCCTCCGTGAGGTGGACCGCGTGCTCGAAGACCACCCCGGCGTCCACTACGCCGGCTTCGTCCACGACGCCCACAAGGAGCACGCCGAGGCGCACCAGACCCTCGCCCTCATCCGCGGCAACCCGCTTCCCGCCCCTGACGATCTGGGAGTCGGCTACCCTGCCTACCTCAACGCCCTCGGCGAAGCCGTCGGCGAGCTTCGCCGCCACGCTCTCGACCGCATTCGCCACAACGACCGGGACTGGGGCGAGCGCGTCCTCTCTGCCATGGACGAGATCTACTACGCAATGGCCTCCTTCGACTACCCCCCCGCCGTCTCCGGCGGCCTCAAGCGCACCTGCGACGTCACCCGCTCCCTCATCGAGCGCACCCGCGGCGACGTCACCAATGCCATCCGCCAGCAGCGCCTCGAAACCTCCCTCACCGAACTCGAGGACCGGCTGAAGAAATCACCCCAGCAGCGACTCGAAATCAAAGGAACGCCCATAGAAGAGGAGTGAGCCTGCCGGCGCACCGGTGTTTCGGGACTGAAGTCCCGAAACGAGTCCCGCGCGCCCGAGGTGGCGGCCCGAAGGCCTTAGCCACCCGTCCCCTGCGCTCAGCTGTGGCCGGCCGTGTTCCTGCCCTCGTTGCGCCTCCCAAACCCCTGTGCTATAATCCCCCTCGCCACCGCCCGAGCACAATAGGGTAGGGCAGGAGCTTGTTTACCCGGGCCTCATCGCAGGGTCTCCTGCCATCTGAGGAGCCATGTCCCAACCACGCAAGAAAGTCATCTTCAGCGCAATGCAGGCCACCGGTCGCCTCCACCTCGGCAACCTGGAGGGCGCCCTCCGCAACTGGGTCCGCCTCCAGGACGAGTACGAGCTCTACGCCGGCATCGTTGACCTCCACTCCCTTACCACCACCTTCGACGACACGGGTGAGGTCCGAGACAACGTCCGCCAGGCTGCCATCGACTACCTCGCCGCCGGCCTCGATCCCGAGAAGACCGCCATCGTCGTCCAGTCCCTCGTCCCCGCTCACGCCGAACTCCACATACTCCTCTCCATGATCACCCCGGTAAGCTGGCTCGAGCGCGTCCCCACCTACAAGGAGAAACGCGAGCAGCTCCACATCGCCAGCCCCTCCTACGGCCTCCTCGGCTACCCCGTCCTCATGGCCGCCGACATCCTCGTCTACCGCGCCGACGTGGTCCCCGTGGGCCGCGACCAGGAGCCCCACCTCGAACTCACCCGCGAAATCGCCCGCCGCTTCAACCACTTCTATGGCAACATCTTCCCTGAGCCCCAGTCCCTGCTCACGGAGTTCGCCGTGCTCCCCGGGCTCGACGGGCGCAAGATGAGCAAGTCCTACGACAACTGCATCTACCTCGCCGATCCGCCCGACGACCTCCGCAAGAAGGTCGGCGACATGTTCACCGACCCCGTCAAGATCCGCAAGGACGACCCCGGTCATCCCGACCAGTGCCCCGTCTATGCCTACCACCTCGCCTACTCCCCCGGCACGGCCGAGGAGGTGCGGGACGAGTGCGAGGCCGGACGCCTGGGCTGCGTCGCCCACAAGCAGCAGCTTGCCGACATACTCATCGAGGCCCTGACCCCCTTCTGGGATCGCCGCGCCGCCATCGCCGCCGATTCCGACCGCGTTGACGCCGTCCTTGAAGAGGGCGCCCGCCGCGCCGCCGCCCGCACGGCCGAGACCATGGACCTCGTCTGGCGGGCCATGAAGCTGCGCTAGGCTTCTGCACAACGGACAAGCCCACACCTGCCGCCACTCACCTGCCTCCCGCTTACTCCGTCAAGAGGACTGGACGGCCCACTACAAATGAGGCATACTTACGTACGTCGATCCCGCCGCGCACCGCGGGCACAAAGCAAACGACACAGCACCAATCACGGTCCGTCGATGGAAACACACACATCTGAGACTATCGCCCAAGACGAAACACACACATCTGAGACTATCGCCCAAGACGCAGCAGCACACCCGGCTGTACCCCCCGACCGTGTCTTCACCGGCCACCCCGTCAAGCTGCCCATCAACGGCGGCGGCTCCGCTGGCAGCCGAGCTTCGGCTGGCAGCCGACCTTCGGCATTCGAAGGCCCCCTCGACCTGCTGCTCTACCTCATCGAGCGCGAAGAGATAGACATCTTCGACATTCCCATCGAGCACATCACCAACCAATACCTCCAGTACCTGAACCAGCTCGAATCCCTCAACATTGAAGTCTGCGGTGAGTTCCTCGTCATGGCCGCGCAGCTCCTCGAGATCAAGTCCCGCATGCTTCTCCCTCAGCCCGAGCGCCTCGACGAGGAAGAGGACGAGGTCGGCGACCCCCGTGCCGCACTCGTCGCACGTCTCATCGAGTACCGCCGCTACAAGACCGTCGCCGACGAACTCCGCGCCCGAGCCGACATCCAGCGCTTCGTCTTCTCCCGGCGCAACCTCGTCAACGGGAACGGCAATGGCAACGGCCATCACGACCATCCCTACCTGATGCTCAACCAGGTCTCCACCTTCGACCTCTGGGCCGCATTCCAGTCCGTCCTCAGCCGCGTCGCCGATGCCCGCTCCGACGGCGAACTCGTCCGGCCCCGCTTCACCGTCGGCCAGAAGGTCGCCGTCATTGTCGCTCGGCTCCGCTGGGCCAAGGAAGGCATCCTCTTCGTTGACCTCTTCGACGAAGACTCCACCCGGGCCGAGCTGATCGTCACCTTCCTGGCACTGCTGGAGCTCATCCGCCTCCGCCGAATCCGCGTCGCCCAAGAACGTCTATTCGGAGACATCCGCGTCTACCCAATGAACGCTGCCTAGCCTCACATGACCGAGCAGGAGCGAGACACAGAACAGAGCTGTCAGCACGAGGATCAGAGCTCCGAGAAGCTCGCCGCCCTCGAAGCCGTCCTCTTCATGGCGGCCGAACCCATCCCCTCCGCCGAGCTGGCCGAAATCCTCGAGGTCACGCCTGAGCAGGCTGACCTCCTGCTTCGCCAGCTCGAGGCCGCATGCGAGCGCGGCGGCATTCAGGTCACCCGCGTCGCCGGCGGCTATCAGGTCTGCACCCGCCCCGAGTACGGCCCCTACGTAGCCAAACTCCACAAGCCCGAGCGCTTTCCGCCCGGAGATAGAAGCCATCCGCGGCGTCAACTCCGACTCCCCCATTGACACTCTCGCCCAGTACGAGCTCATCCGCGAGGCCGGTCGGAAGGACACCCCGGGGCGACCCGTGCTCTATCGCACAACCGACAACTTCCTCGGACACTTCGGCCTCAACTCCGTCGAGGACCTCCCTCAGCTCGACTCCATCCCGGTGGACGAGACCGAGGCCGGCGCTGACGCATCACCCCAGGTGGATGCCGACCCGGCCGACCAGCCACAGCCCGACCTGGAGGCCGGAGGCGACACTGCGGAAGCCGGCGAGCAACCGTCAGAATGAGGTGCATTCCGCCCGCCCGCCCCCTCTCACTGCTCCTCGGAGTCACCGCGCTCCTCGCCTGCCGCTCTATCCCGGCATTCTCCGCTCCTCCTCCCATTCAGGCCCGCGCCGCTGTCCTCTTGGATGTCGAGACCGGCACCGTCCTCTTCCAGCAGAACATGCACCAGTCCCGTCCCTTTGCCAGCACCACGAAGATCATGACCGCTCTGCTGGCACTGGAGAACTGCAGCCTCGACGACCTGGTGTCCATGAGCCCCACTGCCGCTGCCGTGCAAGGATCCTCTCTCTACCTCGATGCCGGCCAGGTCATGCGACTCGACGATCTCCTTGCCGCCGTCCTCCTCCGCTCCGCCAACGACGCGGCCATCGCCATCGCCGAGCACATCTCCGGCAGCGTTCCCGCCTTCGCCAGCCTCATGAATGAGCGCGCCCGCCAGCTCGGCGCCACCGATACCCACTTCGTCAACCCCCACGGCCTGCACGACCGCGACCACCGTTCCTCCGCCTACGATCTCGCCCTCATCACCCGCAGGGCACTCGAACACCCGCGCTTCCGCGAACTCGTCGCCGCCGAGAAGCTCGACATTCAAGTCCCCACCGATCCCTCGGGCCTCCGCAGGCTCCACAACCACAATAAGCTCCTCCGGCGGGCCGACTTCGTGGATGGAGTCAAGACCGGCTACGTCAACGAGTCCGGCCAGTGCCTCGTCGCCTCCGGCACCGAGGACGGCCGGCAGCTTGTCGCCGTCCTCCTCGACAGTCCCGACATCTACCGCGAGGCCCTCTCACTCCTCCGATACGGCTTCGCGGACTTCGACAAGAAGGTCTTCGCGGAGCCCGGCGACGCCCTCGGCCGCGCCACCATTCGCGGCGGTACCGAGCCCTCTGTGTCCGCCGTCTGTCAGGGGACCCTTGTCACAGTCGTTGGCCCCGATCTGGCCGACCAGCCCAGGCTCGAGGTCACTCTCAACGGCCCCTTGCCGGCCCCGGTCGCCCAGGGCGACCCCGTCGGCCAAGTCCGCCTCGTCGCTGGCAGGACCGTCCTCGCCCGCGCGCCCCTCGTCGCCGGCCAGGCCATCAGCCGGGCCCTCTTCCCGATTGTCGCTGTCTGGACTCTCCGCTCGCTCGTCGTAGTCGTGATCCTCGCGCTTCTCATCAGACAGTATGCAAAGGCTGTCCAAGCTAATCGCAGACGCCGGCTCCGCCTCCCGTCGTAAGGCCGCCGACCTAGTCCGGGCAGGGCGCGTCCGGGTGGATGGCGAGGTCGTCACCGACCCCGGCATCCAGGTTGACCCAGCCGCCTCCCGGGTCGAGTTGGATCGCCGCCTCCTCCGCGCACAGCCCAAGCGCTACCTCCTGCTCAACAAGCCCCGCGGCCCCCTCTCCGCAGTCGCGGACCAGCGCGGTCGCACCACCGTCATCGACCTGCTCGGGGATACTCAGGAGCGCCTCTATCCCGCCGGCCGCCTCGACGCGGACACGGAAGGCATCCTCTTGATCACAAACGACGGGGACCTCACATACCGCCTCACCCATCCCCGCTACGGAGTCGAGAAAGTATACCGGGCGGAGGTCAGGGGGCGTCCCTCCCGCGCCGCCATCCGGCGGCTCTCCCAGGGCGTCCTTCTCGATGACGGTCCCTCAGGACCCGCCCGCGTCCGTTTGCTGAGGGCCGGGCGCGATACATCTCTCGTCGAGCTCACCGTTCACTCCGGACGGAAGCGCATGATCCGCCGCATGCTCAAGGCCGTCGGCCACCCGGTCCGCGCCTTGCAGCGAACTCGCATCGGCCCTCTGACCCTGGGTGATCTCTACCCTGGGCAGTGGCGCTCGCTCACCGACGACGAAGTGGCGCAGCTCCGGAGGTGCGTAAACCAGAACGCCGCCCCCCCTGGGGGGACGGCGCCTCGAAATCAGACTCATCGGTGAACCACGCTCAGCAGCTCAGGCCGCGCGCGTCACCTTCCCGGCCTTCAGGCACTTCGCGCATACTCGCAGCCTCACCGGCTTCCCCTTCTGCACTGCCTTCACTCGCTGCAAGTTCGGAAGCCACCGCCGCTTCGTCCGCACGTGCGAGTGGCTGACATTGTACCCGGTCTGCGGTCCCTTACCGCATACAGCACATCTTCTGGCCATAAGAAAGCTCCCGTTTGATGTCGAACTGGACAACTTATGATAGCATACATGGGCGACCCACAGCAACCAGTGCCCGGCCGCCCCCGGCAATGACACTTCGCGACATCCGCAACATCATAACACCAGCACCGCCCCTCGCGGCCGACGCCACAGTCGCCAAGGCGATCCGCCTGGCGCGCGCTCGCTCCCTGCCGGCCCTGCCGGTCGCAGAGCGCGCCCAGCTCATCGGAATCGTCGAGGAGGCCGACCTCATCCGTCTCGCCGCAGAGGCCGCCGACCCCGGCACGGCCGCACGGGAAATCCGAGTGGCCCAGATCATGCGTCCCATAGAACTCATCGCCTCCGACACCCAGCCTCTCGGCGACATCGCCCGGGCGCTCCATTCCTCCTCCACGGCCGCCGTGCCCGTGGTCGCTCCCGACGGCCGCTACCTCGGCATGCTGCTGCGCCGCGACCTCCTCGCAGCCATCACCGGCCAGCCTCACACCCCTCCCATCGCCGGCCTCGCCACCCCCTTTGGCGTGTACCTGACCACTGGCGCCCTTCGCGCCGGAGCCAACGACCTCGCTCTCGCTTCCACCGGCGCGGCCCTCATGGCCCTCAACCTCCTGGCCAGCAGCATCATCTACGCTCTCGTCTGGCTCCTCAGCAAGCTCTTCTCGGGCCCCCTCGCGGTTGCCGCGGCCGAACCGTCGCGTGTGGTCGAGGTGGTGGCATCTCTCACCTTGTACGGGCTCTGGATGGCCGTATTCCTTGCCCTTCTTCGCCTCTCCCCCCTGACCCGCATCCACGGCGCAGAGCACATGGTCGTTCACGCCATTGAGGAAGGGGAGGACCTAGTCCCGGAGAAACTGAGGGCCATGCCTCGGGTGCACTCGCGCTGTGGCACGAACCTAATGGCGCTTCTGATTCTGCTTGTCATTGCGGACCAATTCCTCTCCTCCCTCGCCGGAGGCCTCGGCGAACCCGCTCGTCTCGCCGCGCTCGTCGCCCTGGTGGCCATTGTGTTGCTCACTTGGCGCAGGCTCGGCGCCGGCCTCCAGCGATGGGTGACGACCCGCCAGCCCTCCGAACGCCAGCTCGCCCGAGCCGGCGGAGTAGGGGAGGACCTTCTCCGGCAGGTCCGCGCCCATCCCGGCGCGCGCGTCTCCTTCCGCCGCCGCCTCTGGAACAGCGGCTTCCCACAGGTCCTGTCGGGATTTGCCGCGGTGGCCGTTCTAGTCTACTATGGGGGTCCTCTACTGAGCACGGCTTGGACCTGGCTCAGAGGACTGTCATAACGGAGCAGCAATGCCCAGAGATCTACTCACCCAAGCACTCTCACATGCCCTGACCCAAGCCCAGAACGCGGGCGACCTCCCCAAGTCCGCCGCCGTCGAGGTGGAACTCCAGATCCCGCGCGACCCCCGCCATGGCGACTTCTCCAGCAGCCTGGCCATGGCGCTGGCCAGCGAGACCGGCCGCCCCGCCCGCGAGATTGCCGAGACCATCGTCCGCCACCTCGATCTCCCCGCTGACATCGCAAGCAGTGTCGGAATCGCCGGGCCCGGCTTCATCAACTTCCTCCTTTCCCCGGTCTGGCTGCGCGGCGTCGTTCGCACGGCATTGGAGGAGGGCGAAGACTACGGCCGCTCCAACACCGGCCAGGGCAAGCGCCTCCTCCTCGAGTTCGTCAGCGCCAACCCCACCGGCCCCGTCGCCGTCGTCCAGGGCCGTGCCGCCGCCATCGGCGATGCCCTCGCCCGCCTCTTCGAGCGCACCGGCTGGGCGGTCTCCCGCGAATACTACGTCAACGATGCCACCAACAGCACCCAGGTCCAGCGCTTCGCCGAGACCCTAGAGGCTCGCTACCTCCAGCAGCTCGGCAAAGAAGCTCCCGTCCCTGAGGACGGCTACCAGGGAGACTACGTGGTCGAGATGGCCGAGCAGCTTGTTGCCGCCGAGGGCGACACCTACCTATCCATGTCTCACGAACAGCGTCTCGCCGCGCTCTCCGAGTACTGCCTCAAGGAGATAGTATCCGGCCAGCAGCACGACATGGCCGCTTTCGGCATCAACTTCGACACCTGGTTCATGGAGAGTTCACTTCACGAAGACGACCAGGTGAGCAAGGCCGTAGAGACCCTAAAGTCGGCCGGCCATGCTTACGAGGCCGACGACGCCCTCTGGCTCAAGGCCACCGACTTCGGCGACGACCAGGACCACGTCCTCGTGCGCAGGGACGGCCGCCCCACCTACCTCGCCGCCGACATCGCCTACCACAAGAACAAGTTCGACCGCGGCTTCGACCGCCTCATTGACATCTGGGGACCCGACCATCAGGGCCACGTCCGTCGGACCAAGGCGGGCGTACGGGCCCTCGGCTACGACCCCTCCCGCTTCGAGATCCTCATCCACCAGTGGGTCCGGCTCTTCCGCGGGGCCGAGATGGTCCGCATGTCCAAGCGCGCCGGCGACATCGTTCCCCTCTCCGGCCTCATCGAGGATGTCGGCTCCGACGCGGCTCGCTTCTTCTTCCTCATGCAGTCCATGGAGAGCCACCTCGACTTCGACCTCGAACTCGCCAAGAAGCAGGCCGCCGACAATCCCGTCTACTACGTCCAGTACGCGCACGCCCGCATCTGCAGCATCCTGCGCGAGGCCGAGGAGCGAGGCGTGTCACTCCCGAACATTGCCGACGTCAACCTCGACCGCCTCGAACATGCTGACGAACTCACCCTCATCCGCAAGCTCGCCGATCTGCCCTATGAGGTAAGCCAGGCCGCCTCCCGCTACGAGCCCCACCGCATGACCCGCTACGCGCGCGAGCTTGCCTCCACCTTCCACGGCTTCTACACCAACTGCCGCGTCCTCAGCGACGACGCCGACCTGACCGCCGCCCGCCTCGCCCTCGTCCAGGCCGCCCTTACAGCCCTCCGCATCGCCCTCAACATCATCGGCGTCTCCGCCCCAGAGAAGATGTAGGACACATGTCCGCCAAGGCGGATGCCCGCCGCTACATGTCACCCTGAGCGTTAGCGAAGGGTCCCGCCGTCAGCACACAGGACAGGACACATGCTCCTGCCCACGCATCTCGCTCCCCGTCCGTACGGCAGGAGCCCCTAGGCCGCTGAAAGCGGCCGGGGTGGCGGCCCGAAGGACTTAGCCACGTGTCTCCTGCCCATCCATCTCCCTCGCACTCCGCAGGCTTTCCCCCCGCCCTGTCGAACCCAACCGCGGCACCAAGCCCATCTCGTTATGAACCACACATCGCGTCATACTGAAACCAAGCCCGACGCACCTATTCCTGCGGACACCATCGGAGCCGACCACATCCTTGCACACCTCGGTGAGGCCTGGCCCGATTCCCTTCCCCAACGCGACATCGCCAACCTCCCCCGCCCCGTCTTCGACGCCCTCCGCGGCGGGCGCCCAGTGAATGCCCTCGCGCGGGCCATAGACAACCTTGACCGCACCCTCCCCGGCTGGCCCGAGCTAGCCGCCGCCGCCCTCGCACACCCAGCCTCTCACTCCGTTGGGCAGGAGCTTGCTCCTGCCACACTTAGCTTCCATCCCAGCCTTCAACGCCTCGCCGCCCTGCTCGCCCGCCGCCCCCTCCGAGACCCCGATCCCCTCCTCCGCGCTGTCGCCTCAACACCCGACCCAGAGGCACGCCTCTGGGTGCTGACCGCCCTCTCCGGCACTGACACTCCCGCCGTCCGCGCCGCCTGGCTCGACTACCTCCGCCGGACCGTCCAGGCCCGGGCACCTCGGCCCGACCGCGCCCTCTGGTTCGCCTTCCTCCACGCCTTCCTCCGCGGCTGGCTCACCTACCCCGACTTCCGGGATTGCCTCACCGCCGCCAACATCCTATCGGCCGCTCACAAGACGGGAGACTACCGCCGCGCCATCTCCCGCCTCGGCCTCTCCTCCCATCCCACATTCGGCAAGTGGCATCGCCAGGTCGTCTACGAAGTCGCCCACCAACCCGATGTCTCCCTTTCTGTCCGCGCCGGCGGCTGGATCCGCGACTTCCCCGGCGAGGACTACCTCCTCGACGCGCTCTCCCGATTGGAGCAGAACCCCGACTCATGGTGGCCCCTTCATGTCCTGCGCTGGACATCCGGCATAGACCCCAACGCCGATGACCTTGCCGGCCAGCTCCGTGCCTTCTCCCCCGTCACCCTCTGTCTGCTCTCGCTCATTCGCCCCGATCTCTCTCCCGCCGCTGAGCGCGCGCTCGCCGCGCCCGGCCACGAGGAGAGCGTTCGCTGGCTGAGGACCACCGGCCCCTCCGCCGCCCTCGACCTAGACTGGATTGAGGCGACCTTCGCTCCCTGGACGGCCGCTGTGTCCGACTCGATTGTCGTCGCTGTTGGCGCGCTCTGCTCTCTCGATCCCCCGGCCGACTTCACCGGCCCGGCCGATCCCGTCCTGCGCCGCCGCACCTTCCTGCGCGCGCACATTCTCCCTGACATGGACCGCGTGGTGGACAACCTATGCTACCTCCACGCGCTCCGCAAGCGTCACTTCGACATCATCTCCCAGCAGGCGGCGAAGGGCCTCCCCGCGGCCATTCGCTCCCTCGCCCTCTGGACCGAGAAAGCTGAGCAGAGCGCTCCCATCCTCTTCCGTCTCGCCCGGAAGGGCACTACACTCGCCCGTCGAGCCGCACTCGAAACGCTCCACATCTTCAAGGTGCGCAGCGGAATATCCGACCTCCAGCACCTCGAAAGGCGCGTCGACCTCGCCTCCGCCTGGGCCGATGCCGGTCTCGAGGGGCGCCCCGCGCGCATCTGGTGGGACCTCGCCGGCTACCGCATCAAGCTCTCTGTCGCCTCCGGCAGAGTCGCCCTTCGCGCCTACTCCGACTCCCGCCCCCTCGCCGGGCTCCCGAAGGCCGTCACACAGCACCCGGGCTATGCGGAGGTCCGAGACGCTCGCGCCCACCTCGCCCGCGGCTACCGCTATTTCCGCCGCCGCTTCGAGGAAGCCATGGTGGAGGGTGTCTGCTACTCCGGCCGGGACTTCGCCGTCATCCTTGGCAATCCAATGGTGCGCTCCCTCGTCTCTCGGCTCATACTCCTCGTGGACGGCGCGCCTCTCCACTGGACTCCCTCCGATCCGCTCGACGACTGCCGCCCTCCCGGCGACATCGGCCGCGCTGAAAAAGTCGCCATCGCCCATCCCCTCGACCTATCGGGGCCCCGCACCCTCCCCGACTGGCAGCAGCGCGTCATCGAGTCCCGCATCCCCCAACCCTTCAAGCAGGCTTTTCGCGAGGTCTACCTGCCGGGGGCCGACGAGCGTGCCGCCACTTCCTGCCCCCGCTTCTCGGGGCAACCTGTTATCGCGCGCCGGGCCTTCGCTCTGCTGCGCACCCGCGGCTATGCGCCCAAGCGCGGCGATGCTCTCAAGGAGTGGCCCGCCCATCGCCTCTGCGCGCACATCCAATGGGCCGCGCCCCACGAGGACGCCGGCCGCCTCCTCGCCCAGTCCGGCCCAGCGGACCCGGTCACAAGCGGCGCCGTCCGGTTCGAGACCGACGGCGGAGAGCCCGTCCCGCTCGCCGATGTGCCCCGCGTTGTCTTCAGCGAAACCCTGCGCGATGCCGATCTTCTCGTCTCCCGCGCCGCCGCGGGCGAGCTTGGCTTCACATCTCGGGAGACTCGTCGGCTCCGGGCGACTATCATCCGCTATCTGGCACGCGCCCTGGGTCTCACGAACATCTACACCGGCGACAATGATCTCCACGTCATCGTCGAGGGCGAGCGCGCCATGTACCGCGTCCACCTCGGCAGCGGGTCCGTCCTCCTCGAGAATTCCCGCCGTCACCTCGACCTGAGATCAGTCGTCAACAAGCAGCTCGAGGGGTTGGTCGCCGAGAGCATGGACTCGCTCACCGCCCGCATCGTCGGCATCGTTGGCTCTCTGAGCCGCGATGACCAGATAGCCGACCTATCCTTCCTCCAGCAGCTCGCGGCCGACGGCGGGCCGACAGAAGAGCCCTCCTGACTTCGCCCTTCCGCCCACCGATATGCTATAATGCCCGACGCCATGACTGCCCCAGGCGATCGCATCATCATCGCGCTGGACTTCCCTGAACTCGCTCCCGCGCTCGACCTCGCAGAGCGCCTCGCCTCCCATACCGGCATGCTCAAGGTCGGCCTCGAGCTCTTCAACTCCGCCGGCCCCGCCGCCATCGAGTCCCTCCGCCTCCAGGGAGCGCGCGTCTTCTACGACGCCAAGCTCCATGATATCCCCAACACAGTCGCCGGCGCCGCGGCGGCCGCCGGAAGGCTCGGCGTCTCCATGCTCAACGTCCACGCCCTCGGCGGACGCGCCGTGATGGAGGCCGCCAAGGAGGGCGCGCTCCGCGGCGCTGAGGAATCCGGCCTCCCGCCCCCTCTCGTCATCGGCGTCACCATCCTCACCAGCCTCGGCGACCGGGACCTCCGCGACGATCTCGGCCTCGCGGGAACCGCGGGCGACGCGGCCATCCGGCTCGCCTCCCTCGCAAAGCAATCCGGCATGGATGGCGTGGTCTGCTCAGTCCACGAGGTCAGCGACGTCAAGCAGACCTGCGGCGCTGACTTTCTCGCCGTCACTCCCGGGATACGTCCCGGCTGGGCCGGCTCCGACGACCAGACCAGGATCGCCACGCCGAAGCAGGCGGTCGCACAAGGAGCCGACTACCTCGTCATCGGCCGCCCCATCACCCGCGCCGACGATCCGGCCCAAGCGCTCGCCGACGTCATCCGCGAGATGTCCGAGCCCTAGCGACAGCGACGGTCCATTCCACACCCCGGCCAGCGCGACCATGGATACCGAGCTCAACATCCTCTTAGGCAGAGCGATCGATAGCTTAGTCAAGCTGGAAATACTCCTTTACCTGCACGGAAGAAAGGGCGGCGCCCAGACCACTGAGGAGCTCGGCGCCTCCCTCCGCCGGCCGCTGCCAGAGGTCGCCTCGGCCCTCGACCAACTCGCCCGCGCCGGGTTGATCGAGCGATTCCCCATCGGTAGGGGCAGGCACTCAGTCTACGGAACAACGGAGGATGCTCATGTCGAAGCGCTCCTCGAACTCCTCAGCCGGCGCTACCACCAAGGGCCCGACGCGCGCTCCCAGCTCGTCCGGCAGGTCCTGCGCGCCGACCGCGACGAGGATCCCGACATCGCACCAGACTCCTCCTGACCCGCCGCCCCGCGGCCCCATCGGCTACCTCCATGACAGGTGAACGCGGCGACGACACATCCCGGCCCGCCAACGACGAACCCCGCGCGGTCTGTCGTGAGGAGCGCGGCCGCCTCCTCCTCACCAACCCGGCCTTCAGCCTCGCTCTCTCCACGACAAACGGGAACATCCTGTCCCTCCGCCACTCCCAGACAGACACTGAGTTCATAGACTCGGACGAAGCGGCCGCCGACGGCTTCCTCTGGCGCCTCGAGATCGCGGCCGAGGGCACTGGCCCTGTCGCACTGACCAATCGCGACTGCGCCGAGTTCACCTACAGCACTGGCTACCACCGACACCACGGCAACCTTCGCCTCTGGCTTCAGTGGAGTGGTTTCAGGGCTGGAGCGGCGGACATTGAAGGGCGCGTCATTGCTCACCTGACATTCTCGCCCCACAAGCCGACCGTCCTGTTCGAGGCAGAGATACAGATCCCCAGCCACCTCGACGCGCGCTCTCTCGCATTCCCCTGCGTCTCCGCCCTCCGCGGCCCCGACCTGCTCGCCGAAGATTCCCTCTTCTTGCCCATCTCCGGCGGCGCGCTCCTCTCAAACCCATCCTCCGCGCTCCGCCGGCACGCCGGCGCCCGCTGGGAGACCGTCTACCCCGGCCCCGCCTCCCTGCAGCTCTTCGGCTACTGCTGCGGCCAAACTGCCACCCTTTGGCTGGCCCCTGGCGATACCGCCGGTGCCGTCAAGACCATGGCCGCCTCCGGCATGCCTCGTTCCGACCGGCTCGCACTCACCACCACTCATCACCCCACCCGCCGCGCCGATGGCACTCTGTCGCTTGGCTACCCCTGCGCCCTAGGTGTCGTCTTCGGCGACTGGTTCGAGGCCGCGCGCGAGTACAGGGAGTGGGCCTCTGAGCAGCCTTGGTGCTCCCAGGGCAGGGGAGGACAGCGCCGGGTGCCCGCGGTTACCAGCTCCTACGGGCTCTGGACCTCCCACTGGGGAAACCCGAGCCGCACCGCCGGGGCCGCGCGTGACCTCCAGCGCCTCATGAACGTCCCCATCAAGCTCGACTGGCGCTGCTGGCATTCCTGCGCCCGCGACGGCCACTACCCCGACTACTTCCCACCCCGCGATGGCGACGACGCCTTCGGCCGTGCCAGACAGCAGCTCGCCGAGGCCGGCATCCTCGCGCAGTTTGGGATCAATGGCCTCGCCGCCAGTCCGCAATCAGACGCGTGGAAGAGCGACCACGCCGACCGCTATGTCCTCCTGCAGTCCCCTGACGACGACGCCCCCCCTCTCCCGGCGCAGTCGGACCTTGCCCCCATGTGCCCATCTACTCCGTACTGGCGCGAGAAGCTCGCCTCCCTCGCCCGGCTGGCAGTCCAGAGCGGCGCTGACGGACTCCACATCGAGGCGCTCACCGCCTCCCCTCCCATGCTGTGCCGCAGTGCCCACCACGACCACGACCCCCCTGTTCCCACCCAGTGGGCCGCCGGCCTCCGCGGCGCCATCGCGGCGGTCCGCAAGGCCATAGGCCGGGACGTCCACCTGGCCATAGACGGGCCCGCCGAGCCCTACCTTGACCTCGCAAACGCCTTCGTCTCTCAGCATCCCGCTGCCGAGCGCTACTCCCTCCTGTCCGACACCACAGGCGCCGACTGGCTGCCCATCCCTCTCTTCTCCTCCGTCTATCACGACTACGCCGCCCTCATCGGCCCGGACGCCTCCCTCGTCAACCAGCGCCCACACGATCCGCTCTGGCCCACCAGCGCCACTGCCGACCTTCGCAGCCCTCCGGCGCTGATGAGCGCCGACTACCAGGCGCAGTTCTGCCTCGAGGTCGGCCGCGCCGCCGCCTGGGGCTACCATCCCGTCCTCGCCAACTTCTCCCCCGAGCAATCTCGTGACGAGGCCAACCGCCGCAAGCTCGCCTTCCTCGCCGCCGCCCTCCGCGCCCAGAACTGGGGGGTCGGCGCGCTCCTTCCCTACTCGGAGTTCATGGGGCCCCTCAGCATCGACTGCGCTGCCCTCGACATGGAGCTGCTCGTCAACCCGCCCCACTCATCCCCCGCCGACCGTCGCGTCTTGCATCGCCTCGTTCGTCCAGTGCTGGGGTCAGCCTGGCGCACCCCCGGATCCGGCCTCGCCCTCGCCTTCGTCAACATCGATGCACAGCCGCGGGACTTCGCCACTCGCCTTCTCTCCAGACGCCTCTCGCCTCAGCTCCCCCTCCGCCCCATCGGCCGCACCTTCTCCGAGGACGGCGACGTGCCGGCGGCAAGCCTCCGCGCCTCGGGAAGCGAGATCAGCGGCCGACTGCCCGGCCGCACCGTCGTCCTCATTTCCCTCGGCTGATCCCACGAAGAAAGAGCCCCAGGCCGCACTTGCCTGGAGCCCGAAGTGCTCGATTGCCCCGCCGCCCACAAGTGGACCTCGAGGCCGCGTCGACGGCCTACCTGCGGTCCCGGTCGGGCGCAATCGCGGCCCCGGCCGCGGCCGGCGCCATCGCCGCCGCCTGCAGCGCCCGCGCGGGCGGGGCATACGGTCTGGCCAGGTAGTGCCTAACCAGCCCCGTCATCACCAGCAGGATTGCAGCCACCACCACCAGCGGCCTCAGCAGCCTTGGCTCCGCGATCACCTGCCGGCCCGTTACCTGCCAGTAGCCCATTGCTCGCAGCACCCGCCGGTCGAAGTCATGGCTGACTTGGACCTCACGCGATACCGCGCGGATCTGATCTGCAATCCCCCCCATCGCATCCAGCTCCCCACGACAGTGCGGGCACTTACGGAGATGCGCCTCCAACCGCGCCGCACGCGCCGCAGGCAGCTCTCCGTCGAGATAAGATGAAAGCTGTTTCTCAAACAGTCTGCACGTCACTGCTATCAGTCTCCCAGTTCCAAGGCTTGGCTCCAAAGCCGTCGAAATGCCAGCCGCGCCTTGCTCAATCGCGACCGTACCGTGCCAAGAGGCACGTCCAGCGCATCCGCTATCTCCCGATAGCTCAACCCCTCCTGCTCCCGAAGCAGCAGGATTGCCCGCAGCTCTCCCCGCATGCTGCCCAGCACCTGCCGTGTCAACATCTCATCCGCCACCCGTCGCGCCGGACTGTCCGCCGCGCGAGGCTCCCTAACCGAATCCAGGGCCACCGTCGCCCTGCGCCGCCGTCGGTCGGCAAGGCACAGGTTCGTCACAATCCGGTACAGCCACGTCGAAAACGCCGCCTCCCCCCGGAACCTCGGAATCGCCACAAACACCCGTACGAAAGCCTCCTGCGCGATATCCTGCGCATCCTCCACATTCCCCAGCATCTGATAGGCCAGAGACACCGCCGAACGCCGGTACCGCGAAAGCAGCTCGCGGAATGCCCCTGGCACTCCCTCCGCACATGCCGCCACTAGCTCCGAGTCCGCCGCTGCCGCCAGGTGGCCCTCGAGAGCTAGCGCGTCATCTCGGACCGCCTCTTCCATCTCGCCCTCCAGGTGCTTAGATCCGACATCGAGCCCAGAAGTTCGCCCGAACTCCCACTACCTACATTTTACACCCAAGTAGGCTCCCGCACCACCCCTGCCGAATAATCCCTGTGGGCCTCTGCCTGGCCTCCAGGAGCCGCCGAGTGACTCTTTCGGTCATTATTCCCGTCTACAACGCGTGCAACACCATCCTCGAGACCATCTCTCGCGTCCGCGGCGCTCCTGTCGACAAGGAGATCGTCGTCGTAGACGATGCCAGCACCGACGGCACCCCCGACCTCCTCGCACCTCTCGTCGGCCCCGACTTGAAGCTCATCCGACAGCCCACCAACCAGGGCAAGGGCGCCGCCATCCGCCGCGCCCTTTCCGAAGTCTCCGGCGACATCGTCATCATTCAGGATGCTGACCTCGAATACGACCCCTCTGACTATCCGGCCCTCGTCCAGCCCATCCTCACGGGACGGGCCGACGTCGTCTACGGCACCCGCGCTCCGGCGTTCCAGGGCATGCGCTGGCCCCATCGCATCTTCAACTGGATCGCCGCTCGCCTCGCCAACCTCCTCTACCGCGCCGGAATCACCGATGAGGCCACCTGCTACAAGCTTTTCCGCACCGACACCATACGCGCCATCCCCCTCAACTGCCAGCGCTTCGAGTTCTGCCCGGAGGTCACCGCCAAGATCCGCAAGCGTGGCATCCCCATCCACGAGGTCCCCGTCAGCTACCATGCCCGCTCCGTCGGCGCCGGCAAGAAGATCCGTTGCTGGGATGGCGTCATCGCCCTCTGGACCCTCATTAAGTATCGCTTCACCGACTAGCTCAGCCCCGCTCCCCCTTTTCCCAGTCCTTCGTCGTTCCGCCAGCAGGACCGGCTAGGCCCGTACAGAACACCACTTGCATTGCAGGGCCGAGTTATCGTTCTCCTTATCCACCTTCACCGATGGGAGGCCGTCGACATGAGCCCTATGCTCCGCCGGATCATGCTGCCTGCCGCACTCACCCTCTCGCTCGCCTGCGCCCTTGTCGCCGACGCGGCCGCCTCCCCGAGCGCCACTCCCATTGTGGTGGACTACGACTTTCCAGCCCCTCGGGTGATCCGCCAGAAGAACGGCGCCGACCGCGTCGAGATGGGCCGTCTCAGGCGTTGGGGCGCGCCCGGCAAGCCGGTATTGCCTTTCCACACCGGCTACATCCTGCTGCCCCCCGACACCGACGCATACCGCGTCACCGTCACCGAGGCCGGCTGGGAACAGCTTCCGGGCAGGTACGCTGTGGCGCATGGGCAGAGGCCCTTCCCACTCAGCAGGAGGGACGACGTCGCGCGCACTCCGCCCGATGCCGCGCTCTACGCATCCACCGACCCCTTCCCGCGTTCTCCCTCCTCAGACCACTCCGTCCAGCGATGGCGCGGGCATACCGTCCTGATCCTCAATCTCTTCCCCGTTCGCTATCTCCCGGCAAAGGGAGAGTTGCAGTGGTGCCCTCGCCTCTCGGTCACAGTACACACATCTCCCCGCGCGTCTGCCCTGTCGGCCCAAAGCCTGGCCGTCAGCAGCGCGCCTTCCGATGTCGGCTACCTCTGTCGCCACGTGGACAATCCCGACGCATACGCCAGCTACCTTGGCTCGCGCGGGACCGCCGCCCAGTCCCCGTCACCCCTCCTCAATCCTAGTCCTGCCTACGACTACCTCATCATCACCAGCCAGGCCCTCGCCTCCGCGGGCGGCGCCTACACCCTCCAGGACTTGGTGGACCAGAAGCAGTCCCAGGGCCTCACCGCTGGCATCTTCACCACCGAATGGATCTACGCCACCTACGCCGGCAACCGGCCCGACGGCGGCACCGACGACCAGACCCGCATCCGCAACTTCATAACCGATGCCTACAACACCTGGAACACCCACTACGTTCTCCTCGTCGGCGACGCCGACGGCGCGGACGTGGGTGGCGAAAGCGGCGACTCGATCGTCCCCCATCGCGGTTTCGCCGTCGAAGAGGAGTCCTGGTACTCCGACCCCGACATCCCCTCCGATCTCTACTACGGCTGCCTCGACGGCACTTTCGACTACGACGCAGACGGCCTCTACGGCGAGCCGGGCGACGGACCGGGCGGCGGTGAAGTGGACCTGCTCGCAGAAATCCATGTCGGTCGCGTTCCCGTTGATTCCGCTCAGGAAATCTCCAACTTCGTGGCAAAGCAGCTCGCCTATACCGACAGCACCCCGCCCCCGGATGTCTGGATGGTCGGCGAGTTCTTGGGCTTCGGTGACGTTGCGGACTGGGGCGGCAACTACAAGGACGAGATCAAAGATGGGAGCGAGGCCTACGGATACGCCACGATCGGCTTCCTCGACAGTGTTCTCAGCCCTACTTACACACTGAGCACCCTCTACGACCGGGATCACGTCACCAACGACTGGCCGGCATCTCAACTGATCGGCATCATCAACTCCGGAGCCCACGTCATCAACCATGACGGCCATGCCGATGTCGCCTATGTGATGAAGCTCGTGAACTCCCAGGTCGATGCTCTCGCCAACACTTCGTACTTCGTCGGCTATTCCCAGGGCTGCTACGCTGGCTCCTTCGATAACCGCAGTGGCTCGCCCGACGACTACTTCTCGGTCGACTGCATCGTCGAACACCTAACCTGCGGTTCCCACGGCGCGGTCGCCTTCATCGCCAACTCCCGCTACGGATGGGGCATGGGCTACAGCACCGATGGCCCCTCTCAGCACTTCGACCGCGAGTTCTGGGACGCCATCCTCGGGGAAGGCATAGCAGAGATTGGCGCTGCCAACGATGACTCCAAGTGGGACCAAGTGGGCTACATCGCCCTCGACCCCTACGGCCGCTGGTCCGCCTACGAGTCGAACCTCTTCGGCGATCCCGCAATGCTGGTCAAGCTCGGCGTCTCCTCCCGCGGCCTCGTTGGCCTTGACGAAGACACCTATCCACTCAGCGCAACCGCGCGGATCTGGGTGTTCGACACCGACCTCGACGCAGCTCCCGGTGCTCTGGATGTGGTGAACATCGCGGTGTCGAGCACCACCGAGAGCACTCCCGAGACGGTCGCCTGCACCGAGATCGGCAACAGCTCAGGCATATTCATCGGCTCCATCGACGTCACATCCGGAGCCGCCGCCTCCGACGGACTGCTCCAGGTCTCCCACGGCGACACCATCACCGTCACCTACGTTGACGCCGACGACGGCAGTGGCGGCACAAACATCACGCGCACCGACACCGCCTTCGCCGACGGTCAGCCGCCGGCCTTCGCCGGCCTGGCCTCGGCCATCGCAGCCTCCGGCCGTGTCGTCTTGTCGTGGCCGACCGCCACCGACGATACGACGCCTCTCGTGTACAACGTCTACCGCGCAACCAGCCCCGGCGGACATGACTTTGGCATCCCTCTCGCCAGCACCTACGAAACTGCCTACTCCGACGAGTCCGTGGGCACTTGGGAGACCTACTACTACGTCGTACGAGCCGAAGACGCCGTCGGAAACGAAGACACTAACACCGTCCAGAGACTGGTCACCGCCCGTGGTATGGACCAAATGTACAGCTTCTCCCTCGATACAGACCCCGGATGGACTTGCGAGGGAGGCTGGGCCTTCGGTCAGCCCACCGGCGGCGGCTCGGAGTGCGGCGACCCCCTCAGCGGCCGCACTGGAAACAATGTCTACGGCTACGGGCTCCACGGCGACTACGCCAACGACCTCGGAGCGATGTGCCTCATCACCACCCCTCTCGACTGCTCGCACACCAGTGCGGTTACCCTCCGCTTCTGGCGCTGGCTCGGCATTGAGTACTCCTACTTCGATGAAGCCGCCGTCGAGGTCTCGACCAACGGCGTCTCCTGGGTCCCCGTCTGGGAGCACTTCGGGGAGACGATATGCGATGGCGAGTGGGTCCAGTGCGTCTACGACATCAGCGCGGTTGCCGCCGGCCAGCCCACCGTCTACATCCGTTGGCGACTGGGCCCCACGGACTTCATGGTCACCTACCCCGGCTGGAACATTGACGATATCGAGATCTGGGCCCTCAGCCAACTCGGCTCCGTTGGCGCTGTCTGCATCGAGGACATCGCCTATCCCACAGACGCGCAGCCACTGATCGCTGTCACCGACACCGACCTCAACCAGAACCCCGGCGCGCCCGACACTGTCACGGTCTCTGTTGCGAGCAGCACCGAGACCACTCCGGAAGTGATCGTCTGTACCGAAACCGCCAACGACACCTCGGTATTCACCGCCCTCATCTCCCTCGCCACCGGCCAGCCCGCCGCCGACGGCCACCTCCAGGTCTCCCATGGCGACACCGTTACTGCCACCTACCTTGACGCCGACGACGGTGGGGGCGGCACCAACATCCCGCGCACAGACACCGCCTGGATGGACGGTCGCGGCCCCTCCTTCTCAGGCATCGCCGGCGCCTCGCCGGGCGACGGCTACGTCGCCCTGTTCTGGTCTCCCGCCTCCGACGACACACTCCCCATCCACTACACCATCTATCGCTCCCAGGTCGCCGGCGCGCAGGACTTCAACTCCCCCTACGCCACGACAGAGGGAACGAGCTACCGCGACGGCATAGTAATGGACCTCGAGACCTACTACTACGTCGTGCGTGCGGCGGACGGCGTCGGCAACCAAGACCAGAACATCGTGCAGCGCTCCGCCATCCCCGGAACGCTCGAACTCGCCCACAGCTTCCCGCTCGACACTGATCCCGGCTGGACCTGTCAAGGGGGCTGGGAATTCGGCCAGCCTACCGGTGGCGGCTCCAGTTGCGGCGACCCTACCGGCGGATACACCGGCGCGAATGTCTTAGGTTACAACCTCACCGGCGACTATGCCGACGCCATGCGCCCCTTCTTCCTCGTCTCCCGCCCCATAGACTGCTCCACCCTCTCCTCCGCCTCCCTCCACTTCTGGCGATGGCTCGGCGTCGAGGACGCGATGTGGGATAGCGCCGCGCTCCTCGCCTCGAACGACGGCATCCAGTGGATCCCCGTCTGGGAGCACCTGGGCACCACCATCTGCGACGCTGGCTGGGTCCACTGCGTCTACGACATCTCGGCAACAGCCGCACGCCAGCCGCAGCTCTGGCTCTGTTGGCAAATGGGTCCATCGGACTGGATGGTCACGTATCCCGGCTGGAACATAGACGACATTGCAATCTGGGGCGCCCCAATCACTGTCCTCTTCGACGACGTGGGACCCACCCATTGGGCATTCGACGAGGTCCAGGCCTGCTACCGCGCAGGCATCGTCTCCGGATACACGGACGTGCTCTACTGCCCCGACTGGACCGTCTCTCGCGCCCAGATGGCGGTCTTCATCTCTCGCGCCCTCGCCGGCGGCGATGGCAGCGTCCCCGCCGGCCCGCCCCAGGCCACCTTCAACGACGTTCCCACCGACCACTGGGCTTACAAGTACGTCGAGTACTGTGTCGCCAACGGCGTCGTCCAGGGCTTCGATCCAGTCACCTATGGCCCCACTGCCCACGTTTCCCGCGACGCCATGACCGTCTTCATCTCCCGAGCCGTGTCGGGCGGCGACGGCAACGTTCCAGCCGGCCCTCCCCAGGCCACCTTCAACGATGTCCCCACCAACCATTGGGCCTACAAGTATGTCGAGTACTGCGTCGCCAAGGGCATTGTTCGCGGCTACGACCCCGTGACCTATGGTCCCACCGTCATCGTCTCCCGCGGGCAAATGGCAGTCTACATCACCCGCGCCTTCGGCGTGCCCATGTAGCCCCTCACGACGACCAGGCCAGGCTGGTGCGCCTCCAGGGCGACCTCTCCGCCCTGCCGATCCTCCGCTTCCGACCCCTGGGATCCCCGGAATCCTCCGCCGTCAGGCGCAGTCTGACCCCTGGAATGTGGAATACCTGTTCTGGGTGTCCTACGCTGAGCACAGCAGGCCCCGCAACACGATACAGACCTATGGCTAGAGTGCTACCGCCGCCCGGATGCGTGCCCCCAATCGTGCACGCTCCCTGCGCGGCTGAGGCAATACCGATTAAGCAGGCGCTATCTCGATGCGTCTCAGGCGCATGGCCGCCGTCCTCGCCATAGCCAGGCACGCAAGGGAGACGAGGGACAATGAGTCAGAGCACCACTGAGAATCAGAGCGCCGACAAAGCTCGGGCGATATCGCGGCCCGGCCTTGCCTGGTTGCTCGTCACCTGGGGCCGCTTGGTCATCGGCCTCGCGCTGGCGGGCGAGGGCGGCGTCCTCTACGCACACGCGCGCACGGAGGCCGGTGCCGGCCCATCCTGGGTCGGACTAACCGCTATCGTCGTCGGCGCGCTCCTCAGCCTCTCCGGCCTCTACGCCATCTACGCCCGCACCCGCCCATGCGAGGTGATCGTTCCCGACTCCGTCCCTGCCCGGGCCGAGCCCGCCATGCCCATGTTGGGTGCTTTGCTCGTCTACAAGTACGGAGCCCTCACCGAGGAGCAGCTCGAGCAGGCCCTCGAGCAGCAGCGCAGCGAGGGTGTGAACAGACGCCGCATCGGTGAGATCCTTCTCGATATGGGCTTCATTGGCGCGGCCGACCTTCAGAAGGCACTGGAGCATCAGCGCGCCCAGGCCCGCAAAGAGCAGGAAGCAGCCGCCGAGGGCGACCGTCAGGAGCAGCCCGAGCTGGACCGCGAGCCCGTCGCCTAACCTCCGTCGTCAGCGCCTGCCATTCGCCTGCCGAACCGCGGGAAGCGCCACTCTCTTCCGGCGCGGCCGCATGTACCGAGCTGCCCATTCACTGCTGCATCCCACACGCGCGACCTCGACTACGCCCGCCGCTCTCCGCCCTTGACGCCGACAGGAACACCCCCTGCCCCCGCCGAACTGTGCCTCCCACGCAACTCTGGAAGTCGCACACCGCGCGCGCGGGCGACGCGCTTCCCAATCGAGCGAGGCAAGCATCATGGCAGAGCTGATAGGAAACGCCATTGTGGGCCAGTCCGGCGGTCCCACCGCCGTCATCAACCGCACCCTGGTCGGGCTCGTCGAGGCCGCCGCCGACCGCCCTCAGATCGAAGCCGTCCTGGGCGCCCGTTTCGGCATGGAGGGGATTCTCAACGAGGACTTCATCCGCCTCTCCGACGAGTCCGCGGCCGCACTGAAGCGGGTCGCCGACACCCCCGGCGCCGCCCTTGGCTCCACCCGCAGAAAGCCAAACGAGGAGTTGTGCCTCCAGATGTTCGAGGTTATGCGCAAAAACAACGTGCGCTACTTCTTCTACATCGGCGGTAACGACACCGCCGAAGCCGCCCAGATCATCAACCAGAAATCCCAGGCCGCCGGCTACGAGCTGCGCTGCTTCCACGTCCCCAAGACCATTGACAACGACCTTCGCGTCACCGACCACTGCCCCGGCTACGGCAGCGCCGCCAAGTTCGTCGCCTCCGCTTTCATGGGCGATAACCTCGACAATCGCTCCCTCCGCGGCATCAAGATCAACATCGTCATGGGCAGAAATGCCGGCTTCCTCACCGCCGCATCCTCGCTCGGAAGAACGCGCGACGACGACGGCCCCCACCTCATCTACCTCCCCGAGCGACCCATCACCCGCGAGCAGTTCCGTGACGACGTCGCCGCCGTGTATGACCGATTCGGTCGATGCGTCGTGGCAGTCTCCGAGGGCATCGTGGACGCCGCCACTCCCGACAAGAAGACCTTCGCCGAGATCATCAAGGATGCGCTGGAAGAATCCGAGTACGGAGACAAGCAGCTCTCGGGCAGCGGCGCCCTCGGCGATTGGCTCGCCAACTACCTCAAAGAGGAACTGCCCAAAGGCACCCGCGTCCGTGCCGACACCTTCGGCTACATGCAGCGCTCCTTCCCGGGCGTGGTGAGCCAGGTAGACGCTCGGGAGGCGCGCGAGGTGGCCCACAAGGCGGTCGAGTTCGCGACCGCCGCCAACGTGGACGGAAGCGTCGTCATCAAGCGCGTTTCCACCGGAGCCGCCTACGCGGTCGAGTACGACCGCACCGACCTCGCCAACGTAGCGCGCGACACCAAGTGCCTGCCGGACGAGTTCATCGCCGAGGATGGAAACGACGTCACCGACGCCTTCCGCGACTACGCCCTTCCACTCGTCGGCGATCTCCCGCACATCGGCTACCTCGAGGGAATGAGGAAGTGACGTCGCGCGTCCGGTTTCCCATCCGCCGTAAGCTCCTGGCAGCCTTGATGGCGGCAACCCTGCTTCCTCTCCTCGTTGTCGCCGTCTATGTGCGCGTATGGACAGAGAGATCGCTCACTGCCCGCGTCCTCGATGATATCGAAGTTGACTGTCGCGAGGCGGCGAACGCTCTTGAGAACGCTCTGTCGGGCGCACGTGACGATGTGCTTGTCCTCAGCCGCTCGCCGGAGGTCGCCGACCTCGCCCGCTTGCTCTCCGCAGAAACCGACTCCCGACTCCCCGTCCCTGACATCACCGCGTCACGCCGCAGAGTCGAGGCCCTCTTCCTCGGATTCTCAGACACCAAGCGCAGCTACGACCAAGTCCGCTTCCTCGATCCCGATGGTCGCGAAATCGTCCGCATCAACTTCGACGGAGACCGATCCTTCGCTGTACCCGAGGACCAGCTCCAGGACAAGAGTCAGCGTTACTACTTCGAGCAGGCGAACTCCCTCCCCGCCGGACAAGTCTACGTCTCTCGCCTCGACCTCAATCGCGAGCAGGGCGCTATCGAGCGCCCCCTCAAACCCGTCTTGCGCTACGCCACACCCGTATTCACGAACGGCCGCCGCAGCGGCGTTCTGGTCACGAACATGCTGGCAAAACCTTTCCTCGACAACATCAGGGCCCTGCGAACCGAGGAGCACGGCCATCGCATGCTGGTCGACCAAGATGGATTCTACCTTGCCCATCGCTCGCGGAGCAAGGAATGGGGAGCACCCCACGACCTCAACACCGGCCAGAGCTTCAGCACCGACTACCGCGACGCGGCAGACACGATTCTGCCCGCCCGCAGGGGAACCGCTGACCTGGCAGACAGTATCGCCTCCTATCGCCGCATCAGTCCCTGTCCCTGGGATCAAGACTGCTACTGGATGCTCATCCAGGAAGTCCCCAAGTCCGCCGCGCTGGCGCCCGTCTGGCGGTTCCGGCTCGCGCTCGGCGCTGTCTTCGCCGTCAGCCTCCTCGGCGCTCTCTCCCTCAGCCTCTACCTGAGTCGCCGTCTCAGCAATCCCCTCCGTGAAGTAGAGCGGGGCGCCCGCCTGCTGGGCGACGGCAGACTCGACCACCGCGTCTCCGTGCAGACCGGAGACGAGGTCGAAGTGCTCGCCGACGCCTTCAACCAGATGGCGCACCGCCTCGCCGAGGCGCGGGACCAGGAGCGCCTCGCCTTCGTCGGCCGCACGGCCGCCGGCATCGTCCACGACATCAAGAATCCCCTCACCTCGATAAAGGGCTTTGCCGACCTGCTGACAACCGCCGAGAGCCCCGAGGAACGACAGGAGTTCAGCCGGATAATAGGCGAGGACGCGGACCGCATCCTCTCCATGGTTCAGGAGCTGCTCGACTTCTCCCGCGGCACCCCCGCCGACCTGGAACTCGAACCGACCTCAGCCAAGGATATCGCCGCGGATCTCGCACGCGCCGTCGGCAGGGACATGGAGCGCGCGGGCGTCGCGCTCGACATAACCACTCGGGACGACGCTTTCGTGCGAGTGGACAAGGATCGCATCCTTCGCGTCCTCACCAACCTCGCCTCCAATGCTCGTGAGGCCATGCAAGAGACGGGCGGCACGCTCTCCGTCGAGATCGGGAGGTTCGACGACACGGTGCGGATTGTGCTTCAGGACACGGGGCCCGGCGTCCCGGACGAGATCGCGAACACTGTGTTCGAGCCCTTCGTCACGCACGGAAAGCAGCGTGGCACCGGCCTCGGCCTCGCCATCTGCAAGCAGATCGTCGCCGCCCACGGCGGCGCCATCACCCTCGACCCATCGTCTGAGCGCGGCGCTCGATTCGTCATCGAACTCCCCGCGCACGAACCCGAAGCCCAGACCGAAGACTCTGATACGGGGCAGTAACCAGCGCATTACCGGCCTGTACGGCCTCAAGCCAACCGCCCCTCCCGCCGAACTACACATGGGAGGGGTTCCCACTGTGATTCGCGGCCTCTATTCGTCTGCCAACGGTCTGCTCGTGCAGTCCGCGCGCACCGACGTCATCTCTTCCAACCTCGCCGGCCTCAGCGTTCCCGGCTTCCGCCGCGACGTTCCCGTCGTCACCGCCTTCCCCCGCGCCCTGCAGTACGCGGCCCGCGGCCGCGCCGCCGCGGGAGCGCCCGGCTCCAGCTCCATCGTCCTCGCCCCCGAGACTAGCGTCGACCTCCAGCCCGGCGCCCTCCGCTCAACCGGCGCGCCGTTCGATCTCGCCTTAGACGGGCCGGGCTACTTCTCCGTCCAGACCCCCGCCGGCGAGGCCTACACCCGCTCCGGCGCCTTCCGCCTCGACGCAGCCGGCCGGCAGGCCGGCCTCGCCGCGCTCGTCACCCAGTCCGGCCATCCCGTCCTCGGCCAGACCGGCCCCATCCGCATCAGCGGCGCTGAGTTCGAGGTATTGGACAACGGCGACATCCTCGTGGACGGTGCCCGCGTGGACCGCCTCAAGCTCGCCGACTTCCCGACAGGAACCCAAATGCAGAAGCTCGGCGACGGCCTCCTCCGCCCACTGCGGCCCGTAGCGCCCCTGCCCGCCGCCGGCATCTCAGCCACTGTCCGCCAGGGCTACCTCGAGGAGGCCAACGTCAACGCAGTCTCCGAGCTCGCCGCCATGATCTCCGCCCTCCGTTCCTTCGAGGCCAGCCAGCGCGCCCTTCACGCCGCCGACCAGACCCTCGACAAAGTCATCAACGAAATCGGCCGCACATAATGCCCATGCTCCCGTCTACGACATCGTTCCCGTTTGCCTATGCCCGCTCGCGGCACTTCTCGCCCGCCGCACAATCTGTCATCCTGAGCGAAGTCGAAGGATCTCGTGAGCGGAGCGAACGGTTCCTGCACGAACCGCGGCGGGCCGGGGTGGCGGTCGCCTAAGGCGACTTAGCCACGTGTCTCCTGCCTCACTGTGCCATTCCGAGCGAAGCGAGGAATCCATTCCAACTCCATGCGCATCCTGTGCCCCCGTCCAGCGGCCTGGTGTGCTTCTGTACCTGTTCGGCAGGAGCTTGCTCCTGCCACATGCCCGACTCTCGGGCAGGCGTGCCAACGCCCATCAGACTGAGACGCGAACGGAGAACGACACCCAATGATGCGATCCCTCTGGTCTGCCGCCACCGGCATGTGGCTAGGCCGCCCAAGGCGGCCGCCATCCCGGTCCGCCCCTGGGCGGACTTAGGGAACCGCCCCCAGCACCCAAAGGAGAGCACACCATGATGCGATCCCTCTGGTCTGCCGCCACCGGCATGACCGCCCAGCAGACCAACATTGACGTCATCGCCAACAACCTCGCCAACGTCAACACCGTCGGCTTCAAAGCCAGCCGCGTCGACTTCCAGGACCTGATGTACCAGACCATCAGCCAGCCCGGCGCCGCCGCCACCGAGGCCACCCAAGTCCCCACCGGCATCCAGATCGGCCTCGGCGCGCGCTACGCCGCCGTCCAGCGCCTCTTCTCACCCGGCGAGCTTCGCCAGACTGGCAACAGCCTCGACGTCGCCATCGAGGGCGACGGCTTCTTCGAGATCATGCTCCCCGACGGCAGCGCCGCCTACACCCGCGACGGCGCCTTCAAGCTCGACGGCCAGGGCCGCCTCGTCAACTCCGACGGCCACCCCCTCCAGCCCGACATCACCATCCCCGCCGACGCCACCCAAATCAGCATCGGCACCGACGGCACCGTCAGCGTCAACATCGCCGGCCAGACAGAATCCCAGCAGCTCGGCCAGATCACCCTTTCCAAGTTCCTCAACCCAGCCGGCCTCAGCAGCATGGGGCGCAACCTACTCCTCCCCACCGCCGCCTCCGGCGACGCCCTTGCCTCCACCCCTGGCACCGACGGCCTCGGCACCCTCGGCCAGGGCTTCATCGAGCTCTCCAACGTCAGCATCATCGAAGAGATGGTGAGCATGATCGTCGCCCAGCGCGCCTACGAAGTCAACTCCAAATCCATCCAAGTCGCCGACGAAATGCTCTCCATGGCCAACTCCCTCCACCGCTAAGCCCGTTGGGCAGGGGCTTGCCCCTGCCACTGCAGGGCGGGGTCTCCGCACCCCGCCACCTCCCCGTCGGGCAGGAGGCCACCTCCCCGTCGGGCAGGAGGTTGTTTACCCGGGCCTTGCCGCAGGGCCTCCTGCCCCTCTGGGTAGCGCAGAGCCTGCCCTGAGCCTGCCGAATGGGTTCTCAACGTGCACCCCAATCGGTAGCGCAGAGCCTGCCCTGAGCCTGCCGAATGGGTTTCCAACGTGCGCCGTAATCGGTAGCGCAGGTTTTCAACCTGCATGCCCGCCGCAGGCGGGTCCCGTAGGGCGGGCATGTTCCGCCGAGTGCGGACAGGCCCGCCGGCCGTTTGGCGTTCTGTAGGGCGGGGTCTCCAGACCCCGCCGCCGCGCCTCCCCTGCCTGTAGCCTACTCCTGCGAACGCAGTCGGGTAGGGCAGGAGCTTCGCCTCCTGCCCCG
>JALGTG010000128.1 GCA_029821495.1 Candidatus Hebobacteria bacterium
AGGCGAGATGATGGGACGCGTCCTCCGGAACCCCTTCGACTCCGATCTCCGCATTCAGGTCCGCCGCGAAGTCCGAGACCTCTGCAACCGCTTCCCCATCTACCAGGACAGCGAGATCGTCTGAGCCCCCCGACCCGCCGGCCCGACCCAACGGTCGCGATGACCTACCAACAAGCCACCTCCTACCTCGAATCCCTCATTGACTACGAGCGCACCCCCGCCGGCGCTGCCGCCGCGCGCGTCTGGAACCTCGACCGCATGCGCCACATGCTCAACGCCTTCGGCGACCCACACCTCAAGCTTCCCTGCCTGCACATCGCTGGCACCAAGGGCAAGGGCTCCACCGCAGCCATGGCGGCCTCGATACTGACCTCCGCCCGCCTTCGCACCGGCCTCTACACATCTCCCCATCTCGTCTCCTTCCGCGAGCGTATCCGCCTCGATGGCGAGATGATCGCCGAATCCGACGTCGTCGCTCTCGTCGAGGCCATCCGCCCCGCCATCGAATCCGTTGCCGCATCCGAAGCCGGCCCCCCCAGCTTCTTCGAGGCCTACACCCTCATGGGCTTCCTCCACTTCGCCCGACAGCAGGCCGACATCGCCGTCCTCGAGACCGGCCTCGGCGGCCGCCTCGACGCCACGAACTCGGCGACACCATCCCTGAAATCGCCCGCGAGAAGGCCGGCATCATCAAGCCCGGCGTCTCCGTCATATCCGCCCCCCAGCCGGCGGAAGCCCTAGAGGTCCTCCAGGAAACCTGCCTCGAGCGCGGCGCCCAGCTAATCGTAGTTGGCGAGGAGGGCGGCCCCAAAGCGTCGGTCTTGCAGTCCGACCATGCCCATCAGGTGATCACGATTCAGGGCCTCCGCGGCCTCTATGCCGACATCGAATGCCCCCTCCTCGGCGCGCACCAGGCCGAGAACGCCGCAGTCGCCGTCGCCCTCGTCGAGCTCCTTGCCCCACACGGCATCGAGATCCGAGAGGATGCGATCAGGACCGGCATCGAGTCCGTCCGCTGGCCCGGCCGATTCCAGATCGTGAGCCGCAGCCCCTACGTGATCCTCGACGGTGCCCACGACGAAGTCGGCGCAACAGCGCTGGCCGCCACCCTTGAGTCCCTATTCCCCAGCCGCCGCGTCCTACTCGTCCTCGGCGTGGGAAGCGATAAGGACGCAAACGAAGTCGCCGCGCCCCTCTGCGGCCTCGCCGACCGCGTCATCGCCACCGCCAGCTCCTCCCCTCGCGCCCTCGATGCCTACGAACTCCAGCGCCTCGTCTTCCGCCTCTGCAAACACACCGCCGCCTACACCCCGGTCTCCCTCGCCGTGCGCGAGGCGGTCGGCCAAGCTCGCCGCGACGACGTCGTCCTGGTCACCGGGTCGCTCTACGTCGTTGGCGAGGCCATGCGCGCGCTCGGCATACCTGAGATGGACTAGCCCAAGCTGCCGCCGGACGACGTCTCCCTCCGCGCGACGACGTCGTCCTGGTCACCGGGTCGCTCTACGTCGTTGGCGAGGCCATGCGCGCGCTCGGCATACCTGAGATGGACTAGCGCAAGCTGCCGCCCCGCGGCCTCTCCCTCCGCCTACCCCCTCCGTGGAATCGGCTGTCCCCCGATGTCTACCCCGAGCGACCGGCACGCCCCCTCGAACACGCGGTCCAGCTCCGCCTGCTTCTCCGCTTCCAGCTCGAAGTCATAGGACTCAATCGCCTCCCGCGCCCGCTCCCGCGCTAGTCGCTCGACCGTCGGCTCCCCGGCCGCCCGCCACTGCCCCACATTGCTCCGCCGGAACAGCATCGAGTCGAACACCTCCGGCAGCGCCTCCAACGTCGCCCTGTTCCCCAGGAAGTTCCCCTCCGCGACCCCCTCGGCAACATCTGCGGCAATGCTCATCGGGTCGCCTTGCCACGCCACCCCGTCGAGAACGTGCTGAACGTAGCGGCCGAGCTCCATATCGACGATGAACCCCGCGGGGCTGAAGATCTCGTCCATGGACATCTGACCCGCGCCCATGTAGAACTCGCGGAATCCCGCCAGCCCCAGCATCAGCATGTACGCCATTCGGTCCGCCGCCGCCGCCGCGTCCGGTCGCTTCGCATTCGTGTCCAGATAGATGTAATCGAGACCATACCCGCCGAAATGCTGCGAGACATCCCGCAGCAGCACCTGGATCATCACGTTGTCCGGCAGGCTGTACGCAACCGTCATATCTCGCATGTCCCCGTAGTCTACCCTCACCGGCAGCAGCGTGTCCGGCCCGATAAGGCCGAGCCGATCCGCCACGATCATGCCCCCTATGCTCTCCGCCACGCTCTGCGACAGCAGCCCGCACGCCGACAGCGGAGCTGTCATCCCCCCCGTCGGTATCGGGCAGATGCTCGCCACCACCTCAATCAGCGGATCATCCTTGAACCGCAGGAACATCTCCAGCGCCAGGTGGTCCAGGCGCAGAGGGCTGATGACGAACTGCATCGACAGCGGATATCGGCGGCCGACCGCCGCGTGTAGCTCCGCAATCAGGCGAATCGTCTCCGGCTCGTGCGTCACCATAGCTCCCCCGAACCCGGGCGTGTACTCAAGACACGCCTTCTCCAGCCAGAGAACCTGGAGCCGCTCGTCCAGATCGCACGGATACACTGGCGGCGGCCCTTCCTCGTTGAAGCTTGCCGCCAGCTTCAGCATCTCGACAGCGTCGGCCGCCGTCGACGCCCGCACCTCATCGCTGTCCATGTCGATGATGTTGAAGCACGTCCACGGCCCAGTCACCCGCAGTGGCCCTCCCTGCCGGTGCTTCCTCCCTGCTGCGCGGGCGCGCTCGATGCACGCCTCTATCGCATCCGGCGAGAACTTCAGCCGCCCCTCCTCGAACTCGACGCCGGCCTCCGCCGTCACCGCCTCCACTGTCGCCTCGTGCTCGCACCCCAACCCCGTTTCGCCCAGCATCTTCACCGCCGCGTCGTGGATCACGCCAAGTTGCTCTCGCGACAATCCCCCTGACAGCTTGAACTCGATTCGCTCCACAGCCACTTCTCCTCGTACCTCAGTCATACACCTGCGCCATCCCTTTCTTCAACCTCAGTCCAAGCCCCTTGCCTGTCGCCTCCTCTTGACACCGGTGGTATAATAACACGTGGGGAGCGTGTGGGCGCTCCCCTTCGTCGCGTGCCGGATCCAACTGGGAGGCGTCATTGCCCGACGCACCGCCGCAAGTCAAGGCCGTCGAGCAGGAGCTACACAAGTGCAACCGGTGCGGCTTCTGTCAGACTCGCTGCCCCATCTACCGCGTGACTGGCGTCGAGTCTTCAGTCGCCCGCGGCCATATCGCCCACCTCCAGGCCACCTTGGACGGCGCCCTCCCCTTCGATGACGAAATCCGCGCTTCCCTCTTCGAGTGCCTGATGTGTCGCGCCTGTACTGCCGAGTGCCCGCCCGCCATTCAGATCGACCGCCTGATCTCGGCCGCCCGCGCCACCTACGTAGGTGAGGCGCAGTCCCCCGTCCAGCGCTTCATCTTCCGTCGGATCCTGACCAATCCACGCGCGCTCCGACTCGGAGTACGAGTTCTCGGCTGGCTCAAACGCACCCGCCTCACCGTCTTCGCAAAGCTGCTTCGCCTCCTCCCCTGGTTCGACCGCGGCTACTCCGAGGGCCCCGCGATGATGCCGGCCCCGAAGACTTTCCTCAGGGACCGGCTCGCGCGCCGGGAACCAGCGGCCTCTCGCGACAAACGGGTCCTCTACTTCGTCGGATGCGCCATCGACTTCGCCTTCCCCGACGTCGGCGAGGCCAGCGTTGACCTCCTCGATGCCGCGGGATACGACATCGCCGTTGTGCAGAACGTCTGTTGTGGTCTCCCACCCTACTCCTACGGCGACATCGAATCGGCCCGGGAACTAGCTCGGAAGAACATCGAGATCCTGCGCGCCGCAGACGCGGATACAATCGTCACCGACTGCGCGAGTTGCTCTTCCTTCCTCAGGGACTATGCCGACCTGTTCCCGAAGGACGACCCGATCCGCGCGGAGGCCGAGAGTACCGCCTCACGCGTCCGCGACCTCTCCGAGTTCCTCGCCACCATCGAGCTCCCCCCGCTTCGAGAACCCGTCCGCTCCGTCGTCACCTATCACGACCCCTGTCACTTGAGCCGCTACATTCAGATCACCGGCGAGCCGCGCGCCTTGCTCCAGCGCATACCCGGCCTCGACTACCGCGAGCTCCCCGAGGCCGACTGGTGCTGCGGCGGCGCCGGCAGCTACGCCCTCTCACACCACGACCTCTCCATGCGCGTGCTCGAGCGCAAGATGGACAACATCCGCTCGACCGGTGCCGCCATCGTCGCTACCTCCTGCCCCGCCTGCATCATGCAGCTCCGCTACGGCGCTGCCAGGTTTGGCGTCCCGGTAGAGGTAGCGCACCTGACCGAACTGCTGCGGCGCGCGATGGCGCTTCAACCACGACCTGAGCAGAACCGACACGCCTGACCCCTCTGACAGCGCCTCGGCTCCTGGCCCAGCCTACATGATCTCCTGAGGCCCCGATGTCCCCACCGGCTCGGGCACGTAGTACGGATTCTCGTGGATCCTGTCGCCCATGATCACGGTGGGGTGCGTCCGCAGCGCAGTGACCAGGAGCGGCCCCGAGATCTGTCGCCGCGCGTACTGGCACACCATCGTGACCGGCAGCTTCGCTATCTCCCGCGTCAGGCGCGCCTCGAACCTCTCCCACAGCTCGGGGTCGAGGTCAGTATGGCATAGCCAGGAAACATCGCTCGCCACCCGCATCGTCGAGTACCCCTCCCGCCGGCTGTCGTCCAGAAGCCTCCGCAGCAGCTCCATCGTGCGGTCCGCCTCAAAGACGCCCCCTCGCAGATAGAACTCAACCTCCGAGATGATTAGCAGTTGCCCCGATGCCTCCAACGTTGCCGGATCGGCCCTGATCCCGACAAGCGCCTCTCGGAGCGCGTTCCCCGACTCCTCCGGAGCGACCCAAACACACCGCTGCCCCGCCTGCAGGCCCGCGGCGATGAACGGCACCATCACCTCCATCTGCTGCGCGTGGCTGTCGAAGATGGCGCAGATGTGGTCGCCCCACGAGAACCTGAACTCCCCATAGCCGAACTCGGTCTCATCCATCCCCGCACCTGATGTCCCACCCAGTGCTTCCCCGCACTCAGTCTCCCCCCTGTCACTTCTCTCCAACACCCCGCGCGCACCTCCAGGGATGACAAACGTTTGGTTGGGCGCAGGGAGAAAACGTGGAATACTCCATATTGGTGAGCAGGCCGAATCCCGCGTGAGGTTATCGCGATGGGGCGCACTTGGCAGGATTTGGCCGACAAGCTGTGGCCTGACAGACTGCAAGACGTTCAAGACGCGCTGGCTCAGTCGTTCGGTATCCCAACTCTCTTCGTCAGTCCGGCCGGCCGACCGCTCGCCGCCTGTGAGGACCTCGCCCGTTTCTGCCGCTGGTTCACTCGCGCCATCCCCATCTCCCGCCCCTGTCTCGAATGCGGTCGCGCCGCGGGAGTCGAGGAAGTGGCGACCTCCACCATTGCCGCCATGAAGTTCCGTCCCCTCGTCCATGTCTGCCCACTCGGCCTCCTCGACGTTGCCCTCCCAATCCTCGCCGCAGGCCAGGTTCTCGGCCACCTGGTCACCGCTCAGGTCAGCGTCCAGGAAGAGCCCGAGGGCGTCCCCTCGCTCCCGATCACCGTCGAGACCGACGAATGCGTCGCCTTCATCGCCGGATCACCCAGGAAACCGCGCCCCGAACTGGAGGCCGCGGGGACCGGCCTCGCCGCCGTCGCATGGACGATTGGCACGCTCGCCGCCGCCCGCCGCCGCAACCTCCGGCTCACCGAGCGCCTCAGAGAGCACAGCAAGCTCATCCAGGAGCAGTCGGTCACCGATCCCGTCACCGGCGCCCTCAATCGCCGGCGCTTCCGCCAGCTCCTCCGCGGCGAGGTGGCGCGCGCCCGCCGCTATCGCAGGTCTCTCTCCGTCGCCGTCCTCGACATCCAGGGATTCCGGCGCATCAACGAGGAGTTCGGACACGAGGTCGGAGACTCAGTGCTCCGGGCCGCCGCTCAGTGCCTCGCCGCCAACGTCAGGGAAACCGACGCCGTCGCTCGCGTCGGCGGCGACGAGTTCGCCCTGCTCTTCCCCGAAACCGCCCGGCACGAAGCGATGATCGCCCTCGCGCGGGTCGAGGGATGCATCGAGAACCTCAACGCCTCCGGGGAACTGCCGGTGGAAGTGCATGTCTCCGTCGGCGTTGTTGACGACATCGAGCGTGGCGACGACATGATGCAGGCCGCCTTCGACACCGCCCGTAAAGCCTATGCCGCACAGAGATTGGTCGCCTGACGGGTGCCGCGCACTACCTGCTGGAGCCGCGAACGCGTCGCTCGCACCTCCGCCACACGATCTCGCTCACCCTCGGAAACCGCGGCCGGCGCTGGAAGCTCAACACACTGCTCAAGAAGTCCTCCGGCGCCTCGCACATCGCCCGCCGCCGCACCTTCCTTCGCGCTGCCGCCGCAATGACCTCGGCCCCGTCCTCGGCGGTCAGCTCGGCCGTGTTGATCACTACGTCGTAATGATACGCCGCGTCGATGTCGGCGTCGAACGCCCGCCGCACAAACCGCCCGCGCGCCTGGTCGTTCCTGGCCAGCAGCCGCTCCCCCTCCGACCGCCCCGCTCCCGTTCGCCCGACCAGCCGCGCAACGCGACACGGCATCGGCGCAACGACCCGGACGTGTAGCGTCCCCGGATCGGTCAGCACGAACGCGGCCCCGCGCCCCACAATCAGTATGCCGTCCTCTCGCTCCAGCGTCAGAAGAGCGCGAACCAGCCGCCGCAGATACATCGGCTGGCTCATCGACGTCCGCCACTCCGCGATCACCGCCTCGATCGGCCCGGGAACCGCCTCGTCGAACACCGCGAGGTGCGTGATTGGCAGCCCCTCTCGGTCTGCTATCCGCTCCAAGATGTCGCGGTCCGCAATCCGCAGCCCCAGTCGTTCCGCGACTCCCTGCGCAATCGCCTCGCCGCCGCATTCCGCCTGTCGGGAGAGCGTTATGACCACCTCAGCCGTCCCTCTGCTCTGACCTAGTCCTCTGCCACTTCATTCTGCCCCCGGCCGAATCACTCCTCGCTCTCACTCCCCCCGCCTGTCTCCGACTCCAACCACCGCTCCTCAGGTTGCGCCTCTTCCATCTCCACCGCTGCCGCTGCTGCCTCGGCCGCCTTCTCCGCCGCTTCAGCCGCATCCAGGTGCCGCAGTCGCTCCACCGCCCTCGCCACTGTCGCATCCAGCGACAGCGCCGCGTAGATCCACTCCCGCGCCTCCTGCAGCCGCCCCTCATATGCCTGTATGTCACTCAGCAGCAGCGCCGCCCACATCTTCTCCTCTCGCGTCAACTCCGGCTCCCCGGCCCACACCCCCTTCAGCACTCCCGTCGCCCTGGCCGGACGGCCGTAGTCTATCAGCGCCGCCGCATAGTCCAGCACATACGTCCCGTTCTCTGGCTCCAGCTCCGTCGCCGCCACCAACGCGCCCAGCCCTTCCTCTGGGTCGTCCAAAAGCCCCATAACGACCTGCGGCTCGGTCGCCGTACGCTCCCCCTGCCGGGAGTCAATCGTGATCCGGCGCACCTCCACCACTCGATACCCATACAGCAGCCAGCTCCCCAGCACATAGCGCGCTTCCGCCGACTCGGGATCATCGTCCACCGCCCGTCGAGCCGCCGCCAGGCCTCGCTCGGCGAGCGTCCTCACCTCCTCATACTCCTCTGGCGTGCCGGTCCGCAGGCTAAGCGTAGCCCCAAGCGCAGCGTTCCGCTCGAAGTCTCCCATCGTCGATGAAACGCCCACGCTCGGCCCCTCGTCAGACGCCTCCCCCGCTGGCGCTGGCACCCCCGCCCAGGCAGCGCCGGCCACCAGCAGAGCAAGCGCGAACACCCAATAGCCAATCCCTCATGGTTCATACACCTCCCGGACACTGGAATCTGCGTCCCGCGGAAGACCCATCCGTATCGCCGCTGCATACTGCGCCACATGACGATATCCAACAACCCTGTGAGTCTCCCGGCCCCTTGAGTCGACCATCACAGTCGTAGGATACGCTCCCACCGGCGGCCCACGCCGCCGAACACACCCACAGCATCGCCCCCGTCGCCACACAGCGCCTCATGGCATCCCTGCTTTGCCTGCCGCACACACTGGCCGAGGGGTTCTCCAATCCACACTCCGCTTCCTTGTGATCCCCGCCGCGGGATGACGAGCTTCCCGACGCGCTCCGCCCCCTACTCGCGATGCGGAACGACATGCACCAGCTCGTCGGTGCGACACGGCTCCCGCTCAGCCTGGATCGTGGTCTCACTAATGCCAAACCGCGAGCTCAGCGTGCCGTTGATGGCGCGCACAATGTCGTCCCTCTCCTCCGCCGACCGCTCTCCCACCGTCACGTGGACGCTCAGCGCCAGGATGTGCGAGCAGATCGTCCAGATGTGCAGGTCGTGGATGTCCTCGACGCCCGGCGTGCTTCGCACGGCCTCAGCCACCGCGCTCAGCTCCACTCCGCGCGGCACCCCCTCCAGCAGGATATGTATGGTCTCCCGCAGCAGCCGGAGCGATCCAAACAGCACCGCCACCGCTATTGCCATCCCCATGATCGGGTCCACGATGTACCACTTCGTCGGAACCATGATCCCGGCCGCAACCACCACCCCCACACTCGCCCCAAGGTCCGCCAGCACGTGCAGATATGCGCTCCTCACATTCAGGTCGTCGTGCGCGTGCTCCCGCAGGCGCAGAGCAATCACCCCATTCGCGATCAGCCCCGCGACAGCCACCGCCAACATCCCCGTCACCCGCACCTCCGGAGGATTCTCCAGCCTGAGGTATGCCTCCCGCAGCAGCCCGCCGGCAACCACCAACAGCAGCAGCCCGTTCATCAGCGCCACCAGCACCTCAGCCCGGTGCCACCCGAAGGTCCGCTCTTTCGTGACCGGCCGCGTGGCCAGCACTATAGCCCCCAGACTCAGTGCCAGAGAAACCAGATCCGTAAACACATGAGCCGCGTCGCTCAGCAGCGCCAGACTGTGGGCCCAGATCCCCCCAACCACCTCGGCCGCCAGCACGGCGCTGGTCAGCACCACCGCAAATACCAGGCGCCTCCGCCTCGTATCTGCGCGGTCACGCGTACCGTGCCTATTAGCCTCCCCGCATGACGCCATCGCCCGTCTCGCTATCCCGGGAATCCGCTGCCGACCAGCACTCCCACTACCACGAAGAACGGAAGTCTGCTGCTCACCCTCGCCGTGACCGGCCGGCCCTCACTCACCTCGGACATGACATCTGTCGCCGCCACGCCGCTCAACCTGCCCGCCGCACCCAGCCGAGAAGCGACATACGTCCCTCCTGCTGCGGCACCTGGTGGAAGAGACGTCCCCAGCCCTCGGAGGATGGATAGAGCCAGATCTGCTGCCGGTCGCCTTCTGCACTTTGCACGGCGAGCCAGCGGCCGTCATCCGAGTAGGCGAGTGCGGCAACCCGCGGGGGCAGCGAGAACTCCTCCACCTTTCCGCCGGAGCGCGCGACGACGACCTGCGCAACGTAGCTCTCGTCCCACATGTCGCCGGCGCGCGCCGCGACCGTGATCCGATCCTGCCGCGGTCCCCATGCCAACGCCCTGCCGTAGCAGCGATACACCAGCCGGCTCGTGCGGGCCTCCACGTCCGCCACGTACAGGCCCGCCCTCGGCAGCAGCGCCTCGTCGAGAGTGTGCTCGTCAGCCTCCGGCATTACGATGTACGCGAGTGACTTGCCGTCAGGAGACCAGGCGAGGTCGACCACATGCAGGCCCGGCTCCTCCAGCGTGATCCGCCACTCATCTCTTCCGTCCGAGGCCAGCACGCGGATTGCCGGGCGCGCGAACCTAACATCCCCGGCCCGCAGCGCCTGGAGGGCGATGCGCTCCCCGTCCGGGCTGACGGCGAAGATGGGGGCCCGATTCCAAAGGCCGTAGGGAGAAGCGTCACTGAAACACAGTGGAATCACCAGCACGGGTTCGGGCTCATCCTGTTCTTCAGCCTTGGCGGCGATCCGCAGCCGGCAGAGGGCATCCGCGCACGTGCTCAAATCGGCCGCCGTCGCCTCCCCCATCATCACATAGACATCTCTGGGGGACACTGTGTGACCGCTGCCCACGAGATCGCTCCCCGCGATCTTGGTGAGGATCTGGTCCTTCTCATCCGCATCGCGATATAGCATGCGGGCGGGGCCGGGGCCCACCCCGTGGAGGTAGATGCTGGTTCTCGGCACCCCCTCAGTTGTCTCACTCATCGCGTACACGAGACCCAGGTCCGCCGGCACCACGCCGGTCTCAGCGCTGGCCGGCCTCATTGCGACGAACAACACGGCACCGAAAATGAGGGCGAGACGACCCATCCTACTCACCTCCCCTGAGCCGTGAAAAGGGAACGGCCCGGTAGCACCACTTCGCCGCCGGGCCCTCACGCGCCTATGTCCGCCATCCCGCTCTGTCACAACCAGGATCGCTTTCCCCGCCCGCTATCCGCCCAGCGCCCTCACAAGCGCGCGCCCGAACTCCTCCGCCGACTCCGGCCCGTCCGCCGTAATGACGCGCCCATCCCTCTCCACAGACCGGCCCGTGTACACGGCGCCCCCTCTCTTCAGCCGCTCCGCCTCCGACTCCCACACCGTCGCCTTCCTCCCTCGCAGCACTCCGGCATTCGCCAGCGTCACCGGCCCGATGCAGATCGCCCCCACCACCTTCCCCCCATCCACGGCCTCACGCGCAATCGCGTGCGCCCTCTCATCCTCCCAGTACTCCTTGGCCCCCGTCCCTCCCACGAACACCACAGCATCATAGTCGTCCGACCTGACATCCTTCAGCAGAACATCGGGTTGCACCGTCCCGCCCAGCGCCCCCGTCGCTCGTTCCATGGAAGAGGAAGCCACTGCCACCTCCGCCCCGGCCTTCTCCAGAATTGCCATCGGCTTGAACAGCTCTTCATCGCGGAAGCTCCGATGGGCCACAACCATCACCACCCTCTTCCCCTCCAGCCCGGCGGCCCCGGCTCCTCCTTGTCCCTCCTCCTCGACTGCGGAGCCATTCCCGGACCATCCGCCCTGCTCTACGGCCGCCTCCCTACCGCAGCCACAGGCCACCAGCACCGCGACCACAGTCATCATCATCAACCCACGCATGGCGCTTACCTCAAAGGTGCTCGCTTCCGTCTTGTGACTGAAGCCCTCAGGAAGGTGCCTGCGTCGACATCGCGGCTGTTGTCACTGCCGCAGAATGGGCCCGGCAGGATTCGAACCTGCGACCGAGCGGTTATGAGTGGCTAG
>JALGTG010000129.1 GCA_029821495.1 Candidatus Hebobacteria bacterium
GGGGGTGATGCGGGGTGGGGCTTCGGCGTAGGCCGCGGGGGCTGCACGTTCCAGAAGAACGACAGGTAAAAGTCGGCGGAACGTGGTATTGATAGAGCGCGGCCGGGCGCTGGAAGCGGGGGCGGGGGAAGAGGGCCGGCCTGTGGTGCGAGCGGACAGAGCGGCTGTGAGGGGTGAGGGTTTTTCGGGTACCTATCAGTGGGGACCGCCGATTCGACCGTCAGGCCTCCTGGTTATGTCGCCAGGGGAGCTGTACGGCCGTGTTGACAGGAGGAAGCGATGTTGTACATACCGAGTGTGGTAGAGCAGACGCCCCGCGGAGAGCGATCGTGGGATCTGTTCTCGAGGCTGCTGCAGAACCGGATCATCTTCATCGGGGGGGAGATAAACGATACGGTTGCGAGCCTGGTAATCGGGCAGTTGTTCTATCTGCAGAGCGAGGATCCGGGGAAGGACATCGAGATGTACATCAACACGGTGGGGGGGGAGGTGCCCGCGGGCCTGGCGATATACGATACGATGCAGCTGATCAAGCCGGATGTACGGACGTTCTGCGTGGGGAAGTCGGTGAGCATGGGTGCGGTGCTGCTGGCAGGGGGCATGAAGGGGAAGCGGTCGGCGCTTCCTAACTCGCGGGTGATGATCCACCAACCGCTTGGGGGGACGTACGGTCAGGTATCGGATGTGGACATTTTCACGCGGGAGCTGCTGCGGACGCGGGACCGGATCAACGAGATCATGGCGTACCACACGGGCCAGGATGTGGAAACGATCAAGCGGGACACGGAGCGCGACCGTTGGATGACGGCCGACGAAGCGAAAGAGTATGGGATCGTAGACGAAGTGCTCGCGAGGCCGTCGGTGCAGAGCGAGGAGAACGCTGGTTCGGAGGAATAAGGGAGCGCTCTTAGGGGAGCGCCCGGAGGTAGTTGATGCGAAGTAGGAGGACGGAGGCCCATTGTTCGTTTTGCGGTAAGAGCCAGAGCGAGGTCGGCGGGCGGCTGATCGCGGGCGACGGTGTGTTCATCTGCGGCGAGTGCACGGCGCTGTGTCACGGCCTGCTCCAGGAGGAGCAGGCTCCGGGCGTGGCGGAGAAGGAGGTGCTGTTCGAGCTTCCGATCCCGACGCCAAAGGAGATCTACGAGGCGCTGAGCGAGTATGTGATAGGGCAGGAGCACGCTCGCCGGGTGCTCTCGGTGGCGGTGTACAATCACTACAAGCGAATCCAGATGGAGCGAGAGGAGGAAGAGGAGGGGGTAGAGCTGCAGAAGAGCAACATCCTGCTGATCGGGCCGACTGGGAGCGGGAAGACGCTGCTGGCGGAGACGCTGGCGAGGATACTGGATGTGCCGTTCTGCATCACGGATGCGACGACGCTGACGGAGGCGGGGTATGTGGGGGAAGATGTAGAGAACATCCTGCTGAAGCTGTATCAGGCGGCGGAGGGGAACGTGGAGCGGGCGCAGCGGGGGATAGTGTATGTTGATGAGATTGATAAGATCGCTCGGAAGAGCGAGAACCGGTCGATCACGCGGGATGTGAGCGGGGAGGGGGTGCAGCAGGCGCTGCTGAAGATTCTGGAGGGGACAATTGCGAACATACCGCCGCAGGGAGGCCGGAAGCACCCGCAGCAGGAGTACATCCAGATGGACTCGACAGACATACTGTTCGTCTGTGGGGGGACTTTCGAGGGGCTGGACGATATCATCCGCAAGCGGACGCATGAGGGCCGGTCGTTCGGGCTGAAGGCGACGTTCCGGGGCAGGGAGGAGCGGCCGCTGGGGGAAGTGCTGCGGCAGGCGTTGCCGGAGGACTTGCTGCGGTTTGGGTTTATTCCGGAGTTCATCGGGCGGCTGCCGGTGATGGCGACGCTGGGGGCTCTGGACAAGGGGTCGCTGCTGCGGATTCTGGTGGAGCCGAAGAACGCGCTGGTGCAGCAGTATCGGAAGTATCTGGAATGGGACGGTGTTGAGTTGGAGTTCACGCAAGATGCGCTGGAGGCGATTGCGGAGCAGGCGATGGCGCGGGGGACGGGGGCGCGCGCGCTGCGGACGATTATCGAAGAAGTGATGCTGGACATCATGTACGAGGTGCCGTCTCACGACCGGAAGGGCAAGTGTCTGGTGACGGCGGAAGCGGTGCGACGGCAGCGGTCGGCCAGGGTGGTGGACACGATCGAAGCGAAGGAGGGCCGCCGCGCACCGGAGGAGCCTCCTCCGCCGCAGGCCGAGGAGCGCCGCGCGGGGTAGCAGGGCCGGCGGTGCGGCGGGGATAAGGAGAGGACTGTGGCCGAGATGAAGGAGACGAAGGTAGTGACGCCGGAGGCGGCCGAGCCGAGGAGTGAGCCGGTGTCGGAGGAGGCGCCGGTGCTGCCGACGCGGGGTGCGGTGATCTATCCGTACCTGGTAGTGCCGCTGTTCGTGGGCCGGCCGCGGTCGATCAAGGCGCTGGAAGAGACGATGAAGGGGAACCGGCAGATAGTGCTGGTTGCGCAGCGGAACATAACGATTGACGATCCCGGGCCGGATGATCTGTACGACGTGGGGACGCTGGGGGAAGTGGTGCAGACGCTGCCGCTGCCGGATGGGACGATCCGGGTGATGATAGAGGGGTCGGTTCGGGTGCAGATAGGTAGGTATGTGCACACGGAGCCGTTCTTGAAGGCGCGGGTGGATACGATGGAGGAGGTGGAGCAACCGGGGATCGAGACGGAGGCGCTGGTTCGCAACGTGGTGGCGCAGTTCGAGCGGCTGATAAACCTGGGGAAGAATCTCCCTTCGGACGCGCTGGAGTCGGCGCGGCGCATCACTGATCCGGGCAGGCTTGCGGACTTGATTTCGTACTACGCGCAGATTCCGGTGGAGGTGAAGCAGCAGGTTCTGGAGTCGGCGAGCCAACGGACGCGGCTGGAGATACTGGCGAGCGTTCTGAACCGGGAGATCGAGATTCTGGAGGTAGAGCGGAAGATCAGCTCCCGGGTGAAGCAAGAGATGGAGGAGTCGCAGAAGGAGTTCTACCTGCGGGAGAAGATGAAGGCGATCCAGCAGGAGCTGGGGGAGCGGGACGACCGGACGGGGGACATCGAGGAGCTGCGGGGGCGGATCAAAGAGGCGAAGATGCCGGAGGAGGTGGAGGAGCGCTCGCTGAAGGAGCTGGATCGGCTGGAGCGGATGCCGCCGGCGTCGCCCGAGGTGGTGGTGGTGCGGACGTACCTGGACTGGCTGCTTGCGATGCCGTGGAGCAAGCGCAGTGAGGAGAAGCTGGACATACGGGCGGCGGAGCGGATTCTGAACGAGGATCACTACGGGTTGAAGAAGGTGAAGGAGCGGGTGCTGGAGTTTCTGGCGGTGCGGAAGCTTGCGAAGGATGTGAAGGGGCCGATCCTGTGCTTCATGGGCCCGCCAGGGGTAGGGAAGACGTCTATCGGACGATCGATCGCGCGGGCGACGGGCCGGGAGTTCGTGCGGATGTCGCTGGGGGGCGTGCGGGATGAGGGGGAGATACGGGGACACCGGCGGACGTACGTCGGGGCGTTGCCCGGGCGGATCGTGCAGGGGCTGAAGACGGCGGGTACGCGGAACCCGGTGTTCATGATGGATGAGGTGGACAAGATCGGGGTAGATTTCCGGGGCGATCCGGCGTCGGCGCTGCTGGAGGTGCTGGACCCGGAGCAGAACAACGCATTCAGCGATCACTATCTGGAGGTGCCGCTCGACCTATCGGAGGTGATGTTCATCACGACCGGGAACCTACTCGATCCGGTTCCGCCGGCGCTGAAGGACCGGATGGAGGTGATCGAGTTTCCGGGGTATATCGAGGACGAGAAGAGCAAGATCGCGCAGCTCTTCCTGGTTCCGAAGCAGTTGAAGAACCACGGGCTGTCGGCGAAGCAGCTGCGCTTCACGGAGTCGGGTCTGCGGACGATCATCCGGGAGTACACGCGGGAGGCCGGGGTACGCAATCTGGAGAGGGAGGTGGCTTCGATCTGCCGCAAGGTAGCGAAGGGGATTGCGCAGGAGAAGGTGAAGGCGGCGCGGCTGACCTCGAGGTCGTTGCGCAAGTACCTTGGGGAGGGGCGGTTCCGGTACGGGATTGCGGAGAAGGAGGACGAGGTCGGGGTGGCGACGGGACTGGGGTGGACGGAGTTTGGCGGGGATATTCTGTTCGTAGAAGTGACGCTGATGAAGGGGCGCGGCAATCTGCTGTTGACGGGTCACCTGGGCGATGTGATGCAGGAGTCGGGGAAGGCGGCGTTGAGCTACACTCGATCGCGCGCGGCCGACTTGGGCATAGACGAGGACTTCTACCGCCGGATGGATGTGCACATACATGTGCCGGCAGGGCAGATTCCGAAGGACGGCCCGTCGGCGGGGATTACGATGGCGACGGCGCTGGTATCGGCGCTGACGCGGCGGCCGGTGCATCGGAACGTGGCGATGACGGGGGAGGTCACCCTGAGAGGCAAGGTGCTGCCCGTCGGCGGTGTCAAGGAGAAAGTGCTGGCGGCGCACCGGGCGGGGATCAAGATGGTGGTTCTGCCTCTGGAGAACAAGAGGGACCTGGAGGAGATTCCGTCACACGTGCAGGAGGACCTGAAGTTCCGGTTCGTGGAGAGGATGGAGGAAGTGCTGGAGATTGCGCTCCACAACCAGCCGCGTGCGGAGAAGGCCGCGAGGAGGCCGGCGCCTGCGGATCAGGAAACGGTTCGGCCGGTGGCGCAGACGGCGCGCTCGGTTCACTAGGGGGGGGAGGGGCGAGGGGTATGGAGTTGATTCCCAGCGGCCGCGCCTAAGGGGCGCGGCGGGTGATGTCTGCCGGGGGCGCGACGGTCACGTCAGGTCTTCTGCTCGGGAGCGTCTTGAGGATCGGCTTGGGGGTCTGGTTGGGGTGCGGCTGATTCGGGGGACTGCTCTTCGGCCTCGGATTCGGGCTCGACGGTTTCCTCGGTTATGTCGGCGTTCTCCACGAGGCAGTCCACGACTTTGCGCTGAAAGATGCGCGTGACCAGGCGGTTGATCTCGGCGGATTCGGAGAGGCGCTCCTGGAAGTCCTGCTCGCTGATTCCCTCTCTCTCGGCCTGCCGACGGATCTCCTCCCGCAGCTCGGACTCCTCGACCTTGATGGTCTCGCGCTCGCCGATCTCGTCGAGCACGAGGGCGCGGCGGGCGAGCTGACGGGCTTCGGCCTCGATGTCGGCGCGCCAGTCGGCGAAGGAGCGGCCGACGTTCTGGAGGTGCTGGTCGAGGGTGAGGCCGCGGCGCTGGAGCTCTTCGGTGATCTGATCGACTCTGCGGTCCACCTCTCGGCCGACCACAACGTCGGGGACGTCGAGGGAGGAGGCGTCGCTCACCTGGCGCACGAGGTCGTCGCGCGCGTCCTGTTCGGCAAGGGCTTTGCCCATGGCCTCTAGATTCTCGCGGATGCGGCCGCGGAGGGCTTCGAGGGTATCGAGGTCGGAGATACGCTTTGCGAGGTCGTCGTCGAGGTCGGGGAGACGGCGGCGGCGGGCCTCGCGGACGGTGACCTTGAAGTTGCCTGTCTTGCCGGCGAGGGACTGGTCGGAATGGTCGTCGGGATAGGTGACGTCTACGTCGAGGGTCTGGCCGAGGTGGGCGCCGGGGAGGGCGTCGTTGAGCTCGGGGAAGAGCTGGTCGGAGCCGACCTCGAAGGGATAGCCCGAGGCGCTGGCGTCTTCTCGCTTCTCGCCATCTACGAAGAGCTCGTAGTCCACGACTACGACGTCGTTCTTCTCGATGTCGGCCTCGGGGTCGAGGTCGCGGAAGTCGGCGAGGCGGGATCGGAGGCGCTCGAGTTCGGACTGGACGTGGGTGTCGGTGACGCTGGTGATGCGGCGGGTGGCCTTGAGGCCCTTGTAGTCGCCGAGGTCGATGTCCGGCCTGAGGGTGACGGTGGCGGAGAAGGTGAGCGCGCCGTCGTCTGTGAGGTCGGCATCTGCGATGCGGGCGCGGTCGAGGGGTTTGATGCCGGCCTTGTCGAGGGCGGCATCGTAGGCGTCTTCGAGGAGGTCGTCTATGACTTGGGCTTTGAGGGCGTCTTGGTCGATGTGGTCTTCGAGGACGGAGAGTGGGGCCTTGCCCTTGCGGAAGCCGGGGATGTTGGCGCTTCGGCCGAAGGCCTTGATGACGCGTTTTCTAGCGGCGAGAACGGGGGTGGCGGGGACGGTGACGGCGAGCTGGACCTGTCCGCCCTCGGAGTGCTCGACGTTTACGTCTACGTCCAGGTTGGCTTTCGCCGGGCTGGTCACTGCGGCGGCTCCTTGGGCGGGACTGATGCGCCCGCCCTCTCGAAAAGATGACCTCGCCGCGCGGTAGGCGAGGTCGGCGTCTATGCAGATGCGGTCTTGGCGGACCGCAGAGGCCGTTCCCCGAAGAGTGTGGAGCGGGAGAAGGGGCTCGAACCCTCGACCCTCACCTTGGCAAGGTGACGCTCTACCACTGAGCTACTCCCGCCCGCAACGGTGAATAGTGGATTCTAGGCAGAGGGGAGGAGTCCTGTCAAGTCTTGGGGCGGACCGGGTGTGTCGCGGGGTCCTTGGATGGCGCTGTGAATGACGGTTTGGGTATGGCGGCGCGCCGTGGTGGGTGGGGAGGGAGGAAGGGAGGGAGCTGTCTGAGATGTCGACGCGCGCGCCTAGTGGCGGGTAGGCCTGGTAGGGATCACAGGTCGGAGCTATCCTGCTGCCCGGCGGGCTGGTCAGGGTGTGGCCCCTCGGCGTTCACCCCGAGGATGATGACCGGAATGTCTATGTCGGCAGAGCCGCGTTGCTCTAGGTCCCAGACCATCTGCTCGAAGAACGAAACGCCGGTAGACATGTGATCGGCGAAGTCCTTGACCGGGACTACTTCCACGCCGAGGTCAATGTGGCCGAGCTTGTTGAAAATCGTCATCTTGGCGCATACGTTGTAGACCATGAAGGAGTACTTGCCGAACTGGACCTCAACCCCAAGCTTGTCCTTCACGAAGTCCATCTCGCGAAACGGGGGCCCCCCTCCGATCCCTACAGGTGGCTCACAGCCCTCCACATAGTGGTCGGTGGAGTAGGTGCAGGTGATCTTCACCGACTCCCATCCCCGCTTGGCGAAGCTCTGCTTGAAAGCCTTGTTGAGCGACCCGGGGGAGTACAGCAGCTTCCCCGGCATGGTCTTCTCTTCGCTCACCTTCGTGAAGTGCTGGCTGCTATCGACCTCGGCAATCACTGCCTCGATTTCCTGAAGCAGTTCTAGGCAGTGCTCCTGGATCTCCTCAATGCCGTGCTTGAACGAGTATCGGCCTGCGATGATCACTGATCTCCCTCCCCTCCCATTTGCCACTGCGCCGGGGGCCGGCTGACTTTCTCTCGGCCCGATGGCTCATGGACCGGTCGGCCCATTGGCCTAACCTTAAGCTCGCCGGCGTAGAGGGCATGGATACGCGACTTGGCTTCCTCGACGTATTCGGGCATCAGCTCGCAGCCCATG
>JALGTG010000130.1 GCA_029821495.1 Candidatus Hebobacteria bacterium
AGCCGATGTGAGCGTGCATGTCCTCGAGAGCGTCCTGCCAACCGGACTGCTCTCCGGGACACTCGGCATGGGGATTCGTGTCGCCGAGGAAGTAGATGAACAGCAATCGGGCCGACACGTTGTGCTTTAGGAGGAAATAAAGCGTGGCCAGCCGGTTGCAGTACTGGTAGTAGGGGCTGAGCCAGTCTACGCCTGGTGGGACGCCGAAAGCGGCCTTCGCTTCATCTAACGCCGACCCGATGGTGTACCGCGCTCGTCCTGGCTTTGCCTTGCACGCGCTCTTGAGTTCACCAATGTGCGCTTTGGCCTCCACCAACAGCAGATCCACATGCGAGTCGACCTGAAGCCAGCCAACGGCATCCCAGTTCGGCACGTTGCCGGTCTGCGGCCAGAACGCTCTCCAGGCTGTCTTGACGGCGAGCGCGTCGTCCAGAAAGTCCAGGCCTTTCCACTCCGCGTCGAAACTCCTAGGCTTGGGGTGGAATCGGAAGTCTAGCCAGTCTACGCCTCGGCCGCTAGTGGCCCCCTCCACGGCGCGGTTCAGTTCGCGGCGATGGCGGCCGAGATAACGCAAGAGCTGCCATTCGCTGCCGTATCCGCAGCCGATCTTGCCCATGAGTCGTCCCTCCCTCTGCGGTGATAGTATGGCTTCCCTGCTGCCTGCGGCTGATATTCTTCCGTCGGCTCATACTGTCCTTGGGGCGAGAATGAGAAACGGCTCTGGAGGCGAAGTCTTGCGACAACAGGAGAGGAGTTCGATTTGGGAGAGTTTGCGTTCATAATCCATCCGGTGAGTGGGGCGAAGGACGTGGCGAGGAAGTATCCACTGTTGCGGGTGCTGCCGGAGTCGGTGGTGGCGCGGCTGCTGAAGTGGATCCCGCCGAAGGTGGTGTCGGAGATCACGGGTGTGCGCAGCCCGACCGGGGCAGAGGCGCGGGGGTGGTTCGTGGGGTGTCCGCTGACATCAAGGCAGTTCATGGAGCTGCCGCAGGAGTTCGTGCTGGCGAAGGTCATCCGGGCGGCGCGGGTCGCGCAGAACCTGGGCGCGAAGGTGGTGGGGTTGGGTGCGATGACGGCCGTGGTCGGCGATGCGGGGATCACGATTGCGGAGAACGTGGACATCGCGGTAACGACGGGAAACAGCTACACGGTGTGGACCGCGGTGGAGGGGGCGAAGCAGGCGGCGGAGCTGATGGGGACGGATGTCTCCCAGGCGCGGGTGGCGGTGATGGGCGCGGCAGGGTCGATCGGCAAGGTGTGCGCGCGGATCATGGCCGAGGAGGCGCCGGTCGTCACGCTGATCGGTCTGGAAGAGCGGGAGTTGGCGGAGCTGGCAGCGAGTGTGGATGGGAAGGCTGATATCAAGTACACGACCGATCCGTGGGTGGGGCTGAAGGACGCGGACATCGTCATCACGGTGACGAGTGCGGTGGACACGGTGGTGCCGGGGGAGGCGCTGAAGCCCGGGGCAGTGGTGTGCGATGTGGCGCGGCCGCGGGATGTCTCGAAGCAGGTGGTGAGGGAGCGGCCGGATGTGCTGGTGATCGAGGGCGGCGCGGTGGAGGTGCCGGGGCCGGTTGACTTCCACTTCAACTTCGGCTTCCCGCCCAAGACGGCTTATGCGTGTATGGCGGAGACGATGGTCCTGGCGCTGGAAGAGCGGTACGAGAGCTACACTCTCGGGCGTGACCTGTCACTGGACCGCGTGAGAGAGATCGCCGCGCTTGCCGAGAAGCACGGCTTCAAGCTGGCGGGATTCAGGAGCTTCGAGAGGCAGGTGACGCAGGAGTACATCGAAGGGGTGAGGAAGGCGGCGGGGAGGGGGTAGGGGCGGGGCAGAAGACGTGCTCCTGCCCAGTGCAGATGGGGGGCAGGAACACGCGCCCTAGAGACTGCCAGCGGCCTCGTCCACCCACCACACGAGCTTCCCATCAACTGGCTCGATGGCGGCAGCCGGGGAGAGCTTCGGGTCGGCGTTGTCGGCGAGGGCGCTTCGGAGCGCGGGGGCTTTGCTCTTGCCCGCGACTAGGAAGTGGATGTTGGCGGCGTGGTTGATGGCTGGGACGGTGAGGGTGAGGCGGAGGGGAGGTCTGACGTCGGCGCGGATGGCGACGACCCAGCGCTCGTTTTCCTCCAGGGCCGAGCTGTTGGGGAAGAGGGAGGCGGTGTGGCCGTCGGAGGCGAGGCCGAGGAGGATTAGGTCGAGGTGCGGCCACTGGCCTGGGAAGGACCCCCTGAGGGTGGCCTGGTATGCGTCAGCAGCTTGCCCGGGCTGCGGGAGGAGGGTGAGCATAGGGTGGATTTGTTGCTCGGGGATCGGGACGCGGTCGAGAAGCGCCTTTCGGGCCATACGGTAGTTGCTGCGGGAGTCGTCGGGTGGGACGAAACGCTCATCGCCCCAGAAGATGTGGACCTGCGGCCAGGGGATGGAGTCCCGGTAGTCTCTGGCGAGGAGCCGGTGGAGGGCGCGCGGCGTGCTGCCGCCGGAGAGTGCCATCGTGAAGCGGCCGTTCTCTCTCACCGCAGCTTCCGCCAGCGCGACCACGCTCTCCGCCGCGGCGCGGCTGAGGGCCTTGAGGTCCGGGAAGACTCGCAGGTCAGGCTTGCCCGGCAGGCTCACGCCAATCTCCATCCTCGATGAGTGCGGCGGTCTGCCCCTGCTGTAAGAAGCGGCCAGCGGCTGAACAGCGCAGGGCGACTTGCCAAGCCAACCACCGCGAAGCGCTGGTGGGGCGCCTGAGGAGCGGCAACCCACTGATTAGATTCCTCATTCCGGCTCGCACTTGCGGTTAGGATGGGTACCGGAGATGTCGGCGTTTACGGGGTGCAGAGAGGGCGCTTCGCTTGTCAGCGGCCGAGGGGCCTGCTATAATCGCCGCGCGGGAGGGGCGGGCAAGGGGGGATTGGGGGAGAGCAGAGAGGGAGAATACGCGCATGGCGCAGGTGCTGCTCAATAACCTCAGCAAGCACTTCCGCAGAGTCGTCGCGGTGGACGACTTGACGCTCGACATCAAGGATACGGAGTTCCTGGTCCTGGTGGGCCCCTCGGGATGCGGGAAGACGACGGTATTGCGGTGCATTGCGGGGCTGGAGGAGGCGAGCGGGGGGGAGATCTACATCGGCGACAGGCTCGTGAACGACGTCTCTCCGAAGGATCGGGACATCGCCATGGTGTTCCAGAACTACGCGCTCTACCCGCACATGAACGTCAACGACAACATGGCGTTCGGGCTGAAGCTGCGGAAGCTCCCAAAGCCGGAGATCAAGCGGCGGGTGAATGAGACGGCGGAGATGTTGGGGCTGCAGGAGCTGCTGGCGCGGAAGCCGCGGGAGCTGTCGGGGGGACAGCGTCAGCGGGTGGCGCTGGGGCGAGCCATCGTGCGGGAGCCGAAGGTGTTCTTGATGGACGAGCCGCTCTCGAATCTTGACGCGAAGCTGCGGGTCCAGACGCGAGCGGAGCTGATCAAGCTACACCGCCGGCTGGGGATCACGACGATCTATGTTACGCACGATCAGATGGAAGCGATGACGATGGGAGATCGCATCGCGGTGCTGAATGATGGGCGGATGCAGCAGGTGGACACTCCGCTGGAGCTATACAACCACCCGACGAACGTGTTCGTGGCGGGCTTCATCGGGAGCCCTGCGATGAACCTCATGGGGGCGAAGCTGGAGGGGATGGACGGGGAGGTCTATGTGAGAACGGACCCGCTGGCGCTGCGGCTGCCAGCGGACTACGCGAGTAAGGTACGGGACCGCGTGGGGCGCGAGGTCGTGTTCGGGGTGAGGCCGGACGACATCTATGATCGGAGCCTGAATCCTCCCATTGCGGTATCGGACACGAACGCGGCGACGCTGGCGGTCGATGTCCTGGAGCCCATGGGCTCAACCGTGCACGCATACCTGACGGCGGGTGAGCATTCCGTGACCGCGGACCTCGATGCGGAGACCGGAGCGCGAGTGGGGGAGCCGCTCGAGGTGGTGTTCGACATGGAGAAGACGCACCTGTTCGACGCGGAGACGGAAGAGGCGCTGGTCTAGCAGGACCCAGCAGAGGACAGGAGCAGGGGTGCACGGTGCGCGACTGGCCAAAGGGCGGCGAGGGACATGGGGTCCCTCGCCGAAGTTTCGGTGTGAGTGGAGAGCGGGGCCGAAGCGGGATCGGCCCAGGCCGAGCTGATTAGTGATGCCGCGTCGGGCCGTGGGCCCGTTGGAGTGAAGCAACGGCAGGCGGGGACAAGGTCCAGGGGGTAGCGAGAGATGACAGGTCTAGTGACTGCCAGTAGGTTCGCGATGGCCGCCGCGCGAAGAGCGCAGCTGGCCGGCTGGATCGGACTTGCCGGGCTCGCGCTGGTGAGCGCGGCCGCGTGGGCGCAAGAGGAGCCGGCGGCGCCACGACCCGCGGCAAGGGCAATGACGGCCCACAGGGAGGCCAACGTCGTGTTGGTCAACGGAGAGCCGACACTGCTGACGTGGGCCCGCGGCCTGGAGGATCCTGCGGATGTGGCGCAGTATGCCGCCACCGGGATGAGCGCGGTGTACGTGGTGATCCAAGGTGTATCCGAGGAGGAGCTCGAGAGCGCTTCCGTACTGGCGTCGGCAGCGGAGGCGAAGGGGATGATGGTGGTGGCGGCGCTGGCGCCGCGGGCGCTGCTCGACGAGGGGGGAAGCGGCCCGGTCATCGCCTCTCGCGCAGAGGACTACGCGGCGGCCGTCAGGGCGTTCGTGCAGCAGGCCGCCGAGAAACTAGGCGCGCACCCAGGGCTGGTGGCGTGGTCGGTAGAGGCAGTCGCTTCGGGTCAGGCGGTGTGGACCGAGGACGGGTTCCGCACCTATCTGGCTGACGGGTACGGTTCGGTCGCTGCTCTGAACAACTCGTGGGGCACTCAGTTCGCCGGCTGGGAGCAGATAACGGCCACGAGCGCGCGGGACATCGACCAGACGAAGCCGGGGGGTCTGGGACGGGCCACTGTGGACCTCGCCTACTATCAAGAGGCAGCCTACGCGGACGCCCTTTCTGTCTGGGCCCGGGCGGTGCGGCAGGCAGATCCGGGGAGGCTGGTGTTGGCCTCCGCGCTGACCGACTACCGCTCGATCATCAGCGTGCGTACCGACTTCGACGGCATGGTGCTGAACACATATCCTTCGTTGGCCGAGCTGGACTGGCGTACACACAATGTCCACGCGGTGGACATCGCCCGGAGGGCGGGTGAGTTTGCGGCGATCCAGACGCTGGAGATCGGCGCTGGGACCAGTCCCAGGCAAGTGGCGGTCTGGATCTCCTTGGCGGTGCAGCACGGGGCCGCGGGCGTGGCCTTCTCGAACTGGCGTGTCCTGCGCGACTCGCCGGGACTCAGCGCCGGGGTCAGAGACATACTGGCGAGAGTCGAGGAGCTGGGGGGATTCCCGGCGCGGCCGAAGGCGCGAGCCGCTATTCTGTACGAGCCCCTGGCGGGCGGAACGATGCGGGATGGGCGTGGGCTCTACGGCTATCTGGACGGGTTCACGCCCAACGAGCCAGCGAGGCTGTTCGCTGTGGGACGGAATGGGAGCCGCTACGGGCAGTTCGATGTACTGGCACTGGATTCGCTGAGCAGGGCGGACCTGTCGCAGTATGGGGTGATCATCGCGCCGATGGCGCTATACCTGCCGCAAGGCGCGCAGTTGGCACTGCACAACTACGTGATGACGGGGGGCGTGCTGGTGGCCGATGCAGGGGTCGGGATGTACCAAGCCGAGGGGGCGGTGACTTCGCTGCCCGATGTGCTGAAGCACGTGTTCGGGCTGCGGTACGGACCGGGAGAGGAGGCCTGGTCGGCGGCGGCGACTCCTGGCCAGGTGCAGGTGGGGGATGTGGGCGAAGTGCCCACACTGCTGTATGAGACGCCGAGGGAACTGCAGCGCGCGCGCGACGACGATCTGGCAAAGCTCGCCCAGACGCTGGACGAGGTGCTGGATCGCCCGATGCTGGCGGACTACCTGGGGATGGAGTTCCTGTCCGCCGATGCACCGGGCTTCAGGGTGAACAAGCTCGGGAGAGGATACGGGATCTACGCGCCGCGGTTTCTGTACGAGGGCTGGGACGCGCTGGATCCGTACTTCATCCAGTTTCACGCGCGAGTGCTCGCCAATGGGAGTGACCTGGCCGTGTTGGAGCCGGCCGGACTCTGGCCGGGGGTGTCGGTGGGAGCCTACAGCGGCTGGTCGGTGGGATTTGCCTCGCCGGACGGGATGCCGGCGTCCGTCGCCCTCTACGGGGGAGGCAATCAGGTGTACCACGTGGCGTCGGGGGCGATGCGCGTGGGCAATCCTGCCGATGGGGACTGGGTCGAGCTTCTATTCCCGGGGTCCCCGCTGTCGGTGGCCACTCCTCTGCCGGTCTACGCAGGGACGGCTCAGCAGGGAGGCGTCGCGGCAGTGAGCGTCGTGCGGTACGATTCCGAGCGCATCGAGCTTGCGATCCACGGAAACGGAGCGCAGGTGACGGCGGAGAACGGCGGCATCGTGGTGCGGGGCGGAGTGCACACGGCAGTGGAGGTCGTGGTGCGGGACGGAAGGTACCCCGTAGGTCCGGGGTCGCTGCATCGCGTGAGCGTGACGGAGGGCGGAGCCGGAGGCCGCGACTGGGAGCAAGAGATCATGCCGAACCCAGAGACGGGTGTGCTGGTGATACAGGGGAGGTTCGCCTCCTCGCGGCTGATCATCGAGCCTGCGCCGGAAGAGAGCTGAGGAGCGGAGAATGCGACTGACGCCGGAAGAGGTAGAACACGTAGCACTGCTGGGTCGCCTGCAACTGAACGAAGAGGAACGAGAGCGCTTCACGACACAGCTCAATTCGATTCTGGAGCACTTCGAGCAGCTGCAGCAGCTCGACACTTCCGGCGTGCCTGCGATGTCGCACGCGGTGGCGATGTCGAACGTGTTTCGCGAGGACGAGGAGGGTGAATCGCTGGCCGCGGAGGAGGCGCTGGAGAACGCTCCCGACAAGGCGCGTGACTGCTTCCGGGTGCCGAGGGTGATCGAATGAGCGCGCTGAACGAGCTGACCGCTCACGAGCTCTCGGAGCTGCTGCGGAAGCGGGAGGTATCCGCGCGAGAAGCGCTGGAGGCGGTCTATGCGCGGATCGAAGACGTGGAGCAGGAGGTCGGGGCCTATCTGCTGCTCACCCGTGAGACGGCAGAGGAACAGGCGGCAACGGTGGACGAGCGTCGGGCGCAGGGGGAGGAGCTACCGGCCCTAGCCGGTGTCCCTCTGGCGCTCAAGGACATCTTCTGCACGAGGGGGATCGAGACCACGTGCGCATCTCGGATTCTGAAGGGGTTCGTGCCGCCATACGACGCGGATGTAGTTGAGCGGTGCCGGGAGCAGGGGCTGGTGTTGGTTGGGAAGACCAACATGGACGAGTTTGCCATGGGATCGTCCACCGAGAACTCGGCCTTTGGCGTCACCCACAATCCGTGGGACTTGG
>JALGTG010000131.1 GCA_029821495.1 Candidatus Hebobacteria bacterium
CCCGCCGGCCCCACATACGCCTCCTCACGACAACTCTCTCGCCCATCTTACCATCCCCCCACCTCCCCAAATGAACAGGCGGCCGGCTCCTGCCGGCCGCCTGTCGCCGTCGACCTATACTTGCGCCATCACCCGCTGATGATCCGCTCTGCTTCCTCCCGGTAGGCATCCATCACGTACGGGATCCCCGACACCTTCGCCGCCTCCTCCGTCAGCGACATCACATCGTCCCTGCTGATCGCGGACACCCTGTAGTTTCGGCTCCCCGCCATCAGCTGCTGCAGCCCCACCTTCAGCTTGTCCGCGAAAGTGTAGATCCCCAGCGCGCCCAGCGGCAGATCCTTCATCGCCTCCTTGCCATACCTCGCGGCAAGGTCCTCGTAGCACACGAAGATCTCCTCCGGCTTGCTCCCGAACTGCGACACCGTCTTCGGCAGCGCCGTATCTCCCTCTTGCAGCCACAGCCCGATGTTCTTCCCTACCATCCCCGGTATCATCAGCGCTCGGCCCATGCACACCGCCTTCACGTACGGCGCGCCCATCGCCAGCACCTTGAACAGGTGATCCTCGGTCGAGAACCCACCTCCGATCGCGATGTCCGGCACATACCCGCCCTTCGACGCCAGCTTGTCGCAGAGCTGAACCGCCATGCTCTCCAGATAGAACGTCGGCACTCCCCACTCCTCCATCATCCGCCACGGGCTCATCCCTGTTCCCCCCGGAGCGCCGTCAATCGTCAGCAGGTCGATCTTCGCATCCGAACACCATTTGATCGCCATCGCCAGTTCTCGCATCGGGTACGCGCCCGTCTTCAGCGTCACCCGCTTCACACCCAGGCCCCTCACTCGCTCCACCTCCGCCATGAACGATTCCTGGTCGATGAACCCCAGCCGCGAGTGCCTCTCGAACTGCTTCAGCGCCCCATCCTTGAACGCCGCCTGATTCGCCTCCAGCGACGGGTCCGGCGTCACCAGATACCCCCGCCTCTGCAGCTCGAGCGCCCGCTCCAGCGAGTCAATCTTGATCTCCCCCCCAATGCACTTCGCCCCCTGTCCCCACTTCAGCTCTATCGTCTCCACCCCCAGCTTCTCCACCACGTACTCCGCCACCCCGAATCGCGTGTCCTCCACATTCAACTGCACCACCATGTCCCCGTACCCCTCGTGCCACCGCTTATACGTCTCCACCCGACGCCGCATGTCCGGGGCCTCTGCCACCTTCCCCCTATCGTCTATCTCCAGCTCCGGATCGATCCCGCACACGTTCTCTCCGCACACCAACGTTATCCCCGCAATCGCTGCGCCGGCCGCAAAGTGCTCCCAGTTCCGCCGCGCAATCTCCGTAGACCCCAGCGCCCCCGTGAACACCGGCACCCGCAGCTTCACCTTGTTCTCAACCCCGTACTCCGTCTCCGTATTCACCATCGGAAACAGCGTATTGTCCGGCGTCCCCTCCTCACCGCCCGGAAGCCCCTTCGCACCCAGCGCGTACCCCATGATGTTCAAATGGGAGAAGTCAACCGGGTAGTCCTTATCCGCCCCCGCCGTAAGAGTCCCGAACGGCCCCGGGTAGATCACCTCCCGACCCCGGAACGAGCTCTTGAACACCTCGCAGTTCCCTCGGCACCCGTCGATGCACCGCGTGCACAGCCCGGACCCCGGCACGACACTCCGTGATCGGTTCGACGTCTGGCTTACATCGTTCGCATTCGGCCGCTGAAGATTCACGCCTCTCTTACCTCCTACCTCGTTAGTTGCCCGCTGCGCCCTCGCACCGCCCCCGCCGCCATCCCTCGCTCCCCATGCGCCTGACGGCACACTCTTGCCGCCTCTGGCGCCCGTCGGACCCTCCTAGCCCATCCTACGGGGCCGGTCCCCGTCCCGGTCAGCAGGCAGTAGCCGGTTACCGCCTGCCGACCACGCCCTGCCATTATACCCACCCCCGCCCCTCAGCGCAACCCCCTCTTGTCCCGCCCTACGCCCTGCTCCCATACACCGTCGCCCGCGCAGACCAAGCACTCGGAAGTAGGCAACCGGCCACCGAAGGAGGAAAAGTGGGCATCCCGCAGAAAACCCCACCACAACATAGCCATCCCATACACCGAGGGAGCCCATCATGGAGCACTTGACGTCAGGAACGCCCACCCCACTGACTGCCGAGACAGACCCCTACGCAATGGCCCTCACGCAGTTCGATGAGACCGCGGGGAAGCTCGAGCTATCACCGGGAATGCGCGGCGTCTTGCGCTCCTGCAAGCGCGAGCTCTGCGTCCACTTCCCGGTGCGTATGGACGACGGCTCCCTCCGGACATTCACCGGCTACCGCGTCCAGCACAACGTCACCCGCGGCCCAAGCAAAGGCGGCCTCCGCTACCATCCCGATGTGACCCTTGACGAAGTGCGCGCCCTAGCCATGTGGATGACGTGGAAATGCGCAATCGTCAACATCCCCTTCGGCGGCGCAAAGGGCGGCGTCGTCTGCAATCCCAAGGAGATGTCCGAGACCGAACTCGAGGGCATAACCCGTCGCTACACCACCGAGATCACCCCGCTGCTGGGACCCGCCTCCGACATCCCCGCCCCCGACGTCTACACCGACGAGCGCATCATGGCCTGGATGATGGACACCTACAGCATGCACGTCGGCTACACCGTCCCCGCCGTCGTCACCGGCAAGCCTCTGAGCATCGGCGGATCCAAGGGCCGCCTGGATGCCACCGGCCGGGGCTGCGCCATCGTCATCCAGGATGCCGCGGACCATCTCGGCGTGCGCCTCGAAGGCGCCGCGGTCGTGATTCAGGGCTTCGGCAACGCAGGATCCGTGGCAGCGAGATATCTTGACGAGGCCGGGGCCAGAATCATCGCGGTCAGCGACTCCCGCGGCGCAATCCACAACGCCGACGGCATCGATGTCGCCAACGTCATAGCACACAAATCGAAAACCGGCAGCGTCGTCGATTTCGCCGGCGCCGAGAACATCCCCTCAGTCGACCTCCTCGAGCTGGACTGCGACATCCTCGTGCCCGCCGCCCTCGAAGCCCAGATCGTTGCCGAGAACGCCCCCCGCATCAAAGCCAGAATCATCGCAGAGGCCGCCAACGGCCCCACCACTCCCGAGGCCGATGCTATCCTACGGGAGAACGGCGTGTTCATGCTGCCGGACATCCTCGCCAATGCCGGCGGCGTCGTCTGCTCCTACTTCGAGTGGGTCCAGTGCCTTCAGAAATACCCCTGGTCAGAGCCTCAGGTCCGCGACAGCCTCTCCGACTTCATGAACCGCGCCTTCCACGACGTCTATCACATAGCTCAGCAGCGCCGCGTCGACATGCGCACCGCGGCCCTCATGCTCGCTATCTCCAGAGTCGCCGACGCCACTGCAATAAGAGGCATCTACCCCTAGCGCGCCCCTCCCCGCCTCCGGCCCCTCAGTTCGGCTAGCCAGCGCGTGGCCCCCCTCCCGCTTACTCAGCCCGCGGATGCGCCCGCCGGTACACCTCCCGCAGGCCCCGGCGGAGAAGGACCCACCGTCGGCCGGCACGAACACAACTCTCACCAGGGCCCCACAAGCCCGTTCGTGTCATGCCAAGGCAAGCCACAGTTTCCACTGGGCAGACCGATCCCGACCGGCTCCGCCGACTCCGCCTTCTCAACCGCGTCGGCTGTATCGGCCTTCCCCTCGTGATCCTCCTCGTGCTCCTGGTAGGGTGGTGGACTGGAGGACGCTGGTCCGAGCGCCGTCTCCAGCAGGAGATAGCACGACTCGAATCCGCCGGCGTGCTGCTCCCGCCCGACGACCTCATTCCCCATGTGCCAGAGGGCGAGAGGAATGCGGCCGACCTGTACGCGCGAGCTTTCCTCATCCACAACTTCCCCCCAGAGGAGCAGTCCGCGATCCACGACCTTGAAACCGGCGGGCCCCAGTGGCTCGCCCGCGTACACGAAGTCGTCGAGCAGAACAGGGGGTACTACGAGCTGCTCGACGAGGCCACCCGCACCCCGGCCTGTGCCTTCCCGGTCAACTGGGCAGATCCGTATGCCAGCACTCCCCATTTTGCAAATTATGCAAAACTCCGCGAGGCGGCCCGCATGCTCGCCCTCCGGGCCGAGTTGCTCGCCGCCGCCGGAGACTACGACGGCGCGCTGGAGAGCTGTGCCACTGCCGTGCGCCTGGCCGAGCACGTCAAACTGGAGCCCTCTATCATCGGCCAGCTCGTCGCCTACGCGATCCAGCAGATCGCTCTCGGCCGCCTCAACGAAGTCCTGCAGTGGGGAACCCCAACTCCCGAGGCCTGCCGCCGCCTCTTCGATCAGATTGGCTCAATCGACCAGATCGGGCCTTCCGTTCGGGCCGTCCAAGGTGAGCTCACTCTGGAGGGAATGGCCATCTTCGCCATGACCCGCGCCGGTGACGCGAAGGCCCTTGCCCCCATGCTCGACCTCCCCGATGCCGCGATAGCGGCCTATGCCAGCTACGGGCGTCCCTTGCTGATCGCCGACCAGACCACCTATCTGCATCATATGGAGAAACGTATCGCCGCCTATGCCAGGCCCGCTGTCGCGGCCGGGGATCTGCTGGAGGAGGCCCATGCGATCCTCGAAGAGGCGCCGGGCTACCGGTCCGTGATAACGCAGCAGCTCGCTTTCCCCGGGCCAAGCATCGGCCTCCGCACCAGGGATGAGATCGCGGCCCATCTCGGAGCCATCCAGATCGCCCTCGCCCTCAAGGTCTTCCAGCGGGATCATGATCGCTACCCCGACACTCTCGCCGAGCTGGCGGTCGAGGGCTGGTCACTCCCGAAGGACCCCTTTGCGGTTCCTGAAGCCGACTACCGCTACCGCCGCGAGGGGGGTGGCTTCGTCGTCTGGAGCCTTGGTCCGGACCTCGCCAACGACTTTGGCGTCTCCCAGCAAGATCGCCTTCGGGCCCCGCCGACCAAGGAAGCGCGGGGCAGGGCCCTCAGAACCGTGGACTACGACATCGTGGTGCGCTGCCCGAACTAGCACTCGCCGGCCCTGGGATGCGCCCGCCGGTACACCTCCCGCAGATGCCCCCGCGTCACATGCGTGTACACCTGTGTGCTCGTCAGACTCGCATGGCCCAGCAGCTCTTGCACGGCCCTCAAGTCGGCCCCCGCCTCCAGCAGATGCGTCGCAAAACTATGCCGTAGGGCGTGCGGCCCGATCCCGTGCCGCGCGCACGCCCTCAGCACATGCCGATGCACAACTCGGCGCGCCCCCCGGTCCGTCAGCGGCCCCCCCCGCGCGTTAACGAACAGCTTCCCCCACCAGATGCGGCCTCCCCTCCGCCAAGTACCGCTCTATCGCATCCTGCGCCGGCCGCCCCAACATCACCACCCGCTCCCGTCCCCCCTTCCCCACCACTCGCAGCTCCGACGCCCCCTCACACTGAGCCACCATCAAGCTCACCAGCTCCCCCACTCGAAGCCCCGTCGCATACAGCGTCTCCAGCAGCGCCCGGTCCCTCACCCCCAACGGCGTCCTCGCGTCCGGCGCCGCCAGCAGCTTCTCCACCTCCCCTTGGTACAGAAACTGCGGCAGCCGCTCCCTCACCCGCGGCGCCCTCACCCCCACCGTCGGGTCCGACGACACCTCGCCTCGCGCCCCCAGATACCGGAAAAGCGCCCGCAGCGCCGACAGCTTGCGCGCGATTGTCGTCCTCGCATACTCCCGCTCGTGAAGCCGCGCCAGAAATCGGCGCACCTGCGCCGGCTTCACCTCCGCCCACGACCCCACCCCGGCCTCTCCGCTCAGAAACGCCGCCCACTGCCCCAAATCGCAGGCGTATCCCCGAAGCGTGCCCCCTGCCGCGCCCCGGCCCTCTCTCAGATCCCTCAGAAACTCGTCCAGCACACCTTCCATCTCGCTCCCTCGAACCGCTAACTCCTACCACATCCCACTGTCTTCACTTCAACCGACAGGTCGCCGCCCACCCCCGTCGAACCTACTCCCAACCCCCGCGGGGAGCGCACCCATGCGACGCACCATAATAGTCGAGTCCATCCTCATTGTCGTCGCACTCGTCAGCCTCTGGCCATTGCTCCTGCCCGAACGCCCCACCTGGTACCGCTTCTGGCTGCTCTTTGTGCTCGCCGCCATGGCCTGGGTCGCCTTCCGTCGCCTCAAGCGCATCCGCGCCGCTGCCGACGACGCCAAGCGCAGGCGCGACGAAGCCGAGCGCTCCCACAGACCCCCCTCCCTCTAGGTGTAGCTGCTTCTGCCCACCGGCCCGCGCCATCTTCTTGACTTCTCCGAATCACATGCCCTATCATGCCATTCGTGTTTCTTCTGCCTGAACTTGGGTATCATGGCGCAGACAAGAAAGCGACCCACAATGACACATGACGCGCGCGCGACATCTGTCGAGGACCTCTTCTACGGAGTTGTCACCATCGGCGAGCGCGGCCAAGTCGTCGTCCCCGCCGCCGCCCGCAAGGCCCATAACCTCCACCCCGGCGACAAACTTCTCGTCTTCCGCCATCCCCATGTCGCGGGCCTCGTCGTGGCCCGCCTCGATGAGATCCAGAACCTGCTCGATGACCTTCAGCAGTGGCGCGACTTCATCTCCGGCGTCGCCGAAGACGCGCGCGAAGCCGCGCAGACCTAGATGTCCCCACCCGAACGGAGGAGCAGAATGCCGCGCATCCTGGCCTTCATGCTGTTGGCGGCACTGGCCGCCAACACCGGATGCTCCCGCTTTGCCGGCAAGGACCGCGCCGATACCGGCGAGCCCGAGGAAGTTCGCATCCCCGTCGCAGTCGCTGACGCCGAAGTCGCAACCATGGCCGAGCGCGTCACCGTCACCGGCACCATTCGCGCCGACCGCCAGGCCGACGTCTCCGCACAGATCTCCGCCAGAGTCCTCGAGGTCAAAGTCCGCGAGGGCGATGCCGTCCGCCAGGGCCAGGTCCTCATCCGCCTCGACCCCAAGCAGGCCCAGGCTCAGGTCGCCCAAGCCAGCGCCGGAGCCGAAGCAGCCCGTGCTCGCCTCGCCGCCGCACGCGCCAGGCTCGACATCCTCGAAAAGGGAGCGCGCGAAGAAGAGCGCGCCATTGCCCGCAGTCGCCTCGAGCAGGCCCAAGCCGCTCTACGAACTGCAGAGGCCGACCTCGAACGCCTCCGCGGCCTCTTCCAACAGGGAGCCGTCTCCAGGCAGCAGCTCGACGCAGCACAGATGGCCTACGATACTGCCCGCACCAATCGCGACGCCGCCCGCCAGAGCCTCGACCTCATCGAGAAGGGCGCCCGCCCCGAAGAAATCGACGCCGCCCGCAAAGAAGCCCAGGCCGCCCAGGCCACCGTCGTACAGGCCGAAGCCGCCCTCGCCATTGCTCAGGAAATGCTCAGCTACGCCACCATCCGCTCCCCCCTCACCGGCGTCGTCTACCACCGCGGCGTACACCAGGGCGAGATCACAACCACCATGGGCGGACCTCCCCTCCTCCGCCTCGCCGACATCGCCGCCATCTACTACGAGGCCACCGTCCCCGAGAGAGCTGCCCTCAGAGTCGAGGCCGGCCAGCGCGTCGAGGTCACCATCCAGGGCGACGGCGACCGCCTCGTCCCCGGAACCGTCGAGCGCGTAGTCCCCGTCGCCGATCCCATGAGCCGCGACTTCCTCGTCCGCATCACCATTGATGGCGACGCCGCACTCCCCAAGCCCGGCATGTTCGCCAGAGGCGCAATCATCGTCAGCGAGCGTCCCGATGTCGTCGTCGTCCCCAAAACCGCCATCGTCCAGAGAGAGGGCAAGCCCGTCGTCTTCGTCATCGCCGACGACACCGCCGAGGCGCGCCCCGTCATCGTGGGCATCACCGACAGAACAAGAGCCGAAATCGTCGGCGGCATCGAGCCCTGGGAGAAGGTCGTCGTATCCGGAGCCGAGAGCCTCCAGCACGGCAGCGCAGTTCAAGTGCGAGCCCTGGGAGGCGACTAACCGATGTGGTTGACCCGGGTCTCGATCACTCGCCCCGTCACCATCACCATGGTGATAGTGGCCCTCCTCGTCTTGGGCTTCGTATCCCTCAAGCAACTCCCCGTAGACCTCTACCCCGACGTCGAGTTCCCCTTCGTCACCGTTATCTCCGTCTACCCCGGCGCCGGCCCCGAGGAGATTGAAACCCTCGTCACCAAGCCCATCGAGGACAGCGTCAGCACCATCAGCGGCGTCAAGAACGTCACCTCCACCTCAGAGGAAGGCGTCTCCGCCGTTTCCATCGAGTTCTACCTCGGCACCAATCTCGACACCGCCACCAACGACGTCCGCGAAAAAGTCGACGCCGCCGGCTTCGCGCTGCCCCGCGACATGGAGCCTCCCGTCACCCAGAAATTCTCCATGTCCGCCATCCCCGTCGTCCAGTTCTCCCTCGCCAGCCCTCGGCCCCCCCAGGAGCTCCGTCAGATCGCCGACGAGATCGTCAAAGACCGCCTCGGCAAGCTCAAGGGCGTCGGCTCCGTAGACATCTCCGGCGGCGACATCCGAGAGATACTCGTCGCCGTCCACAAAGACCAGCTTCAAGCCTATGGCGTCAGCATCGGCCAGATAACCCAGTCCCTCCAGGTCGCCAACCTCAACCTCCCAAGCGGCAGCATCGAGGAGGAAGAGCGCGAATACGCAGTCCGCGCCGTTGGCGAGTTCGACTCCGTGGACGACATCCGCGACGTCCAAGTGCGCACTCCCACCGGCGCCACAGTCTGCCTCTCCGAGATCGCCCACATCTCCGACACCGTCGCCGAGCGCCGCCAGTACACACGCGTAGACGGCAAAGACAGCGTCGCCGTCACCGTCCTCAAGCAGTCCGGCGCCAACACCGTCAACGTCGCCGATGCCGTCCGCGAAGAACTCGCCGACCTCACCGGCCAGACCTTCGACGAGCACGGCCAAGAGCGCCAGGATATCCCTCGCACCCGCGGCACCCTCCCCGCTGATATCTCCGCCCGCATCACCTTCGATCAGTCAACCTTCGTCCGCGACGCCCTCCACGACCTCCAGAATCACATGTTCTTCGGCGCCATCCTCGCCGTCCTCGTCGTCTTCCTCTTCCTCCACAACTTCAGAGGTACCATCATCGTCGCCCTCGCCATCCCCACCTCCATCATCGCCACCTTCACCGTCATGCGCTTCGTCGGCTTCACCCTCAACCAGATGGCCATGCTCGGCCTCTCCCTCTCCGTCGGCGTCCTTGTGGACGACTCCATCGTCGTCATCGAGAACATCTACCGTCACCTGCGTATGGGCGAAGCCCCCAAGGACGCCGCCTTCAACGGCCGCACCGAGATCGGCCTCGCCGCCATCACCATCACCCTCGTTGACATCGTCGTCTTCGTCCCCATCGCCTTCATGGGCGGCATCATCGGCATGTTCTTCCGCGAGTTCGGCATCACCATCGCCATCGCTACCCTCTTCTCCCTCTTCATCTCCTTCACACTCACCCCCATGCTCAGCTCGCGCTGGTACCGCAAGCGCGACGCTGTCCCCGGCGATGAGCCCGACCACCCCGAGTCCGCCCCACCCGAGCGCCCCGCCGACACCTCCCAGCCCGGACTACTAGCCCTGCTCAACGCCCCCTTCGCCTGGTTCTTCGCCGCATTCGACCGTGCCTACCGCGCCGTCGAGCGCTTCTACCGCGGCGTCCTCGCCTGGTCCCTCGACCACCGCCTCGTAACCATCCTCATTGGCATCTGCTCCCTCTTCGCAGTCATCGGCATCACCATCCCCGGCGGCACTCCGCTCCGGGCGGTCCAGGCCCTCATCCTCTTCCTCACCGCCCTCGGCGTCCTCGCCGGCGGCAGAGGAGGCCGCCTCGCCATCGCCGTTGTCGGCATCGGTTCCCTCCTCATCGTCGGCACCCAGTTCAAGCCCCTCGGCGGCGAGTTCTTCCCCCGCGTCGACCAAGGCGAGCTCACCGTCAGCGTCGAGCTTCCCGCCGGCTCCTCCCTCGACGCCACTGACTCCGTCGTCCGCACCCTGGAGAGCTTCGTCCTAGACAAAGATCGCTTCCCCGAGGTGGACAGCGTCCTCGCCACCGTCGGCTCCGGCGGCGGCGGCGGCCCCTTCGGCGGCGCCGCCACAGGCGCTTCCTACGGCGGCATGCGCGTCGTCCTCGTCGACAAGCTCGAACGCCAGAAGGCCGACCAGGACATCGTCACCGAAATCGACAGGTTCGCCCGCACCATCCCCGGCGCCGTCATCAAGACCACCGCCTACCAGGGCATGGGTGGCGGCGGCGGAGCCCCCATCACCATCGAGGTCGCCGGCAGCGACATGGCCGAGATCCTCCGCGTCGCCGACCTCGTCAAGGACCAGGTCGAAACCGTCCCCGGCACCCTCAACCCCGACATCACCTGGAAGGTCGGCAAGCCCGAAGTCCGCGCCGACATCGACCCCTACCGCTCCGCCGACCGCGGCGTCACCACCCTCCAGGTCGCCAGCGCCCTCCGCACCAGCCTCGAGGGCGACACCACCACCAAGTACCGCGAGGGCTCATACCAGTACGACATCCGCGTCCGCCTCCGCGAGGCCGATCGCCGCAGCGTCGACGAAGTCTCCGACATCATGGTCGGCCACAACGCCGGCCCCATCTACCTCGCCGACGTCGCCGACGTCGAGCGCGCCACCGGCCCCACCAAAATCGACCGCAAGAACCGCCAGCGCATGGTCGCCGTTCAGTCCGACCTCTTGCCCGGCTTCCCCTCCCAGAACGTCACCAACCAGATCAGGGCCGCCCTCGCTCCCCTCGACACCGGCGACGTCTCCGTCCACTTCGGCGGCGAAGCCGAAATGTTCGTCGAGTCCATGATTAGAGCCCTCGCCGCCCTCGCCCTCTCCATCGTCCTCATCTACATCCTCCAGGCCGCACTCTTCGAGGGCTACCTCAGCCCCTTCGTCATCATGTTCGCGCTCCCCCTCGCCCTCGTCGGCGCCCTCCTCGCCATCGTCCTCACCGGCAAGACCCTCAGCATGATCACCATGATCGGCGTCATCATGCTAATGGGCCTCGTCGGCAAGAACGCAATCCTTCTCGTTGACTACACCAACACCCTCCGCGCCCGCGGCCGCTCCGTCCGCGAGGCACTCCTCGAAGCCGGCCCCGTTCGACTCCGCCCCATCCTCATGACCGCCCTCTCCCTCATCTTCGGCATGATGCCCATCGCCCTCGCCACCGCCCGCGGCGGCGAGTTCCGCTCCCCCATGGCCATCGCCGTCATCGGCGGCATGACCCTCTCCACTCTCCTCTCCCTCCTCGTCATCCCCGTCCTCTACACCCTCTTCGACGGCCTCGCCACCGACTTCGGCCGCCACTTCCGCTCCCTCCTCAATCGCCTCTTCCCATAGCCTCCGCTCCTCCCACCCGCTCCCGTAGGAGCGACATTCATGTGCCCCCGGCACATTCCTGTCGCGACCGAACGTCTTCCCCTCCAGCTTCACCCGTCGGACGCGGCCCGCACATCGGCCCCCTCGCCCGTTCGATGTCTCGTCGCTATCTCCCCGTACCCCGCCAACTCCTCTCGGCCCCGCGCCTGCAGCGCGTACACGCCCCGATCCACCCGCTCGAACCACCCATAGAAGTTGCTGTAGAGGATGGCGAGAGTCTTGGGACCGGTGCCCAGCTCGCGGAGCTGCTTGGGGGACATGGGCCCCATCGCCTCCAGATAGCAAGCGATCTGGATCGCGTTCTCTCGATACGCCGTCACGATCTTCTGCCGCGTGCTGCCCCCGCAGTTGAAGTCCCCCGACCGCCCCTCCATCTCCGTCAGCACCGCCCGCTTCGCCGCCTTGCGCTTCTGGCGTTGATACGGGACGGGGTGAAAGACCACCTCCACGCGCGGCTTCCTCCGCCGGGCAAACGACACGAAGATCAGCCCCAGTTCCAGCCGTCGCAGGAGGTGCCGGGACCCCTTACTCTGGCCTCTCCGTTTCGGCCGCGGCACCGCCACATACACCGAGTCCGTGATTCGCTGGCGCTTCGCCGCCTGAACCAGCAGCGCCGTGTTGAATGCCCGCTTCATCTCGATCACGACCAGCTCATCCCCGCGGGTCGCCGTTATATCGCAGTCCATCACCTCCCCGCGCACCGTGTACCCGAGCCCGTTGAGATACCCGGCGATGGGCTCATACAGATCGGCCTCCGTCAACGTCTTCGCCTTCCGCATCATCTCGCTCCCCGAGATCCCCCACCGTTATTAGCCACATCCCGCCCCGTCTCTCCTCACACCCTCCGCATCCCCGTAGTCCACCCCTGCCACTGTAGGGCGGGGTCACTGAACCCCGCCGGCCGTTGCCCGTTGGGCAAGAGCTTGCCTCCTGCCCTTGCTGTAGGGCGGGCACACCCTTGCCCGCCGGCCGTTCCTGCCCGCCCCCGTAGGAGCGACATTCCTGTCGCGACCCCCACCGGCGCCCGCCCACCTCCCCGTTCGGCAGGAGCTTCGCCTCCTACCCCGCCGCCTTACCGTACGCCGGCCGTTCCCCGTTGGGCAGGAGCTTGCCTCCTGCCCCCCCCTGCTGTCATTCTGAGCGAAAGCGAAGAATCCCGCCGTTGGTCTTTCTGTAGATACTGTGTTGCGTGTCAAGAGGGACGGGGAGTCCAATGGGGATCGAAGGGGCGCTGATGCTTGAGCACGCCGAAGGCGAGGTGGAGCAGCTTGCGCATCAC
>JALGTG010000011.1 GCA_029821495.1 Candidatus Hebobacteria bacterium
CGCATGATCTCCCTCGGGACGCCCTGATCGCGCCAGCAGTTTGACGCCGCGACTGCTGCCGCGCGATTATGAGCAGCGGAAGGCGGCAGGGAGGAAGTCGGTGAGACATCTGTGGGCGCCTTGGCGGATGGGATACGTGACCGCGGAGCAGCCTGAGGGCTGCATCTTCTGCACCAAGCCCGCGGCCGGCGACGACGATGCCAATCAGATTCTGTACCGGGGGGATCTGGTATTCATCATGCTGAACACCTTCCCGTATAACTCCGGACACCTCCTGGTGGCCCCCTTCCGGCACTTGGCGGATCCGCTCGACATGTCTCCCCAGGAGGCAGGCGAGTTGCTCCACGGAGTTCGGATTGCCGTCGAAACGCTGCGTGACACTCTCCAGCCGGAGGGATTCAACATCGGCATCAACGTGGGCCAGGTGGCCGGGGCCGGATACGCCGACCACGTGCACATGCATGTAGTCCCCAGATGGGCCGGGGACACGAACTTCATGGCCATCACCGCCGACACGCGGGTCGTGCCCGAAGCGCTCGCCGACACGTTCCGGAGGCTGAAGGGTGCCCTCGCGAAGCGCGCCACAGAGGCGGAGACGGAATAGCTCGGACTCAGGGAGCGGGAGCCGAATATGACGGCCTGGCTTAGGATGGCCTGGGAAGTCCTGAAGAGCAGCTTCGGCCTCCGCTCTGTGCTGGACATTGCCCTCGTCGCGCTCAGCATCTACTACGTGCTTCGTCTGCTGAGGGGCACCCGCGCCGTTCAGTTGATCAAGGGCCTGCTGATCCTCGGCGCGCTCGTCGCCTTCACAGGGCTGCTCCAGCTCTCGACGGTCAACTGGATGCTGAGGCAGGCGCTGCTCCCCGGAGTTATCGCTCTCATCATCCTCTTCCAGCCGGAGCTGCGGCTCGCGCTCGAACAGATCGGGCGAGGGCACATCCTCGGGGCCGGACTGACCACCATGCGGCGGGAGCAAGTCACCCGCCTGATAGACGAGTTGGTGCTGAGCACCAGGCAGCTCTCCCGAGAGCGCATCGGAGCACTAGTCGTCGTCGAGCGCGAGGTCGGCCTCAACGACGTGATTCAGACCGGCCGACAGGTGGACGCACTGGCGTCCGCCGATCTCCTGCGCACCATCTTCTATCCTGGCACGCCGCTGCACGATCTCGCCGCGGTCATCCGCGGCAACCGCGTCGCCGCCGCCGGTTGTCTGCTGCCGCTGACAGAGCGACGCGACGTTAGAGGCCTGCTCGGCACCCGACACCGAGCGGCGCTCGGCCTGAGCGAGACCACCGACGCAGTCGTCATCGTCATCTCCGAGGAGACCGGAGCGGCCTCTCTCGCGGTGGACGGAAGGCTCTACAGCAACGTGACGCCGGACAACATGAAACAGCGGCTACTGGCCGTTCTCGCACCGGCGCCGCGCCGGCCGCGCCTGCGGCTGGGGAGACGCGAACATGTTGACTAGGAATCTCTCCCTCAAGCTCGCCGCGCTCGCGCTGGCCGTGTTCTTGTGGTTCTGGGTGCTGGTCAGGGAGCAGAATCTCATCCCGGAGCAGACCTACAGAGCCACCGTAACTGCGGAGAACGTGCAGCGCGGACTAGCGGTGTCCGGGGATCTCCTGACGACCGAGGTCAAGCTGCGGGGCCTGAGAGAGGATGTCGAGCAGGCGGGCCGGAGTGTAACGGCATACGTAGCCTGCCGCGGGCTAGGCCCCGGCAGGCACCAGCTTCCCGTGAGAGTCCGAGTGCCCGGGAATGTGACGGTTGTGAGCGTTCGGCCCAGTAACGCGACGGTGGTGTTGGAGGAGATCGTCACCGAGGGCAGAGCCGTCGAGTTGAAGCTGGTGGGAGAGCCCTCGTCCGGATACGAGCTCGTCAGCGTGGAAGCTTCGCCCCGAGTAGTCGAGGTGGCGGGCCTGCGCAGCGCAGTCGAGCGGGCCAGCAGGGCGCAGGTTACGGTGGACCGCGGGCGCGCGATTCCGGAGGTGCCGGTCTCCCTGCCCGTGGAGGTCCTCGACAGCTCTGGGAACCCGGCGCCCGGCGTTCGCCCGGAGCCGCCGCAGGTAAACGTGTTGGCGACCCTGAAGCTCGTGGTCACGCCGAAAACTGTCCCCGTAGTGGTGCGGACGCGCGGCTCCCTGCCGAGCGATCTGACGCTGACCTCTATCCGGGTCGAGCCGCCCATTGTGACAGTACTCGGGCGCGCAGACCGCGTGCAGGAAGTCCGTCAGGTCGAGACAGAGGAGCTGGCCCTGAGCGGGGTGAGCGAGAGCTTCACGCGAACGCTGCGTCTGGTCGTTCCTGGAGGGGTGAGCATCCTGAGCGGCCAGTCGGTCAGGGTAGCCGTAAAGGTGGCGAAGCCCCAACCTTTGCCGACGGCGGAGACGCAGGAAGAGCCCCGGGCCGGAGACGCCGATTAGGTCACGCGTGCTCCGTTGGGCAGGTCGCGGTCCGGCGTGACCATGGCGATGCTCTTCTCATCACCTTCGACCCAGCCGGCCAGGATCATGCCTTCAGAGCGGACACCGCGAATGGTCGCGGGCTCGAGATTGGCGACAACCACCACCTTCTTGCCCACCAGGTCGCCCGGCTCATAGGCAGTTGCGATACCGGCCACCATCGTCCGCTGCTCGTCGCCGATGCTCACGGTCAGCTTCAGCAGCTTGTCAGCGCCCGACACGGCCTCCGCGCCGATGACCTCTCCCACTCTTAGGTCTATCTTCTGGAACTCCTTGATGGAAATCACCGGCATCTCCTTTGAGCGTGAAGTGTCCGGGCTCGCGGCGACCTTCGCCGCGGCATTCCCGCCCTGGTCTTGGCGCGGGAACAGTGGAGTCGGCCGGCCGATCTGTTGGCCGGCCGGAACGAGGCCCCACTCGTGGGCCTGAGCCCAGCTGCGTTGCCAATCGCGGAATCCGAGCTGGGATTCAATCTCATCGGCCGTGCTGGGCATCACGGGCGCGACGAGAAGGGCGGCGATGCGGATGGCCTCCACCGCGGAGTACAGCACCCGGTCGAGGGCCTCCTCGTCGCCGCTCTTCGCCAGCGCCCACGGGGCCTTCCGGTCTATGAACCGATTCCCGGCAGCGAGGAAGGACCAGATCGCCTCCAGCCCGGATCTGAAGTCGAGCGTCTTGGCCGCACGCTCCCAGCCGGAGGCGGCATCCCGGGCGGCGCGGTGGAGGTCCGGATCGGGAACGGATGTCTTCGGTATGCGTCCCTTGCGATAGCGCGCGATCATCGGCAGCACGCGGTGGAGCAGGTTGCCCAAGTCGTTGGCGAGATCGTCTGCATAGCGCCCAAGCAGCCCCTCGCCCGAGAACTCCCCGTCCTGCCCGAAGGGGACCTCCCGGAGCATGTAGTACCGAAGGGCATCCAGCGCGCGCTCGCGCGTGCAGCCGGTTTCGGCCATCACCATGTCCAGCACTGGTCCGGGCCTGGGGACGACCCCGCCGCCGGACTTCGATATCTTCTCGCCACCCACAGTCCACCACCCGTGCGCGACCACCCGCTTGGGGAGCGGAAGGCCGGCCGCCATAAGCATGGCGGGCCAGAGCGTCGCGTGAAAGCGCGTGAATATGTCCTTCGCCATTATGTGGACGTCGGCCGGCCAGTAGCGCTCGAACCGCTCTCTGTCGTCGGGGTACCCCGCACAGGTGAGGTAGTTCACGAGCGCGTCAGTCCACACGTAGACGACCATCCCGTCTGAATCGGGAATCGAAGACGGCATCGGCACCCCCCAGGAGGAGTGACGGGTCACGCAGGAGTCCCGCAGACCGCCTCGGATGAAGTTGACCACCTCATTCCTCCGGAATTCGGGAAGAAGGAACCCCGGGTTGCGCTCGATGTACTCGAGCAGCCGATCGCCGTACTTGGAGAACCGGAAGAAGTAGACCGGCTCGGCGATCCACTCGACCTTCTTCCCGCATTCGGGGTTGGGACAGTTCCCGTCGATGAGCTCCTCTTCGCGGAAGAAGGTCTCGTCGGAAACACAGTACCATCCCTCGTACTTGCCCAGATACAGATCGCCGCTCTTGTACAGCGCCTCGAAGAACGCCTGGACAGCGCGGTGGTGCCGTTCCTCGGTGGTTCGCACGAAGTCATCGAACTCTATGTTCAAGCCCAGCCATTCCCGCCGGAACTGCTCGGCCATTTCGCCTACGAACGCCATGGGGTCGAGCCCGCGCTCTTCCGCTGCGCGGACATTCTTCTGGGCGTTCTCGTCGGTCCCGGTGGCGAAGAGGACGTCCTCGCCCCTCAGGCGATGATATCGGGCGAGAACGTCAGCGGCGATGGTGCTGTAGGCCGAGCCGACGGTGGGCTCCGCGTTGACATAATAGATCGGCGTGGTAACGTAGAACTTCAAGTGCGAACACTCCAGGTCAGGAAGATGCCATCGCCCCGCCGCAACTAAGGGCGGGGTCGGTTCTCGCCTCGTCTGTTACCCAGCGGCTTCGCCAAGCCACCAAGCTAACGGCAAGTTGCGCAGCTGTCCGACGTGCACGTGCTGCAACTAGACCCTACCGACGTCCTGCTGCCGCCCTCGCCCTTGCTCCGGGCACTGAAGACCGACATGAGCCGCCGCAGCCTGGCGGAGTCGCACTTCGGACACTTCAGGCCCCTGCCATTGCTGCCGGCGCGGCACAGATGTTCGAACACGCTATCGCACTTCTCGCAGCGAAACTCGTAGAGGGGCACGACACTTCACTCCTGATTCTCACATACCCATCCAATTTCCACTATACACCGGGCCATTCCCAATGTCAACGGACCAGGCCGGCGAGCTTGCGCGGTGTGCCTGGCCATGCTATAATGCCCCTGGTAGTGAGAACTGCGCGGCCGCGGGCCGTTCGCTTCTGACCTTCCTGCTCCCATCCGGGGGCCGCACAAGTCCATAGGAAGGAGGTCCCTTCCCATTCGCGATTACGAGATCATGTTCATTGTGGACCCATTGCTTTCCGATGAAGAGATCGGCACCATCCGAGAGCGTCTCAAGGAACTCGCCGCAAGCCGCGGTGCCGAGGTGAAGAAGATCGAGCCCTGGGAGAGACGCCGCCTGGCCTATCCGATAAAGGGCCGACGCGATGGGGTGTACGTCTTAGCCGAACTCCGGGCCGATCCGTCTGTGGTGGCGGAGTTGGAGCGGCAGTTGACAGTGACCGAGGCTGTGCTCCGGCACATGGCTGTGCGCGTGGACGAAGACTAGCCCGCGCGGAAAGGAGAGCACCATGCTGAATCGCGTGATCCTGATCGGCCGGCTCACCGCAGACCCAGACCTTAGGTACACCGGCAGCGGCGTGCCGGTGGCCAACTTCCGACTCGCCGTAGACAGGTCGTTCAAGAGCGCTTCGGGCGAGCGACAGACGGACTTCATCAACATCGTAGCGTGGCGTCAACGGGCCGAATTCGCCGCGAACTACCTCACCAAGGGCCGCTTGGTGGCGGTGGATGGCAAGCTGCAGATACGTGAGTGGACCACGCAAGATGGGCAGCGCAGGCAGACCGCCGAGGTCGTAGCGGACGAGTTGCGGGGCCTCGATCGGCGTCGAGAGGAGGCCGCTGAGGCGCCCACCGAGGAGCCGGAGTCACCTGAGACGGAGAACGAGGTGGGAGAGGAATCGGATGTGCCCGACCCCTGGCAGAATGAGTGAGCCATTCCCGGGCCTCGAGCGCAGACCCACTTCGCACCACCCAGCAGAAAGTAGGCGAAGATAGACATGAGTGTGCCACCCGAAAGCCCCAACGAGGAGACGAAGCGAGAGGTAACGCCCTCGACCGAGACCGCCTCCGGTCCCGCACAGCCACCCTCCCCCTCCCCGGCCGCAGCCGAGGGACCGCGCACGGAGAGGACCTCACCCAGCGGCGAGCGTCCTGCCGCGAGGCAGCCTGCTCGCGAAGGACCGCCGCGAGATCGCCCGTATAGGCGTCCGCGAGACCGCGACGGCGGCCGGCGAGACCGAAGGATGCGGCGCCCGCGGCGCAAGGTGTGTGCCTTCTGCGTCGACAAAGTGACCCACATCGACTACAAGGACTACGCGCGGCTGCGCCAGTTCGTCTCCGACCGCGGCAAGATACTGAAGAGCCGCATGACGGGCACGTGCTCCAAGCACCAGCGGAAGGTCGGCCGGGCGATAAAGCGAGCCAGACACATAGCACTGCTGTCCTCCGTCAGCGAGTGATCGGCGGGAGGAGTTACCTTGCCCGAACGCACGGCCCGCCGCGGCGGGCATATCGTGGACCTGGATGACCGCTCCTCCTACCGGCAGCTTGACCCTGGGGGGATGTTGGACTTCGCAATCAGCTTCCCCGCACAAGTGGCGGAGGCCGCTGAGATAGGTTCCCGCTTCCGCCCGCCACCCAAGCCGCGCGGCCTGCGTCAAGTCGTGCTCGCCGGAATGGGCGGCTCCGCGGTGGGGGGGGATTTCCTTGCCCGGCTCTGTGACAGCCGGGCCGCGGTCCCCGTCGTCGTCTGCCGAAGCTACGACCTCCCGGCCTTCGTAGGTCCCCAAACGCTGTTCATCGCCTCCAGCTACTCCGGGAACACGGAGGAAACCCTGGCCGCGACGTCGGCGGCACTCCGACGCGGAGCGCGGATCATCTGCATAAGCACGGGTGGGAAACTCCGCGACTTCGCGCGTCGCCACGCGAGCAAGAAGGGCGTCCGCCTGCTGAGCATCCCGCAGACGGAGCCCAAGATGCCGCCTCGAGCGGCGCTCGGATACTCCTTCATAACGCTCGTCTGCGCCCTCGACACTATGGACGTGTACGCTGGCGCGAAGCGGCAAGTCCGAGAGACGACAGCCCTCTTGCGCCGTCAGCGAGACGAACTCGGGCCCGCGGCGCCGACGCGGCGGAACAGAGCCAAACAGCTGGCAGAGAGCCTCTACGGCAAGATCCCGTGGGTGCAGGGCACTGTAGGACTGATGAGCGCGGCCGCCTACCGGTGGCGATGCCAGTTCAACGAGAACAGCAAGATGCTTGCATATTCGGGCGAGTACCCCGAGTTGAACCACAACGAGGTCGTCGGCTGGGAGGGGGCAGAGCGACTTGCGGGCCGCCCGGAAGTCGTAGTTCTGCGTCGGCCGCAGGACCACTGGCGCAACCGAGCGCGCGTCAATATCACGACGAAGAGGCTGATCGAGCCGAAGGCGCCGGTGCACCTGGTCGAGGCGGAGGGCCGGTCGCCGCTGGCGCAGCTCATGTCGGTGGTGTACCTGGGGGACTTCACCAGCCTCTATCTCGCCTTCCTCAACGGCGTAGACCCAGCGTCGATAGACTCAATCAATGTCCTTAAGAAGCAGCTCGCAAATCTGCGCCGACCGCGCGAGTAGCCCCAGATGTGGAATTGAGTCACAGCAGAGCAGACATAGGCCTCTGCTGCGCGAGGGAAAGGGGTGAGCGCAATGGCCCCAACGGATGGGCGCCGACGAGCCGATCGGGGGAAAGACCCAGCAACGTACTACGTTTCCTCCGACTCCGACCGCCGCTACGCTGCCGAGGCGCGTCGCCGCGTGCGCCGATCCGCGAGGCGTAAGTGGCTGGTCTGGCTGACAGCCCTTGCCGTGCTTGGCGTCCTGACGCATCTCTACGGACCGTCTCTCTGGGGGCTGGTGCGCGCCAGAGCGGGGGCAACGGCCGGCGAGTTCCAGCAAGTAGGCGACAACATCCGCGGTAGCGCAGCCCGCCGGGCCGGCGCCGAGTTGGAGGAGGAGGGACGTTGATCCCCCCGCACCCACCCGCACAGTTCGCCATACGAACCTAGCAGACCCGTGACGAGGCGGCCGCAGTCTCGGGTCGGCCGGATAGTCGTGTCTCCGCCTCTTGCCGGCCACACACCCGCGCACAGATCCCTTCTCCCTCCCACGCGGCCGTTGCGCGTCCGCCTCCCTTGCCTCCCGGCGAAGTACTGCTCCGGAGTGGCGAGCTGAGCCATGGGCGCGTGTGCCCAAGAGTGTCCGCGGAGACTGCAGCAGGGAGGTTTGAGCCGCCGGGGTGGGTGGGAATAATCCCGAGCGTCTGCGGAAACGCAGACAGGGCCCTCGTGCCGATCCCCCCCTCTAAGGCACGGGGGCCCCCCCTTTTCTGATCCTCAGTGTCAGCCACTGGCACCCGCGCCAAGAAGCCCACTGGCGCGGCCGTTTCCCCCTCGCAGCTGGAAGCCGCCCCTCCGACCACAGTCTCGCTGCGCGTGCGTGACGTTCAGCCTTCGCCGCCGCCGCGTCAGCTCGCGCCCAGTTGACACGGGAACACTGAAGTGCTACGATTCTCCGGGAGGTGTTACATGTCGCTTGTGCGGTTCAGCGTGTCGATACCCGAGCGCCTGATCGCGGCGTTCGACAAGCGCATTCGGGCAAAGGGCTACCGAACGCGCTCTGAAGCAGTCCGCGACATCATCCGCAACTACTTGGTTGAGGGTGAGTGGGAGCGACACGACGGGCCGGTTGTGGGGACGATTACCGTAGTCTACGACCATCATACGCGGGAGCTGACCCACGCTCTCACCGATGTGCAGCACCACTTCCATGGAGCAGTCTGCTGCAGCACGCACGTCCACCTGGACGAGGACAACTGCCTGGAGGTCATCGTGTTGCGAGGCGCGGTCAAGGAGGTCCAGCGGATCGCCGACCGCCTCATCAGCACGCGCGGTGTGAAGCATGGGAGGTTGGTGTGCACGACCACCGGCAAGGGATTGGTGTAGATTCCCGAGGGCGAGGTCTTTTTTTGCGCATCTGGTGCTACGAAAATGCAGTTCGTATGAAGGGCGGGCCACCCGATGCTTGAGCTACTCGTAAAGGGCGGGCCGGTGATGATCCCGCTCGGCCTCTGCTCGGTTGTTGCCCTGGGCATTCTTGCTGAGCGGCTCTGGTTCCTCCATCGCACCGCCCGGGCAACAAACCGTCTGCTTCGAGTACTGAACTCCAATGCGCCGCCCGCGTGGGATGACCTGCTCGCAGCCTGCCGACGCTCTTCCGCGCCCCTGGCCAGAGTTATTCTCGCGGCCGTCCGGCGCAAAGGGTCACCTTCGCTCTCCGCGGCCGAACGCCAGGGCGCGGATGAGGCCAGGAGGCTGGAGGGCTATCTCCCGGCGGTCGATGCCGTTGTGACACTCGCACCATTGCTCGGCCTGCTCGGCACCATCACCGGGATGATCCAGTCGTTCGGCGTGCTCAGCATCCAGGGAGGCGACAACCCATTCGCGGTCACCGGCGGAATCGCTGAAGCGCTGATCACTACCGCGACCGGCCTCATTGTGGCGGTCGTAGCCTTCGCCGGATACGCGTGGTGCCAGCACGTGATGGAGCGCGAGGTCCACCAGATGGAGACAGTGGCGGGAGATCTACTGGAGAGAGCGGGTTCATCGTGAACATCACCCGCCCGACCCGCAAACGGCCGCGGATCGAGCTCGTGCCAATGATCGACACAATCTTCTTCATCCTGGTGTTCTTCGTCGTGGCGTCCGTGTCTATGGTCCACCAGCGCGGCTTCCCGGTGGCGCTTCCGACTGCCTCCAGCGCGCCGCAGCCGGAGCGGGCCCGAGTGGAGGTGACCGTCCGTGCTGACGGCTCCGTCTATCTCGACAAGGAGCCAGTTGCTCGGGCCGAGCTCGGTTCCGAGCTTCATACACTCATCTCCACCTCGCCAGACCTGACGATCATGGTGAATGCAGACCGCAAGGCCGAGCACGGTCGCGTGGTCGAGGTGATGGACTCGGCCCGACAGGCTGGGGCTCGCAATCTGACCATCGGCGTCCGCCCGGGCAGAGAAGAATGATAGCTCAGCCGACGCCGCGCGCTCCATTGGTGGCATGGCTGACGGGGTCACTCATCATACACGCCGTCATCTTGCTGGCTGCGCCAGTGCACATGCCCCACGCGCAGCCGAGGGGCCCAGAGATTCATGTAAGCCTCACCCGTCCCCAGCTCTCATCCACGTCTGCGCCCGCGCCGCAGAAGCAATCCGCCTCACTGCAACCACGCCGTACTGCTATCGCGCACAAGTTGCCTGCAAACCGGTCTGCCCCGGACCCTCCGCGCGAGCCCCCGCGACCTGCTAACGCGGCCGCGGTGCCGGCCGCACGCCACCCGGAAATCCCGGATGTGGAACGCCGGGAGCCGCCCCGAGACCCCGCGCCATTCGACTTGTGGGGAGAAGTCGTTTCGTGGGCTCCCGCGCAGGCGCCTGCTGCCGCGAGCGCACTGGTGGAGGCGGCGCAAGCGTCCCTAGGAGCCGGGCTCGATCCCGGCCACGAACAGGGGGAAGTCAAAGCGCCGGACAGTGACTACTCCGATGCGGGCGAGGCGGCGGCGGTGGTGCCGCCCGTGGCCGACTCGGCGGCACGGCCGGTCTATCCCGAGACGGAACGAAGGGCTGGCCGCGAAGGAACAGTCCACCTTCGCCTACTCGTCGATGCGTCCGGGGTGGTCGAGCGGGCCGTGATCGCGCGATCGTCGGGGCGGCGGAGCTTCGATGAATCGGCTCGGACGACAGCAGAGAGATGGACATTCCACCCGGCACGCCGCGGGGAAGACCCCATTCCGGCGTGGATACTCGTGCCGGTTGAGTTCAGGCTGGAAGACGAGCAGTTACCCCAGTGAGCGCGGCAGGGGTGACACAAGACTCTCAGTATGAGGAGGCAAGGCAGTGACGTTGCGAAGGAGCATCTACTGCTTCGGACTGGTGAGCGCTCTGGTGGTGATGTCTGCCGGCTTCGCGTCTCCCGCAGAAGAGAAGGAGGAGACAGAAGCGCCGGTGTTTGAGGCCGAGAAGATCATCGTTGTGGCGACGGGTGAGCCGGCGGACCCGGGCACTCTACCGACGAGCACAAGCATCATCACTCAGACGGAGATCGAGCGTTCCGGCGCACAGAACCTCATGGACCTGCTGGTGCGGGAACCCGGCGTATGGGTTACACGACAGGGGGGAATGGGCTTCGGGGGTGCGGTTACGATCCGTGGCTTTGGCGGATCCCCGCCGACGCAGGTGGCCGTGACCGTAGACGGACACCCGAGCCAGATGGGCATCATGGGGCACATTCTTCCCACCTCCTATCTCGTCGATAACGTCGAACGAGTGGAGATAATGCGAGGGCCGGCCGGCACACTCCATGGGAACATGGCACTTGGCGGAGCCATCAACATAGTCACTCGCACTGCCGCGGAGGAAGAGCACACCGGCTCGGCGCTCGCGGCCGCGGGCACATATGACACCCGTGGCGAACAGCTCTGGATTGCCGGCGGCGGCGGCGCCACCGGATACCGGGCACAGTGGGGCCGCCTCGCCACCGATGGGGATCATCCCTTCGCGCGCTATCGCGCGAGCAACTGCTCGCTGGCGCTCGACCAGAAGCTGGAAGCAGACTGGGAGGCCTCGTTCCGCGCCCAGCAGGCACTGTACCATGCCTTCGACCAGCGCGAGGTGGCCGATGCGTACGCCGCAGGCCGCGAGCCCCGCTTCCTCGAGCAGCAGTTCGACCGCCAGGACTATGATCTCCAGCTTACCAGACGGCGCTCCGGGTGCGTGACCGGCATCAAGCTCTACCGGACCGACGGCGATCATGAGTTCCAGGACGGCTTCCACTCTCAGGACTACGGCACCGGGGTGATGGTCTGGCGCGGCGAATCCCTTGACCGAGGATGGCTGCGATGGGGTCTGGATTGGGGAGAGTACGGCGGCGACATCTTCAGCCCACAGCCCATCCGCAGCCGGTTCGCTCGTCAGGAATACGCAGCTCATGCAGTGATGGACCATGAGGCAGGACCCAAGGCGCGCGTTTCAGCGGGGGCGCGATACACCGATCCCGAGGGCTTCGATGCCGAGTGGCTGCCGGAGTTGGGAGTTGTGCGGTCACTCGAGCGGGGCTGGTCTCTCTTCGGCAGCGCCCGCCGCGGGTACCGGACGCCGAGCTTCCGCGAGCTGTTTCTCTTCGGGATCAACAACCCCGATCTGCGTCCCGAGGAGGCGTGGCAGTACGAGGCCGGAGTCCGGCGCTCCTTCAGAGGCGGCGGCCGCCTGGAGGCCAGCGCCTTCCGCATCGATGCCGCCAACTTGATCGTCCTCCGGCCGCGGCCGGGGGCCACCCCCGGCGAGTCTCCCGTCCAGTGGGCCAACGCAGGAGATGTCGTCAGAGATGGCTTCGAGGTCAGCCTGCGAAAGCCACTGGGAGCTCGCACGGCCGCCTATGCCAACTTCTCCTACCTGAGTCCCGGGCAGGTCAAGGCGCAGACTGTCGGCAGGAAGCTCGCAGCCGGCCTGGATCACCGGATCGGACGACTACTCCTGTCCGGCGATATCCAGTATGTCTCCCGGCTATTCGACTTCGACCAGACCAACACGCTGGTCGAGGTGCCGCCCTTCGCCATCGTCAACCTAAAGGGAACAGCGGAGGCGCGCAGAGGAGTGCGCTTCGGGCTGGTGGTCGAGAACCTGTTCGACCGCCGGTACCGCCTTGATCCGGCCTACCCCTACCCCATGCCGGGCCGCTCGATTCGTCTTCAGGTGGAGCAGAATTGGTAGCTCGGAAGCGCGGCAAGGACGCTCTTTGGCAGGCAAGAGAGCTATCTCTCGCAGGACTGCTCGGCGCGCTCGGGCTCCTGCTGCCCGTCGGCTTCCACGCGCTGGGATGGGGAGGGAAGATCTTCCTTCCCATGCATCTTCCCATCGTAGCGGCCGGGTTTGTGTTGGGGCCGGCCACCGCGGCGGGTCTGGGTCTCGTAGTTCCGCTGCTATCCCTGGCGCTGACCGGCATGCCTCCCTTGCCCCTCGCTCCATTGATGTCGGTCGAGCTGATGGTGAAGGCCGGTGTGGCTTCCCTCCTCTACCGAGTGCTCCGTTTGCCCATCTGGATCGCCCTCCCCGTCGCGCTGGTGGCGGACTGGGTCGTGCTCGCGCTGGCCGTTCTGCTCGCGGCCGGGTTCCTCAACATCAAGGCGGGCGCCCTGGCATACGTCGCCGCAGTCATCGTCGCGGGTCTGCCGGGTACGGCACTTCAGCTGGCCGCGGTGCCGGCCGCGGTCGCGGCCATTGAGCGCCGACTCCCGAGACTTGCGCTGAAGCGTGGCAAACAGTGATCGGACATTTCGACCTCTACATGAGGCGAGAGAGCGCCTTGCACCGCATGGACGAGCGCGCGAAGATCATCGCGCTCGTCGGCTTCGTGCTCGCCGCCCTCATAGCGCCGACCCGGCCCGTCTGGCCCGCTTGTACACTCTTCGGCCTACTAGGTCTGGGCCTCGTCTTCGGTCGGGTACCCCCCCTGCTCCTCGCGAGGCGCACGCTCCTCGTCGCCCTCTTCGTGGGGCTTCCCCTGCTGGTGTCCCGGTGGGGCGGCGAGGACGCCCGCCTGGCGGCGGAGGCCTTCGCAGTGAAGTCCCTGCTGGTGGCAGCGGCCTTCATGGTCCTGATGACCACTACCCGCACGGTTGACCTGCTCGACGCAACCGGCCGGCTGCCCCTCCTGAGGGGCCTCAGCGCACTCGCTCAGTTCATCGTGCGGGGAGTGAACGTTCTACTGGGAGAGGTGGTCAGGACATACCGCGCCTGGGCGCTGCGAGCGCCTCGCGCCAACCTCCAACTCCGGGTCCGCGGGCTGGCGGCGGCGAGCGTGAGCCTGGTGGGCCGCGCGGCCGCTCGGTCGGATCGTATTGGGGCCGCGATGGTGCTGCGGGGATTCGACGGGAGCCTGCCGCAGGCGCCCGCGCGCTCGCCGGCCGCGGCCCACCTGGCGATCGGGGTGGCCTTCGCCATGCTGTCTCTTGCCGCTGCGGGAATCGGCCGATGGACATAGCACCGGCCCTCTCAGTCGAAGAGCTCAGCTACACCTACCCCGGCGGCGGACGCGCGCTCGACCAGGTGAGCTTCTCCCTGGCCGCCGGAGAGCGCGTCGCTCTCCTCGGTGCCAACGGCGCTGGCAAGTCAACCCTGCTATGGTGCCTGGTCGGGGTCCTTCGCGCGTCGGGTAAGGTCGTTGTCGGAGGAACGGAACTGGCGCGAGGCGCGGAGGCGGAGGTCCGCAGGAAGCTGGGCCTCGCCTTCTCGGAGCCCGACGATCAGCTCTTCATGCCGACTGTGTCCAGAGATCTCTCTTTCGGGCCGCTGGCGGCGGGAGATGCGCCCGAAGAGTCTCTTCGGAAAGCCCACGCCGCCGCCGGGCAGGTAGCACTCGCGGAGGACCTACTGGCGCGGCCGCCGCACGAGCTGAGCTCCGGGGAGAAGCGCCGAGCCGCCCTGGCCGCAGTCCTGGCACTGGAGCCCGAAGTGCTCGCGCTGGACGAGCCCACGAACAGCCTCGATGCGCCGGGAAGGGCGGCGCTGGCCGAGGCCCTGCTCGGCCTGCCCTGCGCCCAGTTGATCGCCACCCACAATCTGGACTTCGTAAGGCGCCTCTGCCCGCGCTCCTTGGTGCTGGTCGAGGGGAAGCTGGTCGCGGACGAGCAGACGGCGTCTCTCCTGTTGGACCGAGGCCGGTTGGCTGACTATGGCCTCCTTGCACCGGAGAAAGGGCCAACATGAGCAGACGACGGTTCTTCGACCGCCACGCTCCGGCCTGGGACTCGGAGGAGACGGCGCGGCGCGAGGTGGACCTGCAGAGGGTGGTGGACGAGGCCGATCTGAGACAAGGGGACTGCGTCCTCGACGTAGGGACGGGGACCGGGGTCCTCCTGTCCCACATTCTGCGCCGGATCGGCCCGGAGGGCAGGCTGCTGGCCGTCGACATTTCCCGCGCGATGCTCTCCCAGGCCCGCCGGAAGGCCGGCCGAAGGAACGTGGTGTTCGTTGAGGCCGATGTGCATCACCTGTGTACGAGGGAGGCGCGGTTCGACAGGGTAATCTGCAATGCCGCCTTCCCGCACTTCGAGGACCGCGAACTCGGGCTCCGGGAGATGGTCCGCGCTCTCCGCCCCGCCGGCATCCTCGTGATCTCTCACCCAATCGGCAGGGAAGCCGTCAATGCCCGCCACCGCGAGGCAGGCGGTCCCGTCGGCGAGGACCGGGTGCCGCCCCCGCTCGCTATGTCGCAACTGCTGTCCCAGGTCGGACTCCAGGACATCGCGATCATAGACCAGCCCGAGTTCTACCTCGCGCGCGCACAGAGACCCACATGATGCCTTGCCCCGGCAGGGACGACGCGAAGAGAGGCCGGAGCGGCAGAAGCCGCTCCGGCCTTCGACTTGTCCAGTTTTCTGGCTCTGCCGCTAGGGCGTCAGGCGTCCCTAGAAAGCGGTGAAGAGCTCGATCAGGAACAGGTCGTTCGGAATCTCGTCTGCGCCCACCGGGGCCTCCTCCGTGTTGCGCTCCCACTCAAACTGCAACCACTTCGGATACCCGCCGAAGAGCTTGGACTGAATCGGCAGCACGTAGGACACTGCCAACTGCTCGACGTCCCATGTCGCCGCATTGTTGACAACGGGCGGGACATCTATGTCCAGATTGAGGTAGCGCACGAAGAGCCCTTTGCACATGCCGCTCATGTCGCGCCAGACTCCGGTGCACTTCTTGGACGGCTCCACGCCCAGAACAATGGCATAGCCGTCCTGGCCGATTCCGCCTACCTCGCCGGCATAGTACTCGAACGTTCCGTACCACGGCATCCGCTTATATGTCGCGTCCAGACCGTACTTCATCCTGGTCTGGTTGGTGCCGTTATAGGTCGGGAACATCGAGGCCAGGAATGCGGAGTCGGTTCCGTCAAGTGCGCCGCCGCGTCCTGAAACGCCGACATTCAGGTCTCCCATCTGACGGCCATACCGGGCGCTGACTTCCAGCTCGCCGGAGCGGTTCGCGGGGCTGTCGCGGTCGGTCAGGTGCATGACAGTCGCCCGTCCCACCGAGCCGAGATCCATCTGCGAGTCGGCCGCGTGGCCGATCAGGCGCAGACCCGGCCGCTGGGAGTTGAAGACTCCGAAGGCGAAGCTGTCGTCGCCGCGCTGCTGCATGTACTGAATGCCAAGCGCGCGGTCCATCGTGAAGGTCTCGGCAATCGGGCTGTAGTTCGTCGTCTTGCGATTGCCATAGCCCGGGACGATCCCGAAGGTATTGCTCCGGCCCTTGCCGATGCGGAACTTAGCACCTGGACCGGCGGGAACGTCCAAGTAAAGGCTCTCCAAGTACAGGAAGGACGGGTGGCTGTTCGGCAGCCACGGGTGGATGTAGACCTCTGCGTAGGCCTCTTTACCGTTCGCGAGGCGGGCCTTCGTGTAGAGGGACATGCGCTCCCACTCGAGCCAGCTGTCGTCTATCTCGTTCGTGATCACGCCGGAACTGTCCTGAGTTGCGTCCACGGTCGTGTTCACATAGTAACGAGTCAGAAGCCAGCCGTGCACCTCTACCGCCGGGGGTCCCTTTGCCTCCTCTGCGGTCGCCACTGCGACCGCGCCAAGTAGACACAGTACTACCAGGGAACAGATTAGCCAGTGGGTCCTCATAGCTTCCTTCGATCACCTCCGTTGCAGCAGTATTGCGGCCCTCCATGGCCGCGCCCGGACATCGTCCGGGCGTTATTCGCTCTCTTAGAAGTCACTTCCTTCCGATGTGCGCCGGTCTATTATCTTCTGCGTCCGCCCCTCCGATGGAGCAATAGTCCTCGGCTCTACCAGCTTCACCTCCACACCCAAGCCGAGCGCCGCCTCCAGCCGCTGGCGGACTAACTCCTGAGTGGACAGGAGATGGCGCACGTCGCCAGTCAGGAGAGCACCCGGCACCTCTACCTGCACCTCAACGGTGTCTGCCCCATCCTGCCGATCCACGACCACCACGTAGCGCGGCTCCAGCCCCTCCACCCCCGAGATCACCTCTTCGATCTGGGACGGCAGGACCTTCACCCCCCCAACGACGAACATGTCGTCGGTGCGCCCCGAGATCCGCGCCATCCGCACCAGTGTCCGGCCACACCCACATGGCTCCGGATCGAGAGCCGTGAGATCACCTGTTCGGTATCTGATTATCGGCAGTGCTTCCTTAGTGAGCGTCGTGATCACGAGTTCGCCCGTTTCTCCCGGCGGGAGCACCTCCCCCGACTCGGGGTCCACAACCTCGCACAGGAAGTGGTCCTCGTTTATGTGCAGTCCCCGCTTCCGATTCTCACACTCCCCCGAAACACCGGGCCCCATCACCTCTGAAATACCATAGTTATCGGTGGCTGAAATACCAAGGAGGGACTCAATTTTGCGACGAGTCGCTTCGCTCCACGGCTCAGCCCCCAGTATCCCCCACCTGAGATGCAGCCTGGAGCGCGCCACACCCCTCTTCTCGAGCATCTCGGCGATTTGGAGCGCGTGCGAGGGCGTACCCACCAGGGCGGTCGTCCGGAAGTCCTCCATTATGCCGATTTGCTCCTCGGGCCGCCCCGCGGACACGGGAATGACGGAGGCCCCGATCTCCTCCGCCCCCTGATGCAGGCCGAACGCGTCGGTCAGCAGCCCGTAGCTGAAAGCTATCTGGACCACATCGTCCTTGGTCATTCCCCCCGCGGACAGCACCCGCGCCACGAGCTCGCGCCAGTGCCGGAGGTCGTTCTTCGTGTACCCGACCACAGTCGGCCGCCCCGTTGTGCCGGAGGATCCGTGGATCCTCACCACCTCTCTCAGCGGCACCGCAAACAGGTCATAGGGGTATCCCGTGCGCAGATCCTCCTTCACGGTGAACGGAAGCAGTCGAAGATCGTCGAGCGATCGAACGTGTTCGGGCATCAACCCGAGTCCCTCGAATCGCCGCCGATAGAAGGGGACACTCTCCCATATGCGATTGCCGATTGCCTGGAGCCGCTCCAACTGCAGTTGCTCCAGCTCGGCCCGAGCCATTGTCTCTGCCCTGGGATTCCAGATCGGCATGGCCGTCCTCCCCTATTCGTCTTCCCAGACCTGACGGTAGCCCCGGCCCAGGTAGGCGCGTTGGACTTCGCGCTGGCTGAGCAATTCCTGAGCCGAGCCCTCCATAACAGCCCGCCCCGTCTCGAGAACGTAGGCGCGATCGGCGATCTGCAGCGCCGCGCGTGCGTTCTGCTCCACCAGCAGTACGGTGAGCCCTTGTCCTCTGAAGCGCGGGATGGCGTCGAAGATCGTCCGCGCCGCGCGCGGCGCGAGGCCCAAGGATGGTTCGTCGAGAAGCAGCAGACGCGGGCGGCTCATCAGCGCGCGCCCGATAGCGAGCATCTGCTGCTCGCCGCCCGAGAGCGTCCCCGACACTTGGTCTGCACGCTCCCGCAAGACGGGGAACAGGGAGCAGATCCGCTCCAGATCCCCCCGCACACGTGCGCGCTTCTCCCGCCAGCTCAGGTGATACGCTCCGAGCAGCAGGTTATCGCGCACCGACAGAGTCGTGAACAGCCGCCGGCCCTCGGGCACCTGGCTGATCCCCGCCCGCACAATGGCCTCCGGGGGAAGGCCTACGATGGATCGCCCCCCGAACGCGATCTCCCCCCGTCGTGGCGCCAGCATCCCCGATATCGTTCTCAGAGTTGTAGTCTTCCCGGCGCCGTTCGCTCCGATGAGCGCCACAATCTCCCCCTCGTTGACATGCAGCGAAACGCCTTTCAGCGCCTGGATGTTGCCGTAGTAGGTCTCCGCGCTCCTAACGACCAGCACGCTACGACTCCTCCCCTAGATAGGCGGCAATCACCTGCGGGTCGCGCTGCACGTCGCGCGGGGCGCCCTCCGCGATCTTCACCCCGTGGTCGAGCACCACCACTTCGTCCGATATCTCCATCACAAGGTCCATGTCGTGATCCACGAGCAGCACCGTCACGCCCATGTCGCGTATCCTCTGCACCAGCTCCCCCAGCCGCGCCGTCTCGGCCGTCGAGAGCCCGGCCGCTGGCTCGTCCAGAAGCAGCACCGCGGGATCCGCCGCAAGCCCACGTGCCACCTCGAGCAGCCGCTGCTGGCCGAACGGCAACGAGTGCGCCTCCGTCTCCGGACGAACACCATCGAGCCCCACCAGGCCAAGACAGCTCCTCGCCCTCTCCGCGATGGCCGCCTCCTCCGACTGCATGCCAGGGAGGCGAAGAGAGGCGCCGAAGATGCCCGTCTTCGTGCGTGTGTGCAGCCCCACCATCACGTTCTCCAGCACTGTCATGTTCCCAAACAGCTCGACGTTCTGGAAAGTGCGAGCCACGCCGAGACGGGCCACCTCGTGCGACGGCAGGCCGGCGGCACGCTTGCCCGTCACCTCGATTTCTCCTTCGTCCAGCCCGTAAACCCCCGTTATCAGGTTGAAGACCGTAGTCTTCCCAGCCCCGTTCGGCCCGATCAGCGCCTTGATCTGGCCGTCCTGAACACTGAAGCTGAGCCTGTCCACGGCCACGAGACCACCGAAGCGCTTCGTCACACTCTCGAGTTGTAGTATGGTGCCTGCTGACATCGAACCTAGCTACCGCGCGCTCACTCGCTGCCTCGACCGAGCCCAGCCAAGCCGCCGCAGGACGTCCATGCCGCCCCGCCAGAGGCCCCATGGCATGAAGATCATGATCGCCACCAACACAAAGCCGAAGATGATCGGGCTGTACTGCAGAGATCGGCGCACCTGCTCGGCGATCAGCGTGACCGCTCCGGCCCCGAAGATTGCCCCCCAGATGCTGGCCATGCCGCCGATCACCACCATCACCACAAACTCGATCGAATGGCCGAAGCCGAAGCTGGCGGGCTCGATATACCTGAAGTGATGGGCATACAAGCTGCCGGCGAGCCCGGCCATCGCTCCGGAGAGAATAAACACCTGCAGCTTATAGCGCCCAGTATCGACCCCGGACGTGCCCGCGGCCACCTCGCTTCCGTGCACCGCGCGCATTGCGCGCCCGACGCGGGAGTTGATGATGTTCGATGCCATCGCCATACACAGGATGACCGCGCCGGCCACCACGTAGTAGAACCGCAGATCCGTGTCGAATGCGAAGCCGCCGATCGAGAGTGGCGGAATGCCCCAAATGCCGACCGTGCCGCGGGTGAGGTCCTCCCATTGGACCATCAATATGTTCATGATGACCCCGAACCCGAGAGTCCCCATCGCGAGATAATGACCCCGCAGCTTCAGCAGCGGAACGCCAACCACGGCCGCAGTCAGCCCGCTCAGCGTCACGCCGGCAACCATGCTAAGCCACGGCGAAAGGCCAACCTTCGCAGTGAGAATCGCCGAAGTGTACGCACCTATGCCCACAAAAGCCGCCTGCCCCAGCGACACCTGGCCCGCATACCCCATCAGTAGATTGAGCCCCAGCGCCACGATGGTGTAGATCCCGATCTCTGCCGCCAGCCCAACCGCGTAACCACTCCCCAGCAGGAACGGCAGCACCGCGGCCGCGGCAGCGGCCACCACCAGCCAGTGCCACGTCCTCAACTGCGTGCCCCATCCAACCAATGCCGTCAGCGCGGCAGTGATCGCAAGCCGGCACTGCCTACTCTTGCCCCTCACGCTCATATTCGCGGCCATCCTCGTTCGAACAATCCGGCCCTCAAAGCCCTCTCCACGCAAGCCGCCTCACTGCCTGCCCCGTGCCCCAAGGAGACCGCTCGGCCTCGCGAGCAGCACGATGAGCATAACCGCAAACGCAATAGCGTTCTTCAGACCCGACCAGAACCCGGCCCCAAGCGACTCCAGAATGCCAAGCAGCACTCCGCCGAGTACAGCTCCCACCGGGTTGCCCATGCCACCCAGGATCGCCGCCGCGAAGCCCTTCAGCCCCAACGTAATGCCCATATCCCACTGGCCCATGGCGAGGGGGCAAACAATCGCGCCCGCCAGCCCCCCGAGCATGCCGCTCAGCGCGAACGACAGCATCACCATGCGCGAGGCCGGGATGCCCACCAGTTGCGCCGCGTCTCGATCGACGGCGCATGCGCGCATAGCCTTCCCCACCTGCGTCTTCTCTCCCAGCACCCACAGCGCAGCCATGGTCACGAGTACGATGCCGACAATCCAGAGATGCTGCGGCAGAATGCTCGCGCCTCCAATGCCGATCGGCTCATCGCCCGAGAAGTAACGCATGGGCAGAGCATCCGAGCCCCAGACCCACATCGCGATCCCCCGCAGGAAGATGGAGGCGCCGATGGTGATTATGATCAGCGTTATCACAGAGGCGCGCCGGGCAGGCCTGATCGCAGCTCTCTCCAGGGCCGCACCCAACAGGGCCACCCCCGCCACCGCAATCAGCACTGCAAGAGGCATCGGGAGCCCGAGCGTGGTGGAGCAGGAGATGGCGATGAGCGCACCAAAAGCCACGAATTCGCCCTGCGCGAAGTTCACGATACCCGTGGCATTGTGGATCAGGGTGAACCCCAGCGCGATCATTGCGTACACGCTGCCGAGGGTCAGCCCCGAGATCAGGTACTGCAGAAGCTGCGCAGCGTCCGGTAGATTCATAGAGGACAGCGCGCGCCCGCCTTCGGCGGGCGCAGAGAGTCATCCTGCAAGCCCAAAGCTGGGCCCGCGCTCGCGCGGGCCCAGCTCCGTGTCACGTCCAGTGCTATCGAGCTAGCTTCCACTTCCCATCAACCACCTTGACCATAACGAAGGCGTCCTTCGTCAAGCCGTTGTGGTCCTCCGCGGAGTAGTTGAACACCCCGCCCGTCCCAATGAAGTCCGTTGTGCTCTCGATCGCGTCCCGGATCGCCTCCCGGTCCTCTCCGGCCTGCCCCATCGCCAGGGCCGCCAGCTTTACCGCGTCCCAAGCATGGCCGCCGAAGGTGTCTGCCGACTTGCCATAGCGCTTGCTGAACTCCTGCGCATACTCCTCCAGCACCGGCCGCTGCGGATCGTCGGCGTCAATCTGGTCAACAACGATCAAGCGTCCCGCCGGCAGCACGACGTCGTTCGCCGCGTCGCCCGCGATCTTCAGGAACGTCTCGTTGGCAACGCCGTGGCTGCAAATCAGCGGGATGTCCATTCCCAACTGCCGCAGGTTCTTAGCGACAATCGCCGGTCCCGGCGGAGTCCCCCAGCACACCACCGCCTGCGCGTTGGTTCCCCTGATCTTCGTTAGCTGGGTCTCCATGGAGGTGTCCTTGGGACCGTACTCCTCCTTGGTGACAACTCTGATCCCGGCCGCCGGCATCAGCTTCTCGATCTCCCGCAGGCCGCTCTTGCCGAACCCCGTACTGTCGGAGAGCGAAGCGACCCGTGTGATGTTCTGGCCCGCCATGTACTCGATGATCTTCTCGATTGCCATGCGATCGGTCTGCGGCGTCTTGAAGATCCACTTCTTGGCAGGCTCCACAATGTCGATGCCCGCCGCGCATGAGATCAGCGGCACCTCCGCCCCCTCCATGTACTCCACAGCTGCCATCGTCGTCCCCGTCCGGCTCGGACCGACGACCAGCAGCACGTCGTTCCCCTCCACCAGACGCCTTGCCGCCTTCAGCGCCTCCGCGTTGTCCCCCGTCGTGTCCTCGATCACGATCTTGAGGGGACGACCGTTGATGCCCCCGTCGCCGTTGATCATCTGCTCCAGCATCTCGGCGGTTTCTTTCTCCGGTATCCCCAGCGATGAGGCATCGCCCGTTATGGCGAACATCGCCCCGATCACATAGGGATCGCCCGTCACCGGCTGGGGCCCCGGCTGTTCCGCTGGCTGCTCGCCGCAGCCCACTGCCCAAACTAGTCCGGCCAGCAGAGCTGTCAGCACAACCAGCATACGAGTCGGACTTCTCATTGTATTCCCTCCTCTTCCTTCCTGGCGCCTAGATGGCGCTGAGCTCGGCGGCGGAGAGGACGTGAGCGCCGCCTTCTTGCAGTGCGGTAATCGCTTCCTCGGCATTGTCTACCCGGAAGATCACCACCGCATTCTCACCTCGCTGTCCCACGAATGCATACAGATACTCGATGTTCAGCCCGTGCCGCGTCACCAAGTCCACGATCCCCGCCAGCCCCCCCGGCCGGTCCGGCATCGCCACTGCTATCACTTCCGTCTCGGTGACCGTGAATCCCGCCTCGGCCAGCGCTGTTTTCGCTTCCTTCGGCTTGTCCACGATCAACCGCAGCACCCCGTAGTCAATCGTCTCCGCCAGGGATAGCGCGCGGATGTTGATCCCTCCCTTCGCCAGGGCATGTGTCACCTCTGCGAGGCGACCGGACTTGTTCTCCAGAAACACCGATATCTGTATCGCAGTCATCTGCCCAGGTCCCTCCGATCCATCACGCGCTTCGCCTTGCCCGTGCTGCGCTCGAGGCTCCTCGGCTCCACCAGCCTCACCGACACTCTCAACCCCAGTGTCTCCTCAATCTCGCCCCCGATGCGCTCGCTCAGTGTTTCCAGCTTCGACATCTCGTCCGAGAACGTCCTCTCGGACACCTCCACCTGGACCTCCATCTCGTCCATGCCCCGGGGCTTACGGTCCAGCACCAGCAGGTAGTTAGGCGTGGTCTCCTCAATCCGCATCAGCACTTCCTCAACCTGCGACGGAAAGACATTCACTCCCCGCACGATCAGCATCTCGTCCGTCCGCCCGGTCACGCGCTCCATCCGGCGCAGGCTTCGGCCGCATCCGCAGGGCTCCGTCACAATGCGAGTCAAGTCGCGGCTGCGGTATCTCAACACCGGCAGCGCCTCCTTCGTCAGCGACGTGAAGACCAACTCCCCAAGCTCCCCGTCGGGCACCGGATCGCCCGTCTTCGGGTTAATCACCTCAGGGAAGAAGTGATCCTCGTTGATGTGCAGTCCGCCCTTTTCGAGGCACTCGAAGCTGACGCCCGGGCCGATCATCTCGGAGAGGCCATAGATGTCCAGAGCATCAACATGCAGGGATGCCTCAATCTCCTGCCGCATGCTCTGAGACCACGGCTCGGCCCCGAAGAAGCCCACTCGCAGCGGAAGACCCGCGAAGTCAACGCCCATCTCCCTGCCGGTCTCCCCAATCACCAGCGCGTAGGACGGCGTACAACACAGCACCGTGGATCCGAAGTCCTGGAGAATCTGTACCTGGCGCTTGGTCTGCCCGCCCGACGTCGGAACAACCGAGGCGCCAATCAGCTCGGCTCCATAGTGAGCCCCGAGTCCCCCTGTGAACAACCCGTACCCGTAGCTGTTCTGCACCACGTCGCCAATGTGTGTGCCCCCTGCCGCGAATGTCCGGGCCATTACCTCCGCCCACATCTGGACATCTCGGCGCGTATACCCGACTACGGTCGGCCGGCCCGTCGTTCCAGAGGAGGCGTGTACCCGCACCACCTGCTCCATGGGTACGGCAAACAGCCCGAAGGGGTATGTATCACGGAGGTCATCCTTGCTTGTGAACGGAAGCCTTACGATGTCCTCAATGCCCCTGATATCCTCCGGACTAACACCGGCCGCGTCCAGCTTCTCCTTGTAGTAGGGCACCCTCTCGTAGACGCGCGCGACAACATCCCGCAGTCGCTCCGACTGCAGGGGACGGAGGTGGCCCTCCTCCATGAACTCCATTTCCCGGTTCCAGCAAGGAGTCGTCTCGTGCACGACAGGCCTCCCGCGGGCAGCAGCCACGGCTCGCCCAAGCTACCGACTGCCGATGATTCCTTTTCGCCTTCGCCGCGGCCCCACCATTCCCTCTTGCCCTGGATCCCGCGCGACGGTGCTGTGCGGCAGGCGGCGCCAGGGCCCGCGGGAGCTCTCTCGGAGGGCGCCAGGGTCCTGCCAGCCGCTCCGATCGCCTCCCATCAGTGCTGTATGCAGCGACACTGCGCCGAAGGCGCCGGCCCTTCCTCCAATCTCCCGTCTCCCTCGCACCGTGCTCATCGCCTACTCCATACCTGCTGCCCGTACATGGCAGCACCGTAGCTCCAGCCTCTCCCTGTAGGCTTGTCAAACATAGGTAACACCTTGGGCGAGTGATTGCTGATATTCGTTGAGCACCTGGGCTGGCGTTTTCCAGGCGAGTGCTCCGTGGGGTCGGTCGGTGTTGT